>JAFZFT010000141.1 GCA_017555765.1 Clostridia bacterium | reverse complement strand
TAATGAATTTCGGGAACCGCAAGAGGGCCTTTGCAGGTTCAAAGTCTCGGCTGCCGCCTCGGTCAGTGCTTCTGTGCTCTGCACAGAGGTGTCCACCGGACACCCGCACCCTGTCTCCGCAACCAGAACGAAGTACTCACCTAAGGGTGGGTACTTTTTTTCGATATTATCCCCTGCTATTGCAAAATTGTTGTTCTTATGATATAAATAAATATATTATTCACATATGAAAGGTAGATTGAAATGAAAGTAAAGCCATTTGATATTTTTCTTACTGTATTTATACTTGCACTTATCTTTTTATTTAATTTTATAGCTTTTGACGGAGCAAAAAATGTTGCTGTTGTTATTAATACAAAAAGTCGCGCGGTAGAGCTTCAGGCAACAATAACAAGCTCAGAACACTATACTGACAGTGACGCTGATGGCTATGAAACTGATCGTTGGGAAGAAAAAGTTTCATATACATACAACGGAACCGAGTACCGTGGCGTACTTTACGACAGCTCGTCAGGGTCATCGAGACTTGGTAAAGTAGTAACTGTTAAAATAGACCCGAACAATCCCGATGAACTGTTGCCGGATGCTTTTAATTTCCTGCTCTCTGCGATTTTATCTCCGGTTTTTCTCGCAGGAATAATCGTCGCATTGTATTTTGTTCTTAAAAGCGCAGCAGAGCAAATACTTGAAGCGCGCGGAAAGGTGAATGAGAAAGCAACAAAAATCGTGGCATTTTCCCTCATGGCGATAAAGCTCGTAGCAGAAAACATTCTTTTTTACACAAATCATAATTCCGCAGTATTTGCGATATTTACCTTGATTGCTATAGCTTTAATCTGGGGTTATACTAAAATACCAAAGAGAAAAGCAAAGAAGGAAAACCCCGAGCCTCAGATTGAAGCAGAAAACCTCGCCTGAAAACAGAAAGGATAAAGCCTCATATCTCAAGTACTCACCTACAGGTGGGTACTTTTTTATCGGTACAGTGACAGAAGTGTGGTAAAATGACCTCTCCCTTTTTGTTTTAATTCCACAAAGGATTATACAGCACTTTTCTCCGTTATTTTTACTAGTTTTATGTACGTTTGTTTGTGCATTATCGTCAATGCGATTATTGACTTTTACCAAAAAAGTCCGTATAATTTTGTAACTGTAAACAAACAAAATTAACACTAATTTATTCCAAGAGGTATCTATGCAAAACATTCTCACATCATTCGGTCACATTTTAGGATTCGTTTCAGTAGCTTTATTTTTCTATTCATATCAGTGTACTGAAAAAAGAAAGCTTGTAGTAGTACAGACAGTTGCAACAGCTCTCAGCTGTGTTCAGTATCTTCTCATCGGCGCTTTTTCAGGCTTCGCTTTAAATGTTGTATGTATAATCCGTAACTTCGCTTTCAACTATCGCGACAAGAAGCAGAGCAAGAGCCTTGTAGTTCCCGTTCTTTTCTCTTTAGCTATGGCAGTGGTCAGCGTTTTCTCATGGGAAGGCATCCACTCACTTCTTATAACTGCAGGTCTCGTTGTCAATACAATGTGCATGGGCATATTCGACGCAAAGGATTTCCGTAAGACAATACTTATCTCCTCTTCACTTATTCTTGTTTATAACGTTTTCGCTCTCTCATACAGCGGCATGTTAAGCGAGTCAATATCCCTTCTTTCAGTTGTAATCGGAATCATCCGTTACAGTAGCGCTCAGACCGTACAAACTGTAAAAACTGTAAAAGCTGTAAAAACATCAGGAAAAAAAGTTGCAGCATAAAAATTTATGGGCAGTACCAAACGGTACTGCCCGATGTGTTTTTAGCCGTAGATAGGTCCGTATGTCTGACAAGCTCTGTAGTCTGCGCTCTGAGCGTCTTCTGTGCCGAAGGCTGCCCATGAGTGAGGACGGAAAATTCTGTCCTCGGGTACGTTGTGCATATTAACGGGAATACGGAGCATTGAAGCAAGAGTGATAAGATCATCACCGACATGGCCGTAAACTGTTACACCGTGATTTGCACCCCAGTTAGCCATTACTGAATATACATCCTTAAATGCGCCTTCGCCTGTAAGGTTAGGAGCAAACCAGGTTGTGGGCCATGAGTAGTCTGTTCTCTTATCGATTGTTTCGTGCGCATTATCGGGAAGATCAACTGTGTAGCCCTCTGCAATCTGCATAACAGGGCCGATACCGTCAACGATATTTACACGGAGCATTGTAACGGGCATTTCTGCCTTACAACGGAAGTGGCTTGAGAATCCGCCGCCTCTGAAGTACTCATAGTTAGCTCTGCACCAGTCTGTGTTTTCAAGACAAGCCTTGATGTCCTCTTCGGTCATCTCCCAGAAGGGCTTCATACAGCCCTCGCCCTTGTCATTCTTTGCGGCACCGTTGCCGTCAAGAGCGGTTGCACCTGAGTTGATAAGATGGATAAAGCCGTCCTTTGCCTTACCCTCGGGTTTGTAGCCTGTAACTCTTTCGCAAGCCTCGGGGCTCCAGTATGTACGTACGTCGTGGAAGCAGGGCGCACTGCCTGTAACGAGAGTACCGAGAAGCATTGCAACACCGTTAAGGGTGTCATTCTCTGTTGCGAAGGCTGTGGGAGCTTTGGGACCGTTCCAGTCGAAGGTTGAAGCCATAATTGCTTCTGTGAAGTCTGCATTGGGAAGCCAGTCTGTCCAGTTTCTCTGACCCTGGAAGCCACCTGCAACAGCATTCTTGCCGAGTGCCTCCTCGTGCCAGCCGAGCTCGTCGAGCTTCTTGTTACCGTAAAGGATATCTCTGACAATGATTGAGAACTTTGCGATGAATTCCCAGTCCTTATCAGCGGGAACAACCTTGGACTTTCTGATGATTTCGGGAAGGTCCTTACCTGCGTTTACATCGAAGCCTTCCTTACAGTTGGCTTTAATCCAAGCGAGTGCCTTTTCGTACTCGTCCTTATCATAAATTTCAAGAGTGATTCTTCTGATGATATCGCTCATATCAACCCATTCAGCACGGATTCCGAAGTACTTCTGGAACATTGCGGCATCACAATAGCTACCTGCAATACCCATTGAAATACCGCCAAGGTTGACGTATGACTTATTCTTCATCCAGCCTACTGCTATTGAAGCTCTTGCAAAGCGTAAAATCTTCTCAGCAACATCCTCGGGGATGGTTCTGTCGTCCATATCCTGAACGTTTCTGCCATAGATGGAGAATGCGGGAAGTCCCTTCTGTGCGTGAGCGGCAAGTACTGCGGCAAGATAAACCGCACCGGGTCTTTCAGTACCGTTGAAGCCCCATACTGCCTTGATTGTGTTGGGATTCATATCGAAGGTTTCTGAGCCGTAGCACCAGCAAGGAGTTACGGTAAGAGTAGCAACAACATTCTGTGTTGAGAACTGATCCTCACACTTTGCCGCCTCTGCACCACCACCGATTGTTGTGTCTGAAATTACACACTGAACGGGAGTGCCGTCGGGATATCTGAGGTTTTCGCTGATAAGCTTTGCAGCTGCCTCAGCCATACCCATTGTCTGATTTTCGAGGCTTTCTCTTACTCCGCCCCAGCGTCCGTCGATTGCAGGTCTGATACCAATTCTGGGATATAACATATTTATTTCTCCTTTTCGTTATTTCTTTATAATTTTACAAAAGCGTTCAAAGGCTTCGTCCCACTCGGGTGTGTGTATGCCCTCGTATTTCTTTACCTTTTCGGCCTCTGCTATAATTTTTCTGCCTTGTGATATTGTTTCAATCTCACCTAAAGCGATAAGCTGAAGTACGATATTACCGAGCGCAGTAGCTTCAATAGGCCCTGCGATAACGGGAATGCCTATACTCTCTGATGCAAGCTCACAAAGGAATCCGTCCTTTGTGCCGCCACCCATAAGATGAAGCACATCGAATTTTTTACCCGTACACTCCCCTATCTGCTCGAGAGCAAGGCGGTATTTGAGTGCAAGGCTTTCGTATATGCATCTGACAAGCTGGCCCACCGTTTCGGGTACGGGCTGATTTGTACTTCTGCAGTAGCTTCTGATTTTATCGGGAAGATTGCCGTGAGCTGAAAGCTCGGGAGCATCGGGGTCTATGAAGCTTCTGAAGGCTTCACTTTCCCTCGCAAGCATTTCAAGCTCGTTGTAGCTATACTTTCTATCGGTTTTCGCAAGGTCGCGTCTTGTTTCCTGAATAAGCCACAAGCCGCTGATATTCTTAAGGAAATTGATTTTTCCGTTTGCACCCATTTCATTAGAAAGCTCAAGGGTATTGCTCTTTTCGGTCATTACGGGCTCATCAAGCTCACAACCGATAAGAGACCATGTACCGCAGGAAAGAAATGCTGCATTTTCATTTTCCGAGGGCATTGCCGCCACCGCACACTGCGTATCGTGACCCGCAACACTTATAACGGGAATACCCTTGTATTTTCCGTTGACGGTTGCACTTTCATTCAAAGGTGCGAAGAGGCTTTCTTTTATGCCGTAGGTGTCAAGCACCTTCTTACTCCAGCACTTTTCTTTCATATCGAGCATCTGTGAGGTTGATGCGATAGTCATCTCGCAGACCTTTTCACCCGTGAGAAAATATGCAAACAAATCGGGCATAAAGAGAAGCTTATCCGCTTTTTCGATGTTGTCGTCGCTTATAAGCTGAAACAAAGTGTTAAGGCTCATTATCTGATTGCCCGTTTCAGCGTACAGCTCATCGGCGCCGAGCTTTTCGAATGCTTTCGAAAGAGCATCCTTTGTTCTTTCGTCACGGTAATGATAAGGCTGATGGATAAGCTTACCTTCCTTATCAAGAAGACCATAGTCCACTCCCCAGGTGTCAAATGCAAGAGAATCAATCTCTCCCGCTTTATCAATTGCTGTTTTTACCTCGGATAAAATCATATCAACATCGTGGCAGATATGTCCGTCAACAGTAAGAGGTACGTTATCAAAGCGGTGGATTTCCTCATAGGATATCTTTCCGTTATCATAAACGGCTTTGATTGCTCTGCCCGTTGAAGCACCAAAGTCAAAGGCTAATACTGTTTTCATTTAACCACACCTTTTTTCAGAAGAATGTTGGCATAAATAGCCTTTTCACCCGTTGCGATTATAAGGTACGCACCCTTTGCTCTTTCATAGAAGGCGAAGCGCTCGGTATAATCTATAGCGTGATGCTCAGGCTCATATTTTGTGAGGATTTCCTCATAGGTACTCCATATTTCGGGAGTGCCGCAGGTGTCACCGGGTACAACCTCCATAAGAGCTACCGGCTTTTCTGTGTATGTGTCGAGGGGAAGAAGCTTGAGTACCGCATCAAGAATTTCAGGTACTCCGTGACCGTCGGCGCGGATAACAATTGCATCCTTACCTACACTGTGGCAAGGGAAGTTACCGTCTGCGATAACAAGCTCGTCTCCGTGTCCCATTTCTGCGAGAGCCTTGAGAAGCTCCGGTGAAATTATGGGTGATATTCCTTTAAGCATTGTGTCACCTCTTAACCCTTTTTATGAAGAAGGTCATCGTCGGGATTGAATACCTTGTGACCGGGGTGTCTGCCTGTGATTCTGTAGAAGGAGCGAAGGTCAATAAGCTTCTGTACGTTTTCGTTGCTGATATCACAGCTGCCGCCTAAAATTACGGCATTGATTGTGATTTTTGCCCAGAGCTCAAGGCTTTCCATTCTGTAGAAGGCGGTAATAACATCACTACCCACTGCGAGAGCACCATGGTTTTCAAGAAGCATTACATCGTGCTCCTCAAGATAAGGCTCGATTGAATCGGGCACCTCTGAGGTAGAGGGTGTACCGTAGGGTGTGAGAGGTACGGCACCGATAGCGGCAACGTCCTCGATCATATTGTACATATCCATAGGCTTGTGAGCTACTGCAAAGCCTGTTGCTCCGGGAGGATGGGCGTGGATTACGCTGAATACATCCTCTCTCTTTTCATAGCAACGAAGGTGCATCTTGATTTCACTTGAAGGACGGTATCCCTCCTGAGCCTCAAGCACATTTCCCTGCATATCAAGAATTATGAGCTTGTCGGGTGTTATGAAGGATTTGCTGATACCTGTAGGTGTTGCAATTACTCTGCCGTCGGGAAGCTTTGCGCTGACATTACCGTCATTTGCCGCTACCCAACCAAGCTGCCACATCTTATGGCAGACATCACAAATCTGTTCCTTAATAAGCTGTATGTTGTCCATTTTGTATCTCCTTTATATTTAGTATCTGTGTAAAATTAACCTATTTCCATCTTGAAGCAGAGCGGAAGGTCTGTTGCGGGCTCATTTTCAAGCTGAATTTCAAGATATTCTTCCGTTCTTGTGAAGCTTACCTTTTCGTCACTTCCAAGAAGCTCGATGCTTTCAATAAGATAATCGTGAGGATTATGCTTTTTGAGAGTTCTTACTCTTACGGTCTTTGATGGTCTCATCTGGAAGACATAGAGATAGCCGTCCTTGTATGTGAAGCGGAAATCCTCATTTGTGAACTTCTTTTCATCGCCGTCCTTGAAGAAGCCTGCCTCTGCATTTACGGTACCTTCACCGAACTGCTTCCAGAAGGTTGTGCCGTAGATGCCTTCGCCGTTAACCTCAAGCCACTTGCCCATTGTGAGAAGAACCTCTGTTTCTTCATCGGTAATAGTACCGTCGGGCTTGGGGCCGATATTGATAAGAAGGTTACCGTTTTTACTTACGATATCGATAAGGTCGCATATTACCTGACGGGAACTCTTGTATTCGTTGTCCTTTCTGTAACCCCATGAGCCCTTACCGATTGCGGTATCTGTCTGCCAATAAAGAGGTGAAATGCCTGTGAGAGCACCTCTTTCAACATCAAAAACTGCAACTGTGGGCGGGAATGCCTCGTGCTTATGGTTTATGGTTACCTCCTTACCCCACTCATCGGCTCTGTTGTAATAGTAAGCCGCAAGCTTTTTAAGATAAGGCTTGAAGGAGTGATTGTGTATCCACCAGTCAAAATAAAGTACGGAAGGCTGATATTTATCTATAAGCTCACATGTACGTACGAGCCAATCCTCGAGCCACTCCTTACTTGCACCGACTGTATATGTATCCTCAGTAGTAAGACCGAGATTTTCGGAATTCCACTCTTCGCAATAAACTGCGGGGCCGTAAAAGTCGGCATAGTTCTCGTCATTTACGTCACTGTCGAAGGTTCTGCCCAGATTCATAAAGAAATAATGCTCCGCTCTGTGAGTTGAGGCACACATCGTGAGTCCCTGCTTTTCGCATTCGCCCTTGAGCTCACCCACAACGTCACGGCAAGGTCCCATTTTAACTGAATTCCAACGGTTGAATTCGGTATCGTACATAGCAAAGCCGTCGTGATGCTCTGCTACGGGCATTACATATTTTATACCCGCCTTTTTGAAAAGCGATATCCATTCATCTGCCTTGAAATTCTCAGCCTTGAACATCGGGATAAAATCCTTATAGCCGAAATCCTTATGCTCACCGTAGGTCTTTCTGTGATGCTCAAACTCGCGTACTCTCTTATCGTACATACTGCGGGAGTACCACTCACTGCCGAAGGCGGGTACGGAATAAATGCCCCAATGAATAAACACACCTAATTTGTCATTCATATACCAATCAGGTACCTTGTGATGGGAAAGCGATGGCCATTCAGGCTTATATTTACCTTTTTCGTTGACTTCGTCAATCAATTGAAGATATTCTGCGGTTGTCATATGAGTTTCTCCTTTTTATTTTACTCCATATTAAGAATACAACAAAAAGCGTATATAAGTCAATAATATTTTTGTTATATTTCACCTAAAAAGTAAAAATCTCCCCTCGGATTGAGAGGAGAAATTATGTAAACTAAAATTTTGTTAATTCTAGGAATATATTCCTTTTAGTTATCGCAGCGGTCACAATCTATCTTACCGCCGTTACAGCCTCTTGATTTGCAGGGAATATTCTCGTAATAAGTGCCGCCAACGCCTGATGTAGCCTTAGGAACTGTTATTTTGACTCTGTTGTATCCGTCAATGCAGTCGTTACAGTCGTACCAGCCCTTATTACCGCATCTTGAGCAAAACTCAACCTTGTTATTATTGCGGTCATTCCAGCTGCTGTTGCCGTTTGAGCCTGAGCTACCGGATGAACCGCTATTGTTATCCTGTGCTTCGGGTTCTTCCTGCTTGAGGCTTACTGCACCGAAAAGCTCCATAGGCTCATCAACATCCATGTATATGTAATATACGGCTACTTCACCGTCATAGTACATAAATCTGAGAGTAGCATCCTTGACTATCTGATCGTTGGGGTTGGGGTATTCCCAATAGTTTTCACCATTTCTGCTGTAATACAGTTCAGGCGATACCGGTTTAAAGATGGTCGAGAAACTTTTTCTGCTTGTAGTAACGTTGTCCATATCGTATCCAATGTAAACATCACATTTCTCGGTAGCTCCGAAGGGCATTTTAACTGCGAATGCTTCGTCACCATTGAAGTCATCTACAAGGAAGGTTTCGTTTTCCTCGAGATGCTTATCGTATTTGATTGTACCTGTAAGTGTACCTGAGCTTTTAAGAATAGTTGCGTTACCTAATTCACAGCTGAGTCTTCCGTCAGTAGTGGTGAAGGTATTGCCCTTACGGATAACACCTGCATTTGCAGATTCTCCTGAGGGAGTAACAGTCACATTCGGTGCGTCATATCTGTAGCCGAGGTCTCTGAAGGTATAATTCTCAGAGAGCTGAATGATAACGTCCCTCTTGCCGGACTTAAGGTAAAGCTGAAGATATAAAACATCGTTACTTTCTGCAGTGAGAGGCTTTATATCTTCTGTGCCTGTATAAGCAAAGCGGATATCGGAATAGTAGTAATTATATCCGCCACCGGGATACGGATAATCGTGCTGCGATTCAGACAAAACGGTAAGCTCCGGATGATTTGCCTTAACATAGTCTACATAACTGTTGAAGGCATCTATCATTTCAAGCCCTTTGCCTTCCAGTTTATAACCGCTTAAATAACCACAGTCATATTCGAATAAATCAGGGCCGAAATAGGCTGCGATATCCTGAATGCTGTTTTCACCTTCACGCACACTGTAATCGGAAAGTGTAACAGGCTGAGCAATAGTAACTTCTGTGTTTTCCTGTGCTTTGTTTCCGAAGCCGCCTGAGCCGCCCGAGTTATCTGAACCGCCTGAAAGAGCCAATGCAAGGACAACTACAACAACTGCGGCAATTGCACCAATAATGATTTTGTTAGGGTTCTTTTTCATATTAATCTCTCCTTTTTTACATTTATCAGAATTCAGCGAGATTATCGGAGGTCATTTCTCTCTTGCCCTCTTCAATTTCGTGAATCATCTGCACGAGCTTTGTGTTGACGGGTGTTTCAACGCCGTATCTTTTACCCATCTGAACAAAATATCCGTTGAGAATATCAATTTCTGTCTTTTCTTCCTTTTCAAGTGACTGAAGAGTTGAGGGCTTTACGTCGGAATAAAGCTTACCAACCATCATTACAACAAACTTACAGACAGAGTTATATGCCTTGTTATTTCCTAATGCAAGTAATCTGTATTCAAGCACTGCACCATACTTTGGTACGCTTATCTTCATAGCCTTTGCAACTGCCATACCCTCTCTTGCAATATTGAGGAAAAGATCTCTTGCTCTGCCGTCCTTGAGGATTTCTCCCAAGGTCTTGCCGGTAATACCCGCAACTGCATTTATGCAGGAGTTGATAATAAGCTTTGAATACTGTCTACGCTTGATTTCGCGGGTAATCTGTGTGGGAAGTACGCTCTTGAGCATTTCGGCAAAAACCTCAAGTGTTCTCGTTACTCTGCCGTCAAGCATACCGACATAAAACTCACCGAGGCTTGTCATTGTAACATCGTTAGGAGCATTTCTTGTAGCACCGAAGCCTATCATACAGCCTACTGCCTTATCTCTGCCGACAATTGCGCCAAGCTCATCGGTAAGAATTCCGTTCTGCATACCTATAACAAGTCCGTTTTCAGCAAGGTATGGAAGCATCATTTTTGCACACTCAGCCATATGAGCGTACTTGGTAGCAATTACAATAATATCAAACTTTTCGTCACCGAATTCCTTGACGTCACTGTAGCATGTAAAATCTACTCTGTGCTCACCCTTTGCTCCGTTGAGGAAAAAGCCGTCCTCTTCAATGAGTGCTTTTGTACTTTCACTGTGACACATAATGCGTACATCGTAACCCGCTTCCTTGAGAAGCACTGCAACAGTACCGCCGATTGCGCCTGCGCCGACTATAATCGTTTTCATTCTCTACCTCTCCCTCTTAATACTGTCTCATGGTGTATTGCGAATGTATGTATCCGTAATAAGTGGAAAACTCGTCTGTATATTCAACATAGTACCACTGTAAGTCTTTACTGCTTACTCCGAGTACAGTGGCATATCCCTTATTAGGAATCATTACTATTACGTTGTTGGGATCGGATGTGTCAGGCTGTCTTCTGAGATTGAGGTTGTATCCTTCTCCTACGTCTATCAAAATGCCAAAACGGTCTGATTCATCATAATACCAGACATCCTTCTGTGTCAACTCAGGATTGACGGTTGTCGGTTGGGAAGACGGTTCGGTAGCACCCTGAACGCTGTTCCCTTCCGTCACTGCTCCTGACTGATAAGCAGTGGATTCATTATCCTTGTTTGAGGTGTCACTTTCGGGCAGCTTTCTGCCGTTAACAAACCAGAAGGCTCCGAATCCGATACCGAGAAGAAGTACGATAAGAAGAACAGCTATCAAAGCACCCTTACCTCCATTTTTCTTCTCCGGCGGCGGACCGTAATCAACATTATCTTCGTAATAACCGCCCCTGATATTGTCTTCCTGCTGATAATCAGTGCCGTAATCAGAAGAAGAGGGTATATATTCTGTAGAATCAGGAGTATAAGATTGCTCAGGCTCTTCAGAATAACTCGGTGTTTGTTCAGGCTGAGCAACCTGAACTCTGTTTCCGCAAGCGGGACAGAATTTATCTGTAGACTCGAGCTGTTGTCCGCATATTTCACAAAACATTTTATCACCTCATAGTATTATACTTACTTTTATGTTAACATACGTGAATTAAAAAGTCAATCAAAGTTTATCCCGACTTATAAAATCAGCAAAATTATACAACAGAACATTACACAATTAATAAATGTATTCCCGCCTGAAAAATATCGGAAAGAAAATCGGATTTTCCTACTTGATAGTCATTTTTATACAATTTGTAAATTATTTATTTACATTTAATAAAAACTCTCGACAAGCATAGTCTTTAATGGTAATATGTTGACAATAATTTCCGTGTTTTTGCGGGAATTTAATCACTAGCAAAAGGAGAGATAATTTTGAAAGCTGAAGAAAGCGTAAAAAATTATGCAGCCTCTGTCAGAATGTATACAAACTACACTGTCAGAGAAATCAAAAAAATCTGTAAAACAATCGGACCCAGACCTGCTGGCTACGAAGCTGAAAAGCAGGCTCAGGAACACATCGCAGAGGAGCTTAAAACCTGTGCAGACGAAGTAAAAATCGAACCCTTCAAGCTTGCCCCCAAGGCATTCATGAGCTGGGTAACAGTTGACGGTATTCTTGTTATCTTAAGCTGTCTTCTCAACTTCTTCGGTCTTCCCTACATAGGCCTTGCACTCGGCATCTTTGCTATCATCTTTATGATAGGTGAATTTCTCCTCTATAAGGAATTCATTGACGGCATCGTTCCCAAGAAAACATCACACAACACATACGGCGTGAAAAAAGCATCAGGTGAGCTCAAGCAGAGAATCATCTTCAGCGGTCACGTTGACTCATCCTACGAGTGGACATACACACACCTCGGCGGTCACATCCTTCTTTATATCTGCGGTGTAATCGCTGTTGTTTCACTCTTCTTCGTGCTTATCTCATCAGCACTCAACACATTTGGTGTTCTTGAAGAAGGCACTCTCATCTACAACATCTTCCACTACGGTCAGTTTATCGGTATCCCCGGCGGTATTCTTGCTATCGGCTTCGTAAACTTCCGTCTCTGCGTTGAAGGTGCTAACGATAACCTTACAGGTGCAATCGGTTCAGTTGCAATTCTCAAGTACCTCAAGGACAACAACATCGACCTCGAGCATACTGAGGTTATTGCTCTTTCAGCCGGTGCTGAAGAATCAGGTCTTCGCGGCTCAAAGGCATTCTGCAAGGCTCACAAGGAAGAATTCAAGGATGTTCCCACAATTTTTGTTGGTCTTGAAACCTTCAGAGATTATGAGGATATCGCTATTTACGAGCGTGATATGACAGGTACAATCAAGATGGACGCAAGAGTTTGTAAGCTTCTCAAGAAGGCAGGTCTTGATGCAGGTCTTGATCTCCCCTATTCATCAGTTTATCTCGGAGCTTCCGACGCTGCTGCTGTTCAGCAGGCAGGTATCCCCGCAGTTACTCTTGCAGCTATGAACCCCGGTCCTCCGAAGTACTACCACACAAGAGGCGACACGGCTGATAACATGGATATGAAGACAGTTGAAAAGTGCCTTGAAATCGCACTTAACGCTCTCTTCCTCTTCGATGAAAAGGGCCTCGTTGAC
>JAFZFT010000021.1 GCA_017555765.1 Clostridia bacterium | reverse complement strand
TTTTTTGTAGACACGGCTCGGCATATTTAAATATATGTGTAGTCCGCCTTCAACAGCAAACTGCGGAAGCGAGCCATCAGTGATATCCGTCGAGAAAGATAGCTATTATTAAATTCTACTACTCCCCAACAGATTACCCGCCCTCCGTTTGCAGTTTCCGCAGCGGGCAAGGTTTTGTTTTATACAGTGCTTTACGGAATTGTTATTCCAAACTTTTGTTATAGTGCTTCCTCACAGCGACCGAGCCTTCCTCTTTAGGGGGAGGTGGCATCCGTAAGGATGTCGGAGGGGGCAAATCCGCATCTTTCACCGCCACCTGACTGCAAATTAACCTCCCTCATTGAGGGAGGTGGCAAAATCGCAGATTTTGACGGAGGGAGTAACCCTCTCACCGCGGGGATAACCTTCCTCCCTCCACCCACGTTCCACCGCGTAATCCCTAATCCCTAGTCCCTAATCCCTAATTGAGAATTGACAATACCCTTCTCAAGTGCTATAATTTTAAACAATACATAAGTGGAGGAATACTATGAAAAAGCTTATCAGTATTTTATGTGTATTTGTGCTTTGTGTGACCTGCCTTGCGGGTTGCGGAGAAGGAAGTGCAAAGGCAAGAGCTGAGAAATGGAATACTCTTGCAGAAAACGGAGTTGCCGAGGAGCTCGCTTCCATGTACTTATATCTTAACTACATTTGCAACTGGGACGACAACCGTATGCAGGTAAACGAAAAGTCCGTTTATATTGACCCTTATACTGCGGCATTCCATATAATCAACGAGGATTCGGCTTTCTATTACGCTTATGAGGAAGGCTACTTTGATGCTCTCGCGGAGAAAATAAACTCCCTCGGTGATGATTACAGTATTGTTGCCGCCAACGTTGAAAAAGCAAAGGCGCTTTCGGATAAGGCTTTTTCAGCCCTCGCAAACCGTGAATATACCTTCTCGAATGAGACGGGAAAGTATACTCTCAACAACAGTGAAGAAATAAAGAGTGAATACAACGCTCTTTATTCGGAATACATCGGCTGGCGTGACAGTCAGTCCTTATAAGATGTCGGATATAATCCGAAGTGTTTAAACTCAAGGAGGAAGAAAACAATGAGTAATGTAAAAAACGAAGCAAGAATCAACAATCCTCTTCTCAATGCAGTAAGAGAGCAGCTCGAGCACAGAGCAACATGGCTCTGGCTTCTCTGTGACGAGGCTGAAAAGAGAGGTCTCGACCCCAGAGATTTCGGCTCAGCGGCAGTTAAGCGTTGCGGCCTTGTGCAGGGTCAGAATCTTGTATATAAAGGAAAGACAGCGTCTCTCAAGGGACTCAAGAAGACACTTTTCACTCTTCCCGCTCAGCTTGTTTTTGAAATGGATATCAAAAACTGCACAGACGACGAGCTTGAAATCCACTTCCATTACTGTCCTCTTGTAAAGGCATGGCAGAAGGCAGGCTGTACCGACGAGCAGATTGCAATGCTCTGCGACATCGCTATGTGCGGTGACAGAGGTATCGGTGAGCGTTATTATGCAGAGCTCGACCTTCCCAAGACAATCGCAAAGGGTGACGATATCTGCCACCTCAGATACCATAAGAAGTAAGGGACTAGGGATTAGACCGATTATCCGTTATCCATCAAAATACAGGTAAGGAAAGGAGTACCGTGATGATATCAGTAATCATACCTGCCTCAAGAGAAGGCGAATATATCGAGGAAGCTATCCGCTCGGTGCTTTGTCAACTTTCCTTCGAGGATGAAATAATAGTCACCGATGAAAATCCGGGCGGAGCAGCAGGCAGAGTCACAAAAAGGCTTGCCGCCGAGGACAGCCGTGTTATTTATGCCGAGGGCAAGGTCGGAAAGACCGAAAATATGATAAACGGCATCAGGTACGCAAAGGGCGACAGAATTTTCATCTGCTCACAGAATGATGTATGGCTTCCCGACAAGATAAAGAGGGTCAGTGAGGCATTTGACGAGGGTGCAGACCTTGTTATGCACAATGCCTACATTACCGACGAGGCTCTGAATATCAGAGAGTATTCCTACTTCAGCAAGTACGGTTGCAAGAGGGGAGTTATTCCGAATCTTGCAGAAAACACCTTCTACGGACCTCTTATGGCATTCGACAGAAGGATGCTCAAATACATTATGCCCGTACCAAAGCACATTCCCGAGTACGATTGCTGGATAGGTATTATATGTCGCTTCTTCGGCACAGTACGGTTCGTAGACCTACCCCTTTGCTATCACCGTCAGCTTCGTGAAAGAGAAAAGCCCGACAGAAAAACGCTGCAGAATAACCGCAGATATCTTATCGGCAAGCTTTACAAAAGGCTGATTTTCAGAAGATAATTTGAATAAGCCGCAGCGGTTCAATACCCGAAGCGGCTTATTTTTGTTTGTTTGAGGAATATTCTTGTTAAACTATTGTAATTCTGCTTATTTTTTGGTACTATGAAATAGTATGTAGCCCAGACGCGGAAAAACAGAGCTTTTATATAAAAATCCGTGGCTATAATTAAAACGAAATAATTATTATAAAGGAGAAGAATCATGAGCGAAAAAGACTACAAAAAAATTCTTGACGAATTAACTCTTGACGAAAAGCTTTCCCTTCTTTCAGGTAAGACCTTCTGGCTTACAAAGGACATTGACAGAGTGGGCATCCCCTCAGTATGGATGAGTGACGGCCCTCACGGTCTTAGAAAGGAAAAGGCTTCTGCAGGTACAAACATCATGCAGGAATCCGAAACATCAACCTGCTTCCCCACCGCAGTTACAACCGCATCCTCATGGGATGTTGAGCTTATGGAAAAGGTCGGCGAAACCATCGCTGACGAAGCTAAGGCACTCAAGGTTACAACCGTACTCGGCCCCGGTGTAAACATCAAGAGAAGTCCCCTTTGCGGCAGAAACTTCGAATATATCTCCGAGGACCCCTTCCTCACCTCAAGAATGGGTGCAGCCTATGTTCACGGCGTACAGAAGAACGGCATCGGAGTAAGCCTCAAGCACTACTGTGCAAATAATGAGGAGCACATCAGAATGTGCATTGACACCGTAGCTGACGAAAGAGCGATGAGAGAAATTTATCTCCCCGCCTTCGAGCATATCGTAAAGACAGAGCAGCCCACCACAGTAATGTGCAGCTACAACAGAATTGAGGGTACATACCTTGCAGAAAACAAGCGTTACCTTACCGATATTCTCCGTGGCGAATGGGGCTTCAAGGGTATTGTTGTAAGTGACTGGGGTGCAGTTAACGACAGAGTACTCGGCGTAAAGGCAGGTCTTGACCTTGAAATGCCCGGTAACAACGGTATGAACAATGCAAACATCAAGAAGGCACTTGCAGATGGTACTCTCACAATGGATGAGGTTGACGCAGTTGCTCTTCGTATGATAAAGTTTGCCTTTGAATGCAAGGAAAACGAAGGCAACGGCTATGACATCGACTTCAAGGCTCACCACGAGGTTGCAAAGCAGGCAGCACTCAATTCTGCAGTACTTATGAAGAACGATGAGGCTATTCTTCCTCTTAAGAAGACAGACAGCGTTGCAGTTATCGGCGCACTTGCAAAGAAGCTCCGCTATCAGGGTGCAGGCTCAAGCCACATCAACGCATGGAAGACAGTTTCCTTCCTTGATGCACTTAAGCTCAACGGCAAGGCAGTTACCTATGCAGACGGCTACTCACTTAAGGGTGACGGCTTCAATCCCAAGCTTATAGAAGAGGCTTGTCAGGCAGCTAAGATGAGAGATGCAGTTATCGTCTTCGTTGGTCTTACCGATGCTTTCGAAAGCGAAGGCTTCGACCGTAAGCACATCAAGATGCCCTCATCACACGCTTTCCTTATCGACGCTCTTTCAAGAGTCAATCCCAACATTGTTGTCGTACTTTCCTGCGGTTCGCCCGTACAGATGAAGCCCTGGGACAGCAAGGCAAAGGCAATTCTTAATATGTACCTTGCAGGTCAGGCAGGCGGAGAGGCTTGCTACGACCTCATCTTCGGCAAGGCTAATCCCTCAGGTAAGCTTGCAGAGACCTTCCCCCTCATCAACGAGGATGCTCTTTCTGCACAGTACTTCCCCATGGGTCCCCGTACTGTTGAGTACCGTGAAAGCATCTATGTAGGCTACCGCTACTTTGACACCGCAAAGAAGGCAGTTGCATATCCCTTCGGTCACGGACTTTCATACACAAAGTTTGCATACAGTGACCTCAAGCTTTCAAAGAAGACAGTGAAGGAAGGCGAAAAGCTTACAGTTACCTTCAAGCTTCAGAATATCGGCGAGGTTGACGGTGCCGAGGTTGCTCAGGTATATGTATCAGCACCCGAAAGCAAGCTCTTCAAGGCTGAAAAAGAGCTCAAGGGCTTCAAGAAGGTATTCCTCAAGGCAGGCGAGACTGCAAAGGTTGAAATCGAGCTTGATGAAAGAGCCTTCAGCTATTACAACGTAAACATCTGCGACTGGCACGCAGAAAGCGGCAAGTACGCAATCAAGGTAGGTGCTTCCTCAAGAGACATCCGTCTCGAGGGCGAGGTAACAGTCAAGACCGCAAAGGCTGACGTAGAAGTACCCGATTACAGTGAAACAGCACCCGCTTACTACGATCTTGTAAACACAACCTTTATCCCCGACGATCAGTTCGAGGCAGTGCTCGCAAGAGAAATTCCCTGCAATGAGGAATTCAAGAAGGGTGAGCTTACAATCAACTGCTCCGTAAGTCAGGTTGCAGTAAGCCCCTTCGGTAAGGCTCTGTACGGACTTCTCACCAATGGTGCAAAGGTTGTTGCTCTCACTGCGGAGAATCCTGATATGATCACCGAATCAATTAAGGATATGCCCCTTCGTTCCTTCAGCGGCTTTACCGGCGGACTTCTTTCCCAGGAAAGCGTTGACGGTATCCTCGACCTTTGTAACGGCAAGAAGGGCGGCTTCAAGAGAATTATCAACGGATTTAAGAAATAATCAAAAAGCTCTCCGCTTTGCGGGGAGCTTTTTGATTAGGGACTAGGGATTAGGGATTACGCGGTGGAGCGTGGGTGGAAGGAGGAAGGTTATCCCCGCGGTGAGGGGAAAGGGCCAAGGGCCGACGCGGTAAAGCGTAAGAGGAAGGAGGAAGGTGTAGTCCGCGGATGTAGGGAGAAAAAACGAGTAAAAGCACCCTTGTTGGTCGCTCCATGAAAAAAGATGACGAAGGCGGGCTGATTTTAACTGAAAAGTACAACCTTTCGCAAGCGTCAGGCATCTGCGGTATCAGTAAAGTCGAAGCTTTGGTGTG
>JAFZFT010000140.1 GCA_017555765.1 Clostridia bacterium | reverse complement strand
TGCTGTTCACCGCCTGAAAGCTGAGAGGGGAAGTTATCCATTCTGCTTTCGAGACCTACCTTTTTGAGGATAGTCTCAGGCTTGATGGGCTTTTTGCACATCTGTGTGGCAAGCTCAACGTTTTCGAGTGCGGTAAGATTGGGTACGAGATTATAAAACTGGAAGATAAAGCCCACGTCGTATCTGCGGTAGTCGATGAGCTGGTCATCGGAAAGGTCGCTGATGGTTTTTCCGCCTACACGTACCTTACCCTCGTCGCAGCTGTCCATACCGCCGAGAATATTCAGTACTGTGGACTTGCCCGCACCGCTGGTACCGACAATAAGGCAGAATTCGCCCTTCTCAACGGAAAAGCTTACTCCGTCGACGGCGGGGATGGAGATTTCACCGGTCTGATATCTTCTGTAAACCGAATCAAATTCAATAAAGCTCATTTTACGTCACCTGTTCTGTACCTTTGATGAATCAGTTGCTGAAAACTGATGTTTTGCTGAGTTCCTTGATAACCTCGCCTGTATCCTTGTCAACAATTTTGATGTTGCAGTAATAATTTGTGGTTGTGAGGAAAATCTGATAGCTGTTCATACATAAGCTGCCCACATAGTCGATAATCATAGCTGCGGAATCGTCATTTTCGTAAGCCTTCCTGTCAACACGGATTGTCATATCAGTGTATTCGATGTTGTTTGCAATACACTGGTCGAAGAAGGGATATGTGTTGATGAGAGAAAGGAAAATCTGTGAAAGCTCCCATCTCTTTTCGGAAAGAAAGGTGTTGTGTGCCGCCGCTGTCATTACGAAGGTTATCTTTCCGTTTGCTTCGTCAGGAGTACAGGAGATAAAGCCGTTATCCGTAGCGAAAAGCTGAATGTCCTGCTGATATTTTTCGTCAAGAGAATAGATGTAATTGTAGGGGATTACAACTGTAAGCTCGGTCATAGGGTCTGTAGTGCCCTGATATTTTGTGGTGGGTACGATTTCTGTTACTGCCTTGCCGTCCTCATCGTATCCGATAACAACCTCCATGCCGTCTACGGGTGCGGTTGAGTCTTCGGTACTGTCGGCGTCGGTATTATCCTTACCGCAGGCTGCAAGAGTAAATAAAAGGATGGCCGCAAGTGTGGCTGCAATCAGTTTTTTCATATTGTTACCTCCGTATATAAAGAATATAATAATACATTTTAACAGTTTATCATTTTACCATAAACACCTGCGGATTTCCACTAAAAAAACAAAAATTAACACAATATTTATCCCGATAAAGAAAAGGTTGTTTGCCTTGTGTAAAATTCGACAAAATCAACAGTAAATTTTGTCAATCTATATGTAAAAAAACTATAGACTTTTCGGCATAAATTTGTTAAAATCTTTAGGAGTGAAAATACAAGGGGGTAGTCTCTGTATTTTCCGCTGATTAATTTAGTAAATTTTTTATTTTAGGAGGAGATTCCAATGTCAAAGAAATGGGTATACCTTTTCAAAGAAGGCAACGGCAGCATGAGAGAGCTTCTCGGCGGTAAGGGTGCAAACCTCGCTGAAATGACAAACCTCGGCCTTCCCGTTCCCCAGGGCTTCACAATCACAACTGAAGCTTGTACACAGTATTACGAAGACGGTCGCAAGATCAACGACGAAATCGTTGCTGAGATCATGGCTAACATCGAAAAGATGGAAGAGATCACAGGCAAGAAGTTCGGTGACCTTGAAAGACCTCTCCTTGTATCGGTTCGTTCAGGTGCTCGTGCATCAATGCCCGGTATGATGGATACAATCCTCAACCTTGGTCTTAACGAAGATGTTGTTAAGGTTATGGCTGAGAAGTCAGGCAACGAAAGATGGGCATATGACTGCTACAGAAGATTCATTCAGATGTACTCTGACGTTGTTATGGAAGTTGGTAAGAAGTACTTCGAAGAGCTCATCGACAAGATGAAGGAAGACAGAGGCGTAACTCAGGATACAGAGCTTACCGCTGCTGACCTTAAGGAGCTCGCAGAGCAGTTCAAGGCTGAATACAAGGCTAAGATCGGTGCAGACTTCCCCACAGATCCCAAAGAGCAGCTTATGGGCGCTGTTAAGGCTGTTTTCCGTTCATGGGACAACCCCCGTGCAAACGTTTACCGTCGTGACAACGATATTCCCTACTCATGGGGTACTGCTGTTAACGTTCAGGCTATGGCTTTCGGTAACATGGGTGAAGATTGCGGTACAGGTGTTGCTTTCACACGTGACCCCGCTACCGGTGAAAAGAAGCTTATGGGTGAATTCCTTACAAACGCACAGGGTGAAGACGTTGTTGCCGGCGTAAGAACTCCGATGCCCATCGCTGAAATGGCTGAAAAGTTCCCCGCTGCTTTCAAGCAGTTCACAGAAGTTTGCGCACTTCTTGAAAATCACTATCACGACATGCAGGATATGGAGTTCACAGTTGAAAACGAAAAGCTCTATATGCTCCAGACACGTAACGGTAAGAGAACTGCACAGGCTGCTCTCCAGATTGCTGTTGACCTCGTTGCTGAAGGTCACAAGACAAAGGAAGAAGCTGTTGCAATGATCGATCCCAGAAACCTTGACACCCTTCTTCATCCTCAGTTTGATGCTAAGGCTCTCAAGGCTGCAACTCCCATCGGTAAGGGTCTCGGCGCTTCTCCCGGTGCTGCTTGCGGTAAGGTTGTATTCACAGCTGAAGACGCAGTTGCATGGGCAGATAAGGGCGAGAAGGTTATCCTTGTTCGTCTTGAAACATCACCTGAAGATATCACAGGTATGAAGGCTGCTCAGGGTATCCTTACAGTACGTGGCGGTATGACATCACACGCAGCTGTTGTTGCTCGTGGTATGGGTACTTGCTGTGTATCAGGTTGCCAGGAAATCGCAATGGACGAAGAAAACAAGAAGTTCGTTCTTGATGGCAAGACCTTCGTTGAAGGTTCAGAGATTTCAATCGACGGTTCAACAGGTAACATCTACGACGGTATCATCCCCACAGTAGATGCTGAGATTTCCGGTAACTTCGGTATCATCATGGGTTGGGCTGACGAATTCAGAACCCTTAAGGTTAGAACAAACGCAGATACACCCGCTGACGCTAAGAAGGCTGTTGAGCTTGGTGCAGAAGGTATCGGTCTTTGCCGTACAGAGCACATGTTCTTCGAAGCTGACAGAATCGCAGCATTCCGTGAAATGATCTGCTCCGATACAGTAGAAGAAAGAGAAGCAGCTCTTGCTAAGATCCTTCCCATGCAGCAGGGCGACTTCGAAGCACTCTACGAAGCACTTGAAGGTAACCCCGTTACCATCCGTTTCCTTGATCCTCCTCTCCACGAGTTCGTTCCCACAGAGGAAGCTGACATCGCTGCTCTTGCAGAAGCACAGGGCAAGACTGTTGAGCAGATCAAGAACATCATCGCTTCTCTCCACGAGTTCAACCCCATGATGGGTCACCGTGGTTGCCGTCTTGCAGTTACATATCCTGAAATTGCAAAGATGCAGACAGCTGCTGTTATCCGTGCAGCTATCAACGTTAAGAAGGCTCATCCCGACTGGAACATCGTTCCCGAAATCATGATTCCTCTTGCAGGCGATGTTAAGGAGCTCAAGTACGTTAAGAACTTCGTTGTTGAAACAGCTGATGCAGAAATCGCAGCAGCAGGCTCAGACCTCAAGTACGAAGTTGGTACAATGATCGAAATCCCCAGAGCAGCTCTTACAGCTGA
>JAFZFT010000139.1 GCA_017555765.1 Clostridia bacterium | reverse complement strand
TAAGTGCTTTCAACCTCACGCTTCCAGATGTTGAGTGCGAGGTGAGCGATATCCTTTGCAATGTCAGCTCTGCCGCAGTCAAGCATGCTCTTCCAGATAAACCACTGATGGGGGAACCAGATGTTGCCGTTCCAATAACCGTTTACCATATAGTATGAAGCACTCTTATCAACGGCACTTATACCGAAGGGAGTATGCATTTCATCCTCGTTGGTGATGTGCCCGATGATTTTAGCCTTCTGATTTTCGTCGCATACACCTGCGATGATGGGATAAATACCGTCAAGACCCTTGTTGAGGTTTTCACCGTTCTTGGTGGTGAATTTTACAGTAGGCTCACCCTTTTCATCGTGAAGCACATAGCTGTAATATCCGCTTTCCTCATCCCATGAATATTTATTGAGAGCCTCTGTAAGCTTTTCGCGGTCTGCCTTGTATTCTGCAACATCGTCAGCTTTACCGAGCTTATCAGCCATAATTGCAAGGAGCTTGCCAAAGCGGATAACCTGACCTGTTGTGATAACGGGTGAAGCCTTATCGCGAAGGTTCTGCTTCATCATAGCGACCTGAGCGGGATAGTCATCCATACCGCTTGTTGAATAGAAATAATCATAGGTTGTGAGGATGCCCGACTTAAAGCGTGCAGTGGTTGAATTTCTGATTTTGCCTGCAAGATAGAGATAATAAAGTCTTGCTCTGGGATAATATGTAAGAAGATGCTCCTTGCTTTCTGCCTTCTGAAGCATTTCGTAAAGCTGATAAATCTGCACAGGTACGGGAGAACCGTGGTGAAGGAAGGCATAGTCCTTATTGTCCTCTTCGCTGAGATAAGTGTCAATGATATACTCTGCAAAGCTCGGAGCAATTTCGTTCATTCCGAGACCTATGAAGCCTGAGTCCCAGGTGTAAAGGCAATCCCAACGCTTGCCCGGTGTGTGATGGATGATATATTCACCGTGCTTATAGATGGGATAAACAACATTGGTCATAAGGGCGGCGGCAAGAAGCTGGTTTGAAAGCTTGTATTTTTCACCTGCGGGGTTAACCTTAAGGTCGATAGCGCCTGCTCTTTTTTCGTTATATATCTTTTCGTACTCCGCTTCGCTCTTATATTCAGTTTCGCCCTTTGAGATAACAGCGTACTGTACCTTCCTTTCTCCGACAGGTACGAAAATAGTGTGGCTTATTGCGTTGTGGAAGAAGCCCTCGTCACTGTGCTTACGGTTGAATGCACCTGTGAAGCTTTCGGTAAGGTCGTCGAAGGTTTCGTCGGCATTTGACAGTCTTGCGGTCATACAGTCCTCAAGAGCACCTGTTTCGATTTCACGGAAGCGGGTGTTATCGTCGAATACTCTCAGGCGGTATTCTCCGTCGATGTTTTTATACTTAAGGGTAGAGATGTAGCCCATATCTGCTTTTTCGTTGGTAAATTCGGGTACGAAATCAGCGGACTTCATTTCAACGCTTATCTGCTCTTTTTCGTCAGCCTCAGCAATTGCGAAGAAGTCGAATTCTGCCGCACCTGTACCGAGAGCTACGAGGCTGAGCTTCAGCTCTTCAGCATCAAGCTTTCCGAGGGGGATATACACAGTTTTAAGCTCATCCGTGGGAGTAAGCTCAACTGTTGTTTCTCCGTTAAGAAGGAAGGTTGCGGTATTCTTACTGTTTATGTAATGTACTCCGACCTGCTTGCCCTGCTCATAGAAGATATCACTCGTGCGGTAGCGGATAGCAAGTACTGCATTGTCGTAGCTGTTTGCGAGTTTTACTGTGTAGCTTACCTCGTCACCCTTTTCACCGCCGAAGGGCTTGAGCACTCTGTAGGGCATATGCCATTTTCCGGCTCTGTCGCCGAGACCCTTCTGTCCTACGAAAGCCTTGTCGATGAATTCGCCCTTTTTGTAGCCGTCCTGACTCTGCTCATCCCAGGGGCGGGTGATAGCGTAGTTATATGTATCATAGCTGAGAGCATCAATGTAATCACACTTCTCAGAAAGGCTCAGCATAGCATAGCAGTCGCAATGAAACTCAAGTGAAGAAAAATAGTTTACAACACAGTCCTTGATTATGTCAGTATTGTTTACTATTTCTGTTCTTATAAGGTAGCTTTCATTGTCGAGCCTTGTATAAGAAACATCGGCATAAACCTTATCCTTCCACTCGAGGTCATGTCTGAAGCTGAAAAAGCCGTAGCTTTCATCGCAAAGCCAGGGATGATATGCCGAGGGAAGCGTGACATTAGGTACCTTTATATCGAAAGCGTGTATGGCGGGAGCGACCGAAAGGTCGAAACGTACACCGTCAACCTCTCTGTGATTTTCAATTCTTGAAAGACCTGCATACTTCTTACCGAAGGGTCCCCAACCGTTAAAAAGCCCGAATTTGTCTGTCATATTTTTCACCTCATAGTAATGTATATATACTTTGATATTATACTATATGTATTTATCCAAAGTCAAGAAAACACGAAATCTCGTTGTATACTGTCAGTTTGCACAATAAAATGCAAATCTTTTTTGACTTAATGACGGCGGAAATAAAGTCGGATAAAAAATATATGAAGAAAAAAACAAAAAAATGTGTAATAATTGAAAAAACACCTTGATTTTTCCAATAAGTGATGATATAATCAATGCATCAGATTGTACCGGTGGGTACATATAAATTTCAGGAGGTAATTTTTTATGAAAAAAATATTATCAGTTATTTTAGCTGTTATGATGCTTTTCGGTACAATGTCTATCGGTGCATCAGCAAAAGAGCATGAAACCTTTGTTGTTCCTAATAGCTTTAATGCCACAACAGACGTTATCCTCGTTCTCAGATTCGGTAGCGGTACCTGCAAGGACTATATCACAGTTTACAATCAGGATATCGCAGACTATGAGCAGGTAACAGGTGTTGGCGGCGAACTCGTTATTGTTGGTAAAGAAGTTGCTGCAAACCGTCAGTATGTTCTTCCTTACGTAACTCCCGCTGAAGGCAACAACTTCAACGGTTGGTACTGTCTTGCAGACGGCAAAGCATATCCCGCAGGCCCCACAGGCGGCTTCACAATCCCCAACACACCCGGTAAGGTAATCATCCTTGAGGCTCAGTACTATCCCTCAGCAGCTGAAGGTGACACAATGGGCACAATCCTCGGTATTCTCACTAAGGTATTCGGTGCTATCATCGGTATCCTCTTCTACAGCGGCGATACAGAAGCTGGCGTTGCTTTTATGGATAAGGTTCTCGGCGGTCTCGATTTATAATCCTGAAACAAAATAAAGGCTCCTCTGTTGAGGAGCTTTTTTGTTGCTTTATTTCCTTTACATTTATATAAAATTATGATAAAATAATCAGGTATGCAATTAAGAGAGGAGAACAGTGATGGTTGAGCTATTATCCGATGAAAGAATAGAGCCCCTCGGCAACGGCAGACAGATTGTTGTCAGCGACAGCCACACCTTCGGCACCGATGCAGTACTGCTTGCGGCCTTTGCTTCAATTAAGAGAAAAGATAAGGCTTGCGATATGGGTACAGGCTGCGGAATAATACCTTTGATATGGTGCAAGGGTGAAACGGGCGAGGTTACCGCTATTGATATTCAGCCCAAGGCGATTGAGCAGGTTAAAAAGTCCGTTGAGATAAACTCACTCGAGGGAAGACTTGTTCCCGTCAACTGTGACCTTCGCTCTCTCAAGGGTGTGCTTGAATCAGGTCGCTATGACCTTGTAACGATGAATCCTCCCTATAAGCCTGTCGGTACGGGCATAGAGAGTATAGCCGAGGCGGAAAGAATTGCCCGCCACGAGGTTACATGTACTGTTGACGATGCGGTAGCTGCGGCGGCAAGACTTCTTAAATTCGGTGGTCGCTTCTGTATGTGTCACCGTCCCGAAAGGCTCTGCGATATAATCGTCGCAATGCGTCAGGGCGGTATTGAAGTAAAACGCATCCGTTTTGTCACACAAAGAGTTGATACTGTACCATGGCTTGTACTTGTAGAAGGTAAACGCGGCTCAAAGAGCAGTGTGACAGTTGAAAAAAACCTTGTTATGTTCGGTGCGGACAATAAACCCACCGATGAATTCAGAGCAATGTTCGGCGATTACATGGACGGACACCAATAACAATTCGCAATGCTCAATTCGCAATTCGCAATCGCGTCCGACGACTAAAAAAAATTAAGGCTTTACCCGCCCTCTCTTGTGAATAAATACGGCGGTAGGGACACGGCAAACCGTGTCCGCTCCCTAATCTCTAAATTCTAATCCCTCGGCCCTCGGCCCTTGGCCCTCGGCCTTCTTTACGGAGGTATAAAATGTCAGGAACACTTTATATAGTCGGAACCCCCATAGGCAACCTCGGCGATATGTCTCCGAGAGCCATTGAAACTCTTGAGAGCGTTGATTTTATCGCCGCCGAGGATACAAGAGTGACACTTAAGCTTCTCAATCATTTTGATATAAAAAAGCCCCTCATCAGCTACTTTGAGCATAACCGCTTTGAAAAGGGTCAGCTTATAGCCGACAGAATCGAAGCGGGGGAAAGCTGTGCTATAGTAACCGATGCGGGTATGCCCGCTGTTTCCGATCCGGGTGAGGATCTTGTTGCTCTTTGCCACGAAAGAGAAATACCCGTCAGAGCAGTACCGGGACCCACAGCTTTTGCTACTGCAGTTGCACTTTCGGGTCTCCCGACGGGCAGATTTACCTTTGAAGGCTTTCTCAGTATGAATAAAAATGCCCGTAAGGCTCACCTCGATGAAATCAGAGATGAGAAGCGTACTATGGTATTTTACGAGGCACCCCACAAGCTTTCAAATACCCTCGCTGATTTATACAATGCGCTCGGTGACCGCCGTATTGCGATTGTAAGAGAGATAACCAAGATATACGAAGAGGTAATCAGAATAAGCCTTGCTGAAGCTGCTGAAAAGTACGCAGAAGAATCTCTTAAGGGTGAAATAGCTATCGTTATTGAAGGAAAGCAGGAGACTGCCGAGGCTGAGGCTACTCTTGACGATGCTCTCAGACTTGCCCGACTTTATATGAAAGAGGGTATAAGCTCAAGTATGGCGGCTAAAAAGGCGGCTAAGGAAACAGGTATAAAAAAAGGTGACATTTACCGTCTGCTTACGGAGGAAGAATAATGAAACAGTGGCTTGAAAATTACGGATATCTGCTTGTGATTCTTGCGGCAGTATGCGTTGTGTTTGTGATAATACTGTACTTTGCCGCAAAGGCGTACAGAAAAAGAACTGCACTTTACAAGGCAGAGGAGGCTGAAATAAAGCGTCTTGTTGCCCTTAAGGAAAAGTTCAGACCCGTCACAAAGGAAGCGATAGAAAACGCATCAGCAAGTGAGCTTTTAGAGGGTATAGCCCTTTCCTATCAGCTCACACTTCAGAAGGAAGAGGATATCGAGGGCAAGTTTTCCCTTTTAAATGACGATATAAAAGATATCTACGCTCTTGATGTTTTTGTACAGGATAAAACCTCAAAGGAATTCTTTTCACAGAACGGCGCGATTATCAAAGACCGCATCATACCCGCCCTTGAGAAAATCGGCATGGCAGAATTTTCCGAAAAGATAAAGCCTATTCACGCAATGTACGATAACAGCAACGAGGAAGTCTCCTACGATATCGGCAAAATAGAGGAATTCGACATTTTTATGGAAAATTCGGCAGTACTTGAAGAGATAAAGCTTAAAAGTGCGGAGTATATCAAGCGAAATTTTGAAAGTTTTATAAACTAATCACTTTTCGTTTGACATATTCTCTTTAAGAATGTATAATGTCTCTAAGTAATTTTGAAGGAGGCTTTAAAGTGAAAAAAATTGTTGCAATTTTTTTGCTTATTGCCATAACAACGGTTTTTGTTTCCTGCGGTGACGGGGACAAGGACGGCAATCAGACTACACTCAATACAAATATCAATAATATTGAGTCAACCACAGAGGGCACCACAGAGCCCCAGGGTATAGTGCTTACAACTGACCCCACAAAGATGGCTCAATGGGGCTACGCAACGGAGTTTATCCCTACCGAGTATACACAGCCTACTGTGCCCACAGTTCCCACTGTTTCCGTACCTCTTATTTCGGAAAGTCAGCTTGAAAGACCCAGTGTCAATATTTCTCAGGCTACAGTCAGCCCCGAAAATACCACCACAAATGGTGGTGCTACAACAGGTAGCGGTAGCTCATCAAATAACGGCGGAACAAGCTCAGGCAATAATTCAGGTCCCACAGTTATGGATAATAGCCCACCCACAGAGGAAAACACCACAACACAGCCTCAGAAAGTAGGGAGACCTGTTACTGGTGATGAAAATGATACTGCTCCCGACAGAAATGGTGAGTATTTGGTTAGTGCTGCCTTAATGTTTTCGCCGGGAGGTTGGGAAGGTGGAATTATTTCGACTACAGGAGATTGCTCTGTAACATATGCCGGAGATTCTAGGAGAGTACCTTGCTCTGTTTCTAATTCACTCGATCTTAATGGTGATTATGTAATAGTGGTAGATCTTTCAAATCTGAAAATTCCTGTTGGCTCAGTTTTTACTGTTACTATTGAAGAAGGTTTCATTAGAAACGCGGAAAATACACAGTATAGTTTGGAATTTACACGAACTGTAAATAAATAGTTTAACTCACCCCGCAGTTTTCTGCGGGGATTTGTTTTACCATCTGCTTTTCTGTCAAAACTTAAACCGAATACTTTTTCGGGAGAGGATACTATGGTAACAAGGCTCAGACTTAAAGGGAGAATACTTCTTGCGGATAACGTAATACTTATAAGCCTGCTTATGAGCACAACTGCAATGCTTCTTTTATGCATAAACTTTCTTGTTCCTGTGTACGAGCTTTTTATGAGAAGCCGTGTGGAAGCGGCACTTTCATCCTATACACCCCTTGCAGATATAGCAGTGGGTCTTCTGCTTTTTGCCATCAGCTGTGTAATCTGCCTGCAGATAAGGCTCGGCACAGACAGATACTTTCTGCGGCAAAGCCAGAAAAAAGGCTCATCCGTTGCGGATATTTTTTACTATTTTCACCCTCGTCGGGCGGCTTCTGCAATAGCATTTTCTTTGAGGCTCGGTTTTATTCGGGCGGTGTGGCTTGCCGTTTCCGTTTTTCCCTGTACCTTGTGTATTTTTCTTCTCCTTTCAGCCTCTTACGGGGGAGTATCATACCTTGTTGCAGTGGTGCTTGCAGCGGGTACAGTTACCTTTCTGTTTAGCGGATTGTGCTTTTACCGCAGTATATCTGACTCGCTTTTTCTTGCAAAGTACCATTTTATAAGCGGGGATTGTCTGAGCTTCAGGCAGATGATAAGTGCCTCTCAGGAGGGGATGAAAAACAAACGAACACTTCTTTTAAGGCTGAGACTGAGCTTTACAGGGTGGCTTCTGCTGAGCGTTTTTATTCTTCCGGCGGGCTATGTCTGGGGGTACTATAGTCAGACACTTGCAGTGGCGGCAAATGAATTTATTGAGGGATAACCTTTACAAAAGGAAAAAAATCTGTTATCATAGCATACGATAAAAAGATGAACGGAAGTGCGATATGTCAAATAAGGAAGTTTTTGTCCCTCTACTCAACTGGCTTATAGGCGGCTCGAGAATAGGCGGAAGCTATAATATATACTGCGGAAGCCTCGGCACCGATCCCGAAAAGGGGTGTCTGAGTCAGGAAATAAAAAATTACCGCATCTGGATTGAAAAGCTCGAGGAAACCGAAATCATCAAGGCGGCGGTATATGAGGGCTTACGCTCTTACGATAACAGAAGCGAAGATGAAATCACTGTTGAAATCTTCGAAATGAGCGAAGAAAGCCTCCCTCTTATCAAGGAATGGCTCGAAAAACAAATGCAGTGACCGTGAAAGAAAAGTACTCTTTACCAAGGTGGAGAGTACTTATTTTTTTAAAAAAGTTTTTTCGAGAAAAACAAAGAAAAACAGAGGAAACAAGAGAAAAAAAGAGTTTTTCACGAAAAGCCTCAAAAATGCCACGATTTTGCTCGGAAAAATACGAAAAAACTGTTGACATTTGCGAAAAATTGTTCTATATTTGTCTAAACAAAACTAGGAGAAGTCCCGGGAAAGTGTGACGGAAATCCGTCTGCATTTCTTGGGATTTCATCAGCCTTGAAATATATAGGCTGAAATCTTTTTTCACAGGGGGTAAGTTTTATGGAAGATAATGTAATTATCAGACTCCAGGATATTTCTAAGAAGTTTGAGGATGAGGTTATACTCGATAAGATAAACCTTTCAATCAAGGATAAAGAATTTATGACCTTTCTCGGTCCCTCAGGCTGCGGCAAGACAACTACTCTGCGTATAATCGCAGGCTTTCTTGAAGCAGACAGCGGTCAGGTTTTATTCGAGGGTAAGGATATAAACAATGTTCCTCCCCACAAAAGACAGGTCAATACAATTTTTCAGCGATATGCACTTTTTCCCCACCTCAACGTTTATGAAAATATAGCCTTCGGACTCCGTATCAAGAAGATGAAGGAGCAGGATATCAGCAAAAAGGTACACGAGATGCTTGAGCTTGTTAATCTCAAGGGCTTCCAGAAGAGAAATATTGCTTCTCTTTCAGGCGGTCAGCAGCAGAGAGTTGCGATTGCAAGAGCTCTTGCAGTTGAGCCTCGGGTTCTTCTTCTCGACGAGCCTCTCGGTGCACTTGACCTCAAGCTCCGTAAGGATATGCAGGTTGAGCTCAAGAGCATCCAGAAAAGAATGGGCATCACCTTCATATATGTTACCCATGACCAGCAGGAGGCGCTTTCAATGAGTGATACCGTTGTTGTTATGAACGGCGGCAGAATTCAGCAGATAGGCTCTCCCATTGATATCTACAATGAGCCCAAGAATGCTTTCGTTGCTGACTTCATCGGAGAAAGTAACATTCTTGACGGTGTTATGCTTGATGACTTCAAGGCAAAGTTCTCAGGCGCAGTTTTCCAGTGCCTTGATAAGGGCTTTGCAGTAAATGAAAGCGTTGATATCGTTGTCCGTCCCGAGGATGTTGATGTCGTACCCGTAAACGAGGGTACAATCAGCGGCGTTATCACTTCAAACACCTTCAAGGGCGTACATTTTGAAATGATCGTTGACATTGACAACTTCAAGTGGATGATTCAGACCACCGATTACTACCCTGTTGGTACAAGAATCGGTATACAGATAGAGCCCGACGCAATTCACGTTATGAAAAAGAGTGAATACTCGGGTATGTACGGTGACTACAGCTCCTTCAGTGATGAACTTGAGCACCTTTCTGATGTTGCGGAAGAGGAGGAGTGATAGATGAATAAAAAGTCACTCACAGCAAAGCTCACGGCATCACCTTATATGGTGTGGTCGGCAATATTCATTGTTGTACCTCTGATCTTTGTTCTTGTGTACTCCCTGACTGATTCTCAGGGCAATTTTACCCTTGACTATGTTCTTGATATAGGCAAGTATAAGGATGTTATGCTCAACTCCATATGGTTGGGCTTCATAGCTACTGTCATTTCTCTTGTAATTGCATATCCTCTTGCATATATAATGGCAAGAACAACTGCAAATGTGCAGAGAACAATGATGATACTGGTTATGCTTCCCATGTGGATGAATCTTCTCATACGTACCTATTCAATGATGATAATAATGCAGGATACAGGTATAATCAACACTGTACTCAGCAATATAGGACTTCCGAAAATCCATATGATAAACACTGAAGCGGCGGTTGTTCTCGGTATGGTATATAACTACATACCCTATATGATACTTCCTCTTTACTCCATTATGTCAAAGATGGATCACAATCTCATCGAAGCGGCAGAGGATCTTGGCGCAAATAAGTTTACCGTACTTAAAAACGTAATTCTTCCTCTCAGCCTTCCCGGTATTGCTTCAGGCTTCACTATGGTTTTCGTACCCTCCGTATCAACCTTCTACATTTCAAAGAAGCTTGGCGGAAATACCTTCTCACTTATAGGTGACGTTATAGAAATGCAGTTCAAGAGTGCCAATAACTATAACTTAGGTGCGGCACTTTCCCTTGTTCTTATGGTACTTATCATTATCTGTATGATGGTTATGAACCGCTTTACAGGTGACGACGATGACGGAGGTGTGCTTATATGAAAACAAAAATGACACCTCTCTCAAAGCTTTATGTAGCACTCATAATGATTTTTCTTTATGCGCCGATAGTTGTAATGATAGTCTTTTCCTTCAACTCAACGGCAAGTACAAGTGTTATCGGCGGCTTTTCCCTTCGTTGGTATAAGTCTCTTCTTCACGATGAAGGCACAATGCAGGCTCTGGCAAATACCCTTATTCTTGCAGTAAGCTCATCACTTTTTGCTACTGTAATGGGTACTGCTGCTGCAGTCGGTATCAATACCTTCAGAAATAAAAGAGTAAAGCAGCTCACAATGGGTGTTACAAACATCCCGATGATGAATCCCGAAATCGTTACGGGTATTTCAATGATGCTCCTCTTTGTTTTCTGCGCAAATCTTATCGGCAAGAGTGACGCATTGGGCTTTGGTACTATGCTTATAGCTCATATTACCTTTAACCTTCCCTATGTTATCCTTTCCGTACTTCCCAAGCTCAGACAGCTTGACAAGTACCTTCCCGAAGCCGCAATGGACCTTGGCTGTACACCTGTTCAGGCATTTTTCAAGGTTATACTGCCTTCGATTTCAACGGGTATATTCTCAGGTCTTATGATGTCCTTCACACTGTCTCTTGATGACTTTGTTATCAGTTACTTCACTCAGGGACCCTCATTTGAGACTCTTCCCATCAGAATTTTCTCAATGACCAAAAAGAGAGTTACACCCGATATGTACGCTCTTTCAACGCTTATATTTATTGCAATACTCGTTCTTCTTGTGCTCATAAATGTTGCTCAGGCAAAGGGAGACAAGAAAATGAACAATAAACTTAATAAGGGGGGCAAGAAATGAAAAAGCTACTCCTTACAGTGTTTACAGTTGTGCTTTTAGGTCTTACTGCAATGAGCTGCAGTGCCTATGAAAACGAGAGTTTTTATAAAAACCGCGGCCTCGAGGGTACAGAGATCAATGTCTTCAACTGGGGTGAATATATCAGTGACACCTACGAGGACGGACTTCTCAATGTCAATGCAGAATTTGAGAAGCTTACCGGCATCAAGGTAAATTATGTCACCTATGAAAGCAACGAGGATATGTATCCGAAAATCAAAAACGGCGGTGCAAGCTACGATATCATTGTCCCTTCGGACTATATGATAGAGAGAATGATAGCTGAGGGTATGCTTCGTGAAATTGACACAGAGGCTCTTCCGAATTACAAGTATGTAAGCGAAGACTATGTAAATATGTTTTACGATCCCGACAACAAGTTTTCCGTACCCTACAACGTAGGTATGGTAGGTCTTATCTACAATAAGACAATGGTCGAGGAGGCTCCTACAAGTTGGGATGCTCTCTGGGACGAAAGATACCGCGGTAAGATTCTTATGATTGATAATCCACGTGATGCCTTTGCAATTCCGCAGAAGCTTTGCGGCTACTCACTCAACAGTACTGATGAGGACGAGCTTGAAGAGGTTAAGAAGATGCTCATCGAGCAGAAGCCTCTCCTTCAGGGTTACGTTATGGATGAAATTTATAACAAGATGGAGTCAGGCGAGGCAGCTCTCGTACCTTACTATGTAGGCGACTTCGTGTGTATGCAGCAGGTTAATCCTGACCTTGACTTTGTTTATCCCGAGGAGGGTGTAAACATCTTCGTTGATGCTCTGTGCATCCCCGAATGTACACAGAATTATGAAGCGGCTCTGCTTTATATCAACTTTATGCTTGACCCTGAAATTGCTTTAAGCAATGCTTTTTACATCGGCTACGCAACACCAAATCAGGGTGTGCTCGATCATCCCGATTACGAAGAAATGCTTGCAAACGAATATCTTTATCCCAAGGGGGATGATATACCCGAAACCGAGTATTTCCACAATCTTCCTCAGGAAACCCTTGCTCATATTTCCGAGCTCTGGAGTGAAATCAAAATCCGAGGTGTAGATGTCAGTCATGTATATGTGGGCTTTGCCCTTGTAGGTGCAGTTACTATGTACTTTATTATAAGAAAGCGTGTAATTAACCGCCGCCGTGAGTACTGGTATGACAACCCCGCAAAATAAGTGAAAACCGTCCGAAAGGGCGGTTTTTTTGTGCCGTCCGACAGGAATTTTACTTCTTTCTGTTGCAGAAAATTTGCATATATAGTATAATGCATATAATTGTTTCTAATTTTAAGGAGAAGCTTTATGGAAAATAAAACAGATCTTTGGTATACACTTGACAATGCGGGAAGAATCTTCCCCGGACAGAACACCTCAACCTGGTCAAACACCTTTCGTGTGTGTATTGAGCTTAAGGAGGAGGTTGATCCCGAAGTGCTGAAGGTGGCACTTGACAAGACTCTCAAAAGACTTCCCGGCTTTAATGTCAGAATGAGAAAGGGCGCTTTCTGGTACTATTTTGAGAGAAACGAAAACAGCTGTCCTGTAAGAGAGGATGTCAAAAATTTCTGCTACCGCATCAACTACAAAGAGGATAACGGCTTTCTCATAAGAGTTTTCTACTACGGCAGAAAAATAAGCGTTGATGTCTATCACGCTCTCTGTGACGGCTACGGCGGAACAGTTTTCATTTCCACACTGACCGCAGAATATCTCAGACTCAAGGGCTACAGTATCTCTCATAACTCAATGGCACTTGATGTAAATGAATCACCTTCACCTGAGGAAACAGAGGACTCCTACAAGAGATATGCCTCTTCCACGGAAAAGTGCAGCTACAGTGACGATTGGGTTTATCACCGCAGAGGGGCTATGCTTCCCGCTCATATGACAAACTTCACCGTAGGTACAATGTCCTTCAGTCAGCTTCGTGCAGTCAGTAAGAAGTACGGAGTAACTGCCACTGAGCTATTAGCGGCAGTGCTTCTCAATATCCATTACAGAAGAATGCTTACCGAATGCAAAACTAAAAAGAAGGTAAGCGCACAGATACCCGTAAATCTTCGCAAGGCTTTCCCGAGCTGTACCCTTCGTAATTTCGTACTGTGTCTGAGAGCTCAGCTTGAGCCGAGAGAAGAGGAATATACCTTCGAAGAAATACTCAGCTGTGTTTCAGCTCAGCTCAGGGAATCAAACAATACAGACCTGCTCAATGCGATGTTTACTAAAAATGTAAAGATGGACAAGCAGGTTGCCCGCTTTGTACCCTTGGCACTGAAGGATTTCTTCATCGGAATTGGCTTTCAGCTTACTGCGGAGAAGAGTACAACCGGCCTTATTTCAAATCTCGGTAACGTTGCTCTTCCCGAGGATATGAAGCCTTATGTTGAGAGATTTATTCTTTATACCGGTGCAGGTATAGTGAACGGTGCAAGATGCGGTGTTGCAACAGTAGGAGATACACTTTGCTTCACCTTCTCCAACTGCTACAAGGAAGGTGACATCGAGAGAGAATTCTTTTTAACTCTCAAAGAAATGGGTATAGAGGTAGTTGTTGAAACAAACCGAGGAGCCGAGAAAAAGAGATGGGCAGAGCTTTTCACTATGGGTGATGAAAATGCCTATCCCGAGCGTCTTTATGTACCTGAGGAAGCAGAGAAGGCAGTCTTTGCAAAATCCGACATAAGCGTTAAGGAAAGACTTACAAGAATTTTTAATCTTTAATTTCAAAAGGAGGTGACGGAGTTGGATAAATATTCCGTACTGAGTAAATATTTCGGCTTCGGCACCTTCAGAGAAGGTCAGCAGGAGCTTGTTGATGCGGCTCTTGCGGGCAGAGATGCTCTCGGTATTATGCCTACGGGGGCTGGTAAATCCGTCTGCTTTCAGGTGCCCGCAATGATGATGGAGGGTGTTACACTTGTTATTTCACCTCTCATATCACTTATGAAGGATCAGGTTACCTCACTTAATCAGTGCGGTATAAGCAGTGCGTGTATCAATACATCCCTTACTCTTCAAGAACGTAAGGTGATTATGATGAAGGCACTTAAGGGCGAGTATAAGATTCTTTATGTTGCACCCGAAAGACTTTCAACGCAAAAGTTTATTGAATTCTGCAAGAAAATCAGGGTGTCTATGGTGTGTGTCGACGAAGCACACTGTGTTTCTCAGTGGGGACACGATTTCAGACCCGCTTACCTTCTCATAAAGGACTTTATTGCATCCCTCAGCCCGAGACCTGTTGTCACCGCTTTTACAGCAACGGCAACACGCAAGGTCAGAGAGGATATCGTATCTCTTGTAGGGCTCGATAACCCCGTTAGTGTGGTTACGGGCTTTGACAGAAAAAATCTTTATTTTGAGGTTGTAAAGCCGCCCGATAAGGAAACTGCTCTCAAGCGTTATCTTGACCTTTTCTCAGGCAGAAGCGGAATAGTATACTGCTCCTCGAGAAAAAAGGTTGAGGAGCTTTACAATATGCTTTGTGAAGAAAAATACAGTGTCACAAAGTACCATGCGGGACTTGATAAGGAAGAAAGGCGCATAAATCAGGAGCTTTTCATAAATGATGAAAAAGAAATAGTAATAGCCACCAATGCCTTCGGAATGGGTATAGATAAATCCAACGTTTCCTTTGTAATACACTACAATATGCCGGGGGATATAGAGAGCTATTATCAGGAGGCGGGCAGAGCGGGTCGTGACGGCTCAGCGGCTGACTGCATTATGCTTTACGGCGGCAGAGATGTTGCCATACAGAGATACTTCATCGATAATCCCGAGGAAAACGAAGAGCTCAGCGACGAGCAGAGAAAGCAGATAAGGCAGCTCAGACTGCAGAAGCTTGATAAAATGATCGAGTACGCTTCGGGCAGGTACTGTCTTCGTCACTATATGCTTCAGTACTTCGGAGAAATGGCAACGGGCAGATGCGAAAACTGCTCAGGCTGTCTCGGAGTGTCAATGAGTACTGATGTAACCGTTGAAGCACAGAAGATTTTCTCCTGCATAAAGCGTGTGAAGGAAAAGGAAACCGCAGATGCTGTTGCTGATATCCTCAAGGGTGAGGAAAGTGAGTACATACTTCTGAAAAAGCTCAACACTGTAAGCACCTTCGGCATTATGAAGGACAGTGACAAAAATCAGATAAGGCTTCATATCGAGTACTTCTGTGAGCACGGCTACATAGGCTGTGACCCGGAGGGCAGACTTTGTCTCAAGGAGAAAAGTAAGGATGTGCTTTACTCCGGCAAGCGGATAAGAAAGCAGATTGTAAGACCGACCTCAAAGAGTACGGCAGATAAGCCTGATATAAGACTTTTTATGGCACTGAAGGTACTCAGAAAAGAGCTTGCCAGAAAGGGCGGTATACCCGACTTTATTATCTTTACAGACCTTACCCTGAAGGAGCTTGCAACACGTAAGCCTGTCACTGAAAAGGACTTTATGGCGATAGAGGGTGTATCCGCAGCCAAATATAAGAAATACGGCAGATTTTTTATTGATTTAATACAAAAACATTGCAATAATACGATTGAAAAAAATGGTATATAATGTTATAATATACTAATTAATACTTGAAGAAAGGGGTTTTATCTATGAACAGAAAAAAGTGGTTGCTCAAGGACGTTGACAAAGAGCTTGCAACCGATATAGCAGACGAATACGGTATAGACCCCTTTGCCGCTCTCTTGCTCGTTTCAAGAGGCATTACAGACGAATACGAAATAAACGAATTCTTCTCCGAATCACCGACCCTTTGTGATCCCTTTGATATCATCGATATGGATAAGGCCTGCGACAGAATCAGCAAGGCAATCGACGAAGGGGAGCTTATTGCCGTTTACGGTGACTACGATGCTGACGGTGTTACCGCAACCGCACTTCTGACCTCATTTCTGCAGACTCAGGGTGCAAGGGTTGTAACCTATATCCCTGACAGAGCAACCGAGGGCTACGGACTCAATAAGGGTGCCGTTGAAAAGCTGAAGGCTCAGGGCGTTGACCTTGTAGTAACCGTTGATAACGGTGTATCCGCATTCTCTGAGGCAGAGCTTATTTATGAGCTCGGCATGGAGCTTGTCATCACAGACCATCATAAGGTATCCGACAGACTTCCGAAGGCTGAAGCGGTTGTTGATCCTCACAGAAGTGACTGTCTGTCCGAATTCAGAAACTGGGCGGGTGTAGGTGTTGCCTTCAAGCTTTGCTGTGCTCTCTGCGGTGACAGTGAAGAGGTTCTTTCAATGTACGCTGACCTTGTTGCTATCGGTACAATAGGCGACGTTGTGAGTCTCACGGGCGAAAACCGTACTCTCGTAAAAGAGGGACTCAGGCTTATAAACAGTGACAATAATCTCGGTGTATCAGACCTGAGAAGGGTAGCGGGTGCTGATGAAAAGAGTCTCAGCGCCGGCACAGTTGCCTTCTCTCTCGTACCGAGAATAAATGCAATAGGCAGAACGTCTCATGCCAATACCGCACTCAGGCTTCTTTTGAGTGATGACTGTGATGAATCTGCTGAAATTTCAGGCATAGTAAACAGTGCCAATGTGGAGCGTCAGGCTCTTGAAAAGGAAATATACAATCAGGCTCTTGTGCAGATAAGCGAGGACCCATCTGTTCTCAATAACAGAGTGCTTATATTCTGCGGAAGGGACTGGCATCCGGGTGTTATCGGCATAGTTGCCGCAAGACTTACCCAGAAGTACGGCAAGCCCTGTCTTGTCATCTCCGATGACGGAGAAAGTGCCAAAGGCTCTGCGAGAAGCATCGACGGATTTTCCCTTTACGATGCGATTTCCTCAGCAGCGGAGCTTCTTACTCATTACGGTGGACACGTCCTTGCGGCGGGCTTCAGCCTTAAGAGTGAAAATCTTGATAAATTCCGCGTTGCTATTGAGCAGTACGCTAAAACGGTGGAAATGCCCTTCCCCGTACTTGAAATAGACTTAAGACTCCGTCCCGAGTTTGTTTCCGCTGACCTTCTCGAGGTAATAAACTCCCTTGAGCCCTTCGGCGCGGGAAATCCTCAGCCTGTTTTCGGCCTTTACGGAATGACGCTGACCTCAGTGCAGCCCATAGGTGGCGGAAAGCACCTGAGACTCACTGTCAAGAAGGGAGAATGCAGTCATACCGCCCTTCTTTTCTCAACCACTATGGATGAATTCCCATACCGTGCGGGTGATGTAATCGACCTTGCAGTAAAGCTCGAAAGAAATGAGTATATGGGTCAGGTGAGAGTGAGTATTTACGTCAAGGATATCCGTATGAGCGGTACCGATGACAGTAAGTATCTCAGGAGTGTAAGGCTTTACGAAAAAATCAAGCGAGGAGACCGCATAACCGAAAGACAGGCACAGTTTGCTCTGCCTCAGCGTGACTTCTTCGCAAATGTATACAGATTCATAAAAGAAAACGGTGGCTGGCAATACAGCACCGATGTTCTGTGCTACCGTCTCGGTGATGACGGAAGCAACGCCTGCAAGGTGCTGGTGTGTATCGATGCACTTTGTGAGCTCGGAATACTTAAAACAACCGACGACAAAATACTTTTAGCTGATACAGGCAAAAAAGTAAATTTAGATTCATCCGAGCTTCTCATAAAGCTGAGAAGTATCCGTGATGAAATATAACAGAAAGGGGAGATAGGCTTGACAGAATACAATACCGGTTTTGACGCTCTTATAGAAAAGCTTAAGCAGAGCTTTTCTGAGAAGGAAATCGAAAAAGCGCAGAAGGCTTACGATATTGCATTTGAAGCTCATAAGGATCAGAGACGCCGTTCGGGAGAGCCTTATATAATCCACCCTGTTGCAGTTGCAAAAATCCTCTGCGATATGGGTATGGATGCTGACTCTATCTGTGCCGCACTTCTCCACGATGTTGTTGAGGACACTGATATGACAGGTGAGGATGTCCGCGAGGTTTTCGGCAAGGATGTCGAGCATCTTGTAGAGGGTGTTACAAAGCTCGGCCAGATTCCTCTTTCAGCAAGTAAAGAGGAGGAGCAGAGCGAAAACATCAGAAAGATGTTTCTTGCGATGAGTGAGGATATCCGAGTTATCATCATAAAGCTTGCCGACCGTGTCCATAATATGCGTACTCTTCAGTTTATGCCTGAGGAAAAGCGCAGATACAAGGCGAGGGAAACTCTCGAAATATACGCACCCATTGCTCACCGACTCGGTATCCGTGCCTTCAAGGAGGAGCTTGAGGATCTTGCAATCAGCTTCCTTGACCCGGTTGCATATCAGGAAATTGCGACTAATCTTGAAAAACAGATTGAGTCAAGACAGACCTTCCTTGATACGATAAAGGCTGAAATTCTCGAAAGAGTAAGGCAAGAGGTACCCAATGTCCACATCGACGGAAGAATCAAGTCTGTTCACGGTATTTACAGAAAGACCTATATGAAGGGCAGAAGCTTCGATGAGATTTACGATATTTATGCCGTACGTCTTATCGTTGATTCGGTATATGAATGCTACAGCTGTCTGGGCGTTATCCATGATATGTATAACCCTATCCCCGGACGCTTCAAGGACTATATTTCAACTCCCAAGCCGAATATGTATCAGTCACTTCACACAACCGTAATCGGTCGTGCGGGTATACCCTTTGAGGTGCAGTTCCGTACCTGGGAAATGCACCACACCGCTGAGTACGGTATTGCGGCACACTGGAAATATAAGCTCGGTATGAGCGGCAAAGCGAAGTTTGAGGAAAGACTTTCCTGGATAAGACAGCTTCTTGAAAATCAGAAGGAAAGCGACGATGTTGAGGATATCGTTAAGACCATAAAGAGCGACTTCATCCCCGAGGAAGTGTTTGCATTTACTCCGAAGGGCGACGTTGTCAGCCTTCCTATGGGCTCTTGTATCATCGACTTTGCTTATGCAATTCACTCAGGTGTCGGTAATAAGATGATAGGCGCCAAGGTTGACGGCAGAATAACCACCCTCGACCATAAGGTAAATAACGGTGAGATTATCGAAATTCTCACCACCTCATCTCAGGGTAAGGGCCCGAGCCGTGACTGGCTCAAGATTGCCCGTACCTCTTCGGCAAGAACTAAAATCAAAAACTGGTTCAAGAAGGAAAAGCGTGAGGAAAATATCATCGAGGGTAAGGCTGAGGTTGAAAGAGAGTTCAAGCGTAACAACATCGGACTTTCAGAAAAGCAGCTTCCCGATTTCTTATCAAAATTCATAGAGAAATACCACTGCAATACAGTTGATGATTTCTATGCGGCAATCGGCTACGGCGGTGTAAACCTTCAGAATATCATTCCCCGAATGAAAGAGGAATACTCTAAGCTTATGAAGGAGCTTCAGCCTCAGGAGCCACCTCAGGTTGTCACTCAGACAACCAAGAAGACAGTACGCAGTGCTGAGGGTATTATCATCGAAGGTATCGATAACTGCCTTGTCAAGTTCTCTCGCTGTTGTGACCCGCTTCCCGGTGACGAGGTTATAGGCTTTATCACAAGAGGTCACGGTGTTTCTATCCACACAAAGAAGTGTACCAACGTACCCAAGGATATGTCCAAGTGTGCCGAGCCTGAAAGATGGATCAAGGCTTATTGGGACACCAAAACAAACAATTCCTATCGTGTAACTCTTGCCGTAACCTGCATTGACCGTGTGGGTATGCTCGCAGACCTTTCTGCAGTCATAGCAAATATGCACGTTATGATACACTCAATTTTCACAAAGGATACCAACGACGGACGCTCAACTATTTATATGACCATTACTGTTAACGGTACTGAGCATATGGCAAGCGTCTGCGAAAAACTCAAGAAGGTCAAGGGCGTACTTTCCACAGAGCGCTCAGGACTTTAAGTTGAAATTGCACTCAGGGGAGGGCTTCTTCGCCCTCCCGATTTAATGAAAGGAAAATAAAAATGAAGGCAGTAATTCAGCGTGTTACTAATGCATCCGTCACTGTTGACGGTGAAATCACGGGAGAAATCGGTAAAGGCTTCCTCGTGCTTTTAGGTGTTGTAGACGGTGACACAGAAGCGGAAATGAAGCTTCTCGCAAAGAAGGTTTCTGAAATCCGCATTTTTACCGATGAAAACGATAAAATGAATCTTTCACTCGATCAGGTCGACGGAGAGGTGCTTGTAGTTTCTCAGTTCACCTTGTGCGCAGATATCTATAAGGGCAGAAGACCCTCCTTCACATCCTCTGCGCCCGCTCAGGTGGCAAATGAGCTTTATGAAGCCTTCTGCGAGGAATTAAAGACCTTAGGTGTGAAAAAGGTTGCAAAGGGCATTTTCGGCGCAGATATGGCAGTATCTCTCGTTAACGACGGCCCCGTAACCATCATAATGGATACTGATATCTGGAAGAAGTAAGTACAATTCGCAATTCG
>JAFZFT010000138.1 GCA_017555765.1 Clostridia bacterium | reverse complement strand
ACACTCCCTCTAACAGAGGGAATTACCTTTCAGGGACGGCAAGATTCAGTGGCACCTTCGGTGCTATTGGACCCCTCAGTCACCCTATCGGGCGACAGCGTAACACGCCCGTCCCCCTTTGTCACTTTGTGACATTTCCCCCACACAGTGGGGGAATCGGCCCCTTTCAGGGCGAGCCAAGATTCAGTGGCACCTTCGGTGCTATTGTAACGCAATTGTGGGGAAGGCTGATGAAGGAGAAAGGCTGAGACCGCAGAGTAAACGCAGATATATGAAAAGAGCCTCGGCTGACGGATTGACCGCAGCTGAGGCTTTGTGTGTGGTATTAACGGTCTTATCTAATACTCTTTTTTCTTCTGATAACGATAATCAAAACAATCACCATCCCCAAAATTACAATCGGAAAAATTATAATCGAAAACGGTACGATGTGCTCGTAAGAAACATAGGCCTCACCATTGTTGCTTTCAATTTCTGAATCCGCAATATCAAGGTTGAAAACCATAGAGCCGCCGATATACTTACTAAACTTCTTAAGCCCTGTACAATGAGTTACAGACCCTTGCTTAGCCCCGGATAAGACACTATACGATTCAGAAGCCGACCACATTTCCGTTTGGTTACTTTTATAGTAATCCTCGGCATAAAAAGAATTTTCACTGTAAACAAATGAATCCTTGTCCCAATTTACTGTTATTTTATCATCATCTCTTATAAGAGGCTTGCTGTCTTTCCACTCCCAATAAACACAAACAGATTCTCCGGTATACCTTCCAGTTTGCTTATCTTTAAGTGAAGCAGTAATCTTTTTGATAAGAACATTACCCCTAACGGCAGTTTCATCCGTCTCACTTTTAACAGACTCCACCTCGTTGTCACCTATTGATAAAACTATCTTTTCGCACATTTTATCCGTGAGTGAATTTATAAATTCTTGCGAATATCCGCAATCCAAAAGTTTTTCACGGTCGGTAGTATTGTCCGCGGCAAGACTACGCACAGGCAAAATTATGACTATAAGAATTATCATTACAAAGGTTGTAAACTTCAATAACCTTCTTATGTAAACTGTACCTGACACGAAATCAACCCCTCTACAAAAATCATAGATACTTCTTTGTGATAATCATATCACATACGGCTCGTTTTTTCAACAGGCGAATTAAAGTATATTCTAACGTGAAAATTTAATTGTGCTGGTGTCAGCCATTGTATCGCATTCGTTTTCCCAACTTATTCCTATTCCAAAATTTTTATAACTAAAAGACAAACCGGTAAGTGCTGATTTTTCATGTGCATATTCAACAGTTATTGAAGTTCTATAAGTGTTTCCTTCCACCATATATTCCGTAGGTTCCAACAAGAATATCATTGTACCACCAACATATGTCATCCATTCTTCCAAGTCAGTATAATAACCTATTCCGCCTTGATTTGCCATTGAAAAAATATCGCTTGAACTCAAAACCGTCCAATCGTTAACTTTAAAAAATCGATAAACATCTTCGGCATAAAATGAATCCTCTGAATATATAAACAAATCTTCGTCCCAATTAACAGCAATAGCATCTTTTCCTCTATATAATGGATCCCATCTCCCCCATTCCCAAGTTACGCTAACAAGTATACACGTAATAATATTCGTACCATATTGACAAATTGTTCCTGTAGATATTTCCAAGATCAAATTATCAGGATTTATGTTATCCCGAGTCAAAGAATTATTGGAAGAAAAAACAGTTTTAGTTACCTCGATATCAGAAACATATCCGTCTCCTATCAATTCAACCATTCTCTGCACAGCGCCCTCCGAGAGATTATCTAGATAATCTTCATCATAGCCTTGATTTATTAAAAATTGATGATTGTCAACAGCCTCACCTTCTGCCGACGAATAAAAGCTCAATGTAAATATCCATATCATACTTAAAGTAAAAGCAAAAAATTTCTTCATTGTAACACATCCTTTAATTAGCATTATTGAACTATCGACATTAAAATCAAAACACCTCTGCATCGGACTCACTTCTTTCAATAATCGTATTTCGACAATTTAATTATACATTACTATAAAGCATCTGTCAACAATATATTTACACGAAATATATTAAACGCAAAAAAACTTAAAAGCATCCTCTTTTGCTGTTTTCACATAAATCTTCTTACCTTATGGGTCGCCGATACACACTCGCCCGCGGTAAAGATTTCGGGCAAATACAGATATTATAAAATAATTATATTAAAATTAAAGTTTTATCCGACACGATTTGCAGTATGAGGTATTTTACGGTGGGTTAACGGACCGCCGAGGACGTCGGTCCCTACGGGTTTGGGGTGAGGTGGCGGGGTGTGGTGGATTGTACTCCTTCCGTCAGCCTGACGGCTGCCACCTTCCTCAGGGAGGAAGGTTATCAAAGCTCCCTCACCGAAGGAGATGTAAGATGAATTGCCTACGGCATGAATTGGCTTTGCCATGAATTGATTTCATCATGAATTGCACCTGCGGTGCATAAAGCTTCGCAGCGGCGGGAGAAGCCTTGCCGTCAGCACCCGCGCGGGACGCGTACGATAAAAAAGTCTTGCGGGGCGGGCGCAGCTTTGCCGCTTCTGTGCTGTCGGGCGCGATTGCGAATTGCGAATTGCGAATTGCGCATTTTAAATTTAACATACCGCTATCAATATTTTTTATATCAAAACACTTGAAAAAAAGGGCATAATATTATACAATAGTCAATGGCAAATTTTTATATAGTATATAAACCTACTACGAAAGGACGAAACACAATGAACGTATTAAACAAAAAGTCAGTTGAAGACATCGACGTAAGAGGCAAAAAAGTCCTCATCCGCTGCGATTTCAACGTTAAGATGGAAAACGGCGTTATCACAAGCGACAAGAGAATCGTTGCTTCTCTCCCCACAATCAAGTATCTTCTTGATAACGGCGCTAAGGTTATCGCTTGCTCACACCTCGGCAGACCCAAGGGTGAATTCAAGCCCGAATTTTCACTCGCTCCCGTTGCTGTAAGACTTGGCGAGCTCCTCGGTATCGAGGTTAAGATGGCTAAGGACGTTGTTGGCGAAAGCGCAAAGGCTCTCGCTGCTGACCTTAAGGAAGGCGAAGTTCTCCTTCTTGAAAACGTTCGTTTCCATAAAGAAGAAACAAAGAACGATCCCGAATTCTCAAAGGCTCTTGCAGACCTTGCTGAAATCTATGTAAACGATGCTTTCGGTTCAGCTCACAGAGCTCACTCATCAACAACAGGTGTTGCTGATTACCTTCCCGCAGTTGGCGGCTACCTTATCCGTAAGGAGCTTGAATATATCGGCGGCGCTCTCGAAAACCCCAAGAGACCTCTCGTTGCTATCCTCGGCGGTGCTAAGGTTTCAGATAAGATCGGCGTTATCACAAACCTCATGGAAAAGGTTGATACACTCATCGTTGGCGGCGGTATGGCTTACACATTCTTTGCTGCTAAGGGCTGTTCAGTAGGTACTTCAATCTGCGAAGAAGACAAGATTGAAATGGCTAAGGAAATGATGGAAACAGCTAAGGCTAAGGGCGTTAACTTCCTTATCCCCGTTGATAACAGACTCGGTAAGGAGTACGACGAAAACACAGAAACAATGACTGTTGATTCAGACAAGATCCCCGACGACTGGATGGGTCTTGATATCGGTCCCAAGACTGAAAAGCTCTTCGCTGACGCTATCAAGGGCGCAGGCACAGTTATCTGGAACGGTCCCATGGGCGTTTCAGAATGGAAGAACTTCGCTTCAGGTACTATCGCAGTTGCTACTGCTATCGCTGAAAGCGGTTCAATCTCAATCGTTGGCGGCGGTGACTCAGCTGCAGCTGTTCAGAAGCTCGGCTTCGCTGACAAGATGAGCCACATCTCAACAGGCGGCGGTGCTTCACTCGAATTCCTCGAGGGCAAGGACCTTCCCGGCGTTGTTGCACTTAACGACAAATAATTTTAAGGGAATAGGGACTAGGGAATAGGGACTAGTCCCTGTTCTGAGAAATACATCTTATAATTAAGGAGTTTTAAAAATGAACAAAGCTACACGTAAAGCAGTTATCGCTGGTAACTGGAAAATGAATATGACCCCCTCTCAGGCAACTGCACTCATCAACGAAATGAAGCCCCTCGTTGCAGGTGCTGACTGTGAAGTTGTTCTCTGCGTACCCTTCGTAGACATCCCCGCTGCAGTTGAGGCTGCTAAGGGCTCAAACATCAAGATCGGTGCTGAAAACATCCACTTCAAGGCTTCAGGTGCATACACAGGTGAAATCTCAGCTGATATGCTCAAGGAGCTCGGCGTTGAATACGTTGTTGTAGGTCACAGCGAAAGAAGAACATACTTCGGTGAAACAGATCAGACTGTTAACCTTCGTACTCTTGCTGCTCTTAACGCAGGTATCAAGCCCATCGTTTGCGTTGGTGAAACTCTTGAGCAGAGAGAGCTCGGCTACACCGAAACTCTTCTTAAGTTCCAGACAAAGATGGCTCTTACAAACGTTACTGCTGATCAGCTCAAGGACGTTGTTATCGCTTACGAACCCGTTTGGGCTATCGGTACAGGCGTAACTGCTACTGACGATCAGGCTGACGAGGGTAACGGCTACTGCCGTGCAGCTGTTGCTGAAGCATACGACGCTGAAGCTGCAGAAGCTATCACAATCCAGTACGGCGGCTCAATGAACGCTAAGAACGCTGCTGGTCTCGTTGCTAAGGTTAACGTTGACGGCGGTCTTATCGGCGGCGCTTCACTCAAGGCTGAGGACTTCTCAGTTATCGTAAAGGCAGCTTCCGAGCAGAAATAAGACAAAAAGGGCTCGTTGAGCCCTTTTTAAATGCAAAATGCAAAGTGCAGAATGCAAAATTGCGCCTAACTATGTGCTGAAACAAAAATTCAACCCGCCCCATTTACCGAACTGATACGAGGTTTCAGATATGAATAACACTATTGAAGACAAGAGTTTTGATTTTGCAGTCAGAACAGTCAATCTGTATAAGCATCTGACAAAAATAAAAAAGGAATATTCTTTATCAAAGCAGTTGCTCAGAAGCGGAACAAGTATTGGTGCTAATGTGTCGGAAGCCCAAAGAGCGCAATCAAAAGCAGATTTTCATTCTAAAATGAATATAGCACTTAAAGAAGCTAATGAAACCCACTATTGGCTAAGACTTTTATACAAAACGGATTTTCTTACACAAAAGGAATTCCAAAGTATAGAATCAGACATTAAAGAGATTGTATATATTTTAACTTCCATTTGCAAAAACAGTGACAGCAAGTAATCTGCAACTGTATCCATAAATATTTTTAGCTTTGCGGAAATGAAGTTAAAATACAATAACTCGTTCACCCGCGACCACAATTTTGCATTTTGCATTCTGCATTTTGCATTTTCTGATCGCTCACTTCCAATATAAAGGAGCATATACAATGAAAAAACCTGTTTTATTATGTATCATGGACGGTTTCGGTAAGAATCCTTCCGATTACGGCAACGCTATTGTTGCTGCTGCAACTCCCAACCTTGATAAGATCATGAACGAAAATCCCATGACCTTTATCGGTGCTTCAGGTATGGACGTTGGTCTTCCCGACGGTCAGATGGGCAACAGTGAGGTTGGTCACACAAACATCGGTGCAGGCCGTGTTGTTTATCAGGAGCTTACAAGAATCACAAAGTCAATCAAGGACGGTGACTTCTTTGAAAACGAAGCACTCAAGGGTGCTATGGAAAACTGCCTTAAGAATGACTCCGCTCTTCACCTTATGGGTCTTATGAGCGACGGCGGTGTTCACTCACACAACACTCATATGTACGCTATTGTTGAAATGGCTAAGAAGTACGGTGTGAAGGAAGTATTCATTCACTGCTTCCTCGACGGCCGTGACGTACCTCCCGCTTCAGGTGCAGACTTCGTTGAAGAAACCTGCAACAAGCTCAAGGAAATCGGCCTCGGTAAGGTTGCTACAGTTATGGGCAGATACTATGCTATGGACCGTGACAACCGTTGGGACAGAGTAGGCAAGGCTTACGCTGCTATGGTTTACGGCGAAGGCATCAAGGCTGAATGCCCCGTTAAGGCTATCAAGGAAAGCTATGAGACAATCGACGGCGACGGCAAAAACCTCACTGACGAATTCGTACTTCCCACAGTATGCGTTGAAGGCGGTAACATCAAGGCTCAGGACAGCGTTGTATTCTTCAACTTCCGTCCCGACAGAGCAAGAGAAATCACAAGAACCTTCGTTGACGAGGCTTTCGACGGCTTCGAAAGAAAGAACGGCTTCTTCCCCCTCTATTATGTATGCATGACTCAGTACGATGCTACAATGCCCAACGTTCATGTTGCATTCAAGCCCCAGACTCTTGAAAACACCTTCGGTGAGTACCTTTCAAAGATGGGCAAGACTCAGCTTCGTATTGCTGAAACAGAAAAGTACGCTCACGTAACCTTCTTCTTCAACGGCGGCGTTGAAAAGCAGTACGAGGGCGAGGACAGAATCCTTGTTGCTTCTCCCAAGGTTGCAACCTATGACCTTCAGCCCGAAATGAGCGCTTACGAGGTTACAGACAAGGTTGTTGAAGCTATCAAGACAGGCAAGTACGATGCTATCATCCTTAACTTTGCTAACTGCGACATGGTTGGTCATACAGGTATCTTTGACGCTGCTAAGGCTGCTGTTGAGGCTGTTGACACCTGCGTTGGCAAGGTTTACGATGCAGTTAAGGAAATGGACGGCGTTATGCTTATCACTGCTGACCACGGTAACGCTGATAAGATGTATGAGGAGGATGGTTCACCCTTCACCGCTCATACAACCTATCCCGTACCCTTCATCGTTTGCGGTTATGACTGTACTCTTCGTGAGGGCGGCAAGCTTTGCGACATCGCTCCCACAATGCTCAAGATAATGGGCCTCGAGCAGCCCGCAGAAATGGACGGCGAAAGCATCGCAGAATAATGCAAAGTGCAAAATGCAGAATGCAAAATTGCGCTGAATATTTCTCATAACGGGTAAAAGCTACCCGCCGGATTTATATTGTTTTTAAAGGCATCCTTCGGGGTGCCTTTTTTTTATTTACAGAGAATCATTTTATTACGAAAATGTTAACAAAAATTTGGTTTATCTCTTGATTATCGACACTATTCGTGATATCATATATATTGTATGTAAACTTGTATATACAGGAGGTAAAAACAATGAAAAAATTATTATCCCTAATTCTTACCGTTGTTATGCTTTTTGCAGTAGCTGCTCCCGCTTTTACTGCTTCTGCGGCTGATAACTGCATCACTATTTATGTCGGCGGTTACGGCAGAACACTTTACAAAAACAACAGAATCAATCCCAACGAGGAAATTTACGACATCGATGCAGACATCGGAGCTATCGTGTCAGAGGTACTCAGACCCTGCCTTGAAAAGCTTGCTTTAGGCTTCATCACTCAGGACTATGATGCTTACTGTGATGAGCTTTACAATGCCATGGCTCCTCTCTATGACGAGGTACGCCTTGACAAAAACGGTGAGGCTACCGACGGCTCAGGCTGGGGCGGAAATATGCTCACTGACTACTATCGTGTAGACTACAGCAAGGGTCTTACCGGCGGCAGAATCGATTTCGAGTATGACTGGAGACTTTCTCCCATACATAACGCTGAAATTCTCGAGCAGTTTATCAACAGAGTTTGCCGCGAAAAGGGTGTTCAGAAGGTTAACCTTCTCGGCCGTTGCCTCGGCGGTAACCTTGTAAGTGCTTATCTTGAAAATGCCGAAAATCTCGATAAAATCAATAAGGTTCTCATGTATATCCCCTCAACAGCGGGTATTTCAACCATCGGTGCGGTATTTACCGGCAACATCGTTATTGACAGTAATGCAGTAAACAACCTTGCTGACTATCTTGTTGGCGGCAAGCAGATGATTGAGGATCCCTTTATGCAGGAATTCATCCTTGCAATTCTTGAAATGCTCAACTATGCTTCCGTACTCGGAATCGGTACAGGCACAATTGAATATATTGTAGAAAACGTAAGGGATAACATTATCCCCCGCCTTGTACGTGATACCTATGGATCATTCCCCTCATTCTGGGCTATGTGTCCCGTTGATCAGGTCGATGAGGCAGTTGCGTTCTGCTACGGTACAGACGAGCTCAAGGAAGAGTACGCAGGCACAATCGAAAAGATTTATGCCTTCAAGGAAGTTCAGCTCAACTCCGACAACAGAATCAAAGAGGTTTATAACAGCGGTATCGATGTTATGGTTCTTTCAAAGTATGATACTCCCAACCTCCCCTTCTCAGAGGACGGCTCTGCACAGAGCGACTTTATGGCTGAAACCTACAGAAGCTCCTTCGGTGCAACAACCGCAAAGTACGGCGAAGTGCTTTCAACATCTTACATCAGCAAGATGAGTGATGACGCTAAGAAGTTCCTTTCTCCCGACCTCAAGATTGATGCTTCAACCTGTCTCCTTCCCGAAAAGACATGGTTTATCAAGCACTGTGAGCATGCAGACTTCCCCGAATGTGTTGATGCTCTTATGAACACCTTCCTTGTAAACGATAACTTCACCGTATTCTCAAGTGAAAACTATCCTCAGTATCTTGATTATTCATACGACGCTGAAACTGACACAGAAAATCTTGTACCCGTTACAGGTACTGACGAAGATGCAGAGAAGCCCAGCAAGAACCAGGAAAGATACTCAGTATTTATGCGCTTCTTCAAGGCTATTTTAAACTTCATTTCAAAGCTTTTCAGAGGTGAACTCAACCTTTCCTTCGGCAAAGGTGAATAATTGACTTTTATACCTTTTCCCGTCGGAAATAACCGGCGGGATTTTATTTGTAAGAATTTGTTTTAAAAATAATCGGTTTAATATCCGTTTTGTAATAATTACGAAACAAATAAGGTGTATACTGTATTGATTTGATTTTTTAAGGAGTGTTATCTGTGGATAAATTAAACCCGATACTTGAAAAGGCTAAGCCTATGACAGATAAAATAAAAGCATCCTCTGCTTATACTGACCCGAAAAAGAGAAAGCTGATTGCAGTCCTTCTTGCAGTTACTCTTGTGTTTGTTTCTGTTTTCGGTATTATCGGTCTTGTCACAAAGGGCGAAAGCATAAACGAAAAGAAGGAAGTAAAAAAGTACAATGAGAATGTGGGCGATTCCTCGAGCCTTTATAAGGCCGCCACAAGAGAGGAGCTTAACCCTCTTATAACCGAGCTTGATGCTCTCGTTGCTGCTCAGCTTAACTCCATGAGCTTTGAGTCATTTGTATATTCAGATGAGACTGCATCACTTGTGGGTATGCTTCTCGGTACGGCTGCCGAAAAGGATTTCGCATCAGTAAAGTTCAACTCCCTCGAAAAGGATTATCCCGAGGCTTATGAGTATGTTTCTTCTCTGCAGTCCTCAGGTAAAGCCTGGAAGGACCTTAAGACAGTACCCTTCGGTATCACAAAGGGCGACAAGGAAGCCTTCATCGATGCTTGCGGTGCCTTCGGTGAATTCCTCGGCAACGATATGATTTCTATTTTCCTCAAGGCTCCTTCTATTTACAATGATGCTCTTGTACCCGCTCTCGAGTCACTCCACACGGGAGAGATGCCTTCTCTTGCAGGCTTCGTTATGAAAACAGGTCTCAGCGGCAAGGCAAGAGTAAAGCTCCTCGTTGAAAAGGTACTGACAATAATCGAGCCCATCAAGGAAGCACCCGTTACCTATCTTTGCGAAATGCTTCCCGACTTCGCAGTCAACTACACAAGAGCATGTGAGTTTATAAACAGCAGAGACCTCGGTCTTAAGCTTCCTGAGGTTGAAGCTATTCTCGACCTTGTTTTCGATGCTCTCGGTATGACTCATAAGCCCTTTGACCTTGAATACGTTTCTACACTCGGCACTGCAAAGGTTGCAAAAAGTGGCGGAAGCGGCGGCAAGAGAGTTGAAATAATCGGTGACAGAGACGCAGTACTTCTTTACATTGCGGACTACGTTTTCGAGCATCTGACATATGAAAACAATTATCCCTCTGTGGAAAGACTTCTCACTCAGACACTCAAGGAAATTGACCGCAACGGTGAAATAGGCAAGATTCTTTATTCCGACAATATGAATAAAATTGCCGCTTGCTTTATTGAAATAGTTGCTCTTAACACCGCAAAGGCTACGGAAAACGATGCACAGACCATTGTAAATCAGTACAACGCTGCAGGCACTGACAAGGAAGCAGCTTTTGCCGGATTTATGAACAGAGAAACTGTTTCTAAGTTAATCAGTACTCTCGACTCAACTCTTTCAACCTTCCTCAGAGATAACAATGTTGAGGCTATGATATTCACCGATACTGTTGCATCTGTATTCGTAAAGCTTTCAGCTGAATTCTGCTCAATAGATTTTGCCGATGTACCCTTTGATTCTATGAAATACAGCTTCCCTGAGGCATATGACTATCTTATGAATCTTCAGAGTGAGGGTAAGACCTGGAGCGATGTAGGTACTATCCCCTTCGGTATCACTGCCGGTGACAAGGATGCCTTCATAAAGGCCTGTGGTGCGGGCGGAGAATATTTAGGCGATATCCTCGCTCTTAATATGCTTATTGCTCCCTCAATTTATGACGAGGCTCTCATTACTCTCACAGAGTCACTTCACACCGGCGTTTCTCCCGATGTAAGAGAATTCATCAACAGACACGGCATCGACGGTGCAAAGAGAATTGAGATTGTTCTTGAGCTTGCACTTACAATGCTTGAACCTCTCAAGGAAGCTCCCGTTTCATATCTTTGTACTATTCTCCCCGATCTTATTTACGGCTATGAGATTGCTGCAGCCTGCGGTACTGCTAACCCCGACTTAAAGCAGACAGGTCTTGAGATTCTCCCGCTGAACGATCTTTTCAAGAAGCTTCTCGGCGAAATGGGTATACTTGTACCTGATTATGACTTCGATCAGATTGTTTCTCTTTCAACTGCAGAGGTTGCTCCCAGCGGTGACAGAACAGGTCTCAGAGCCCAGTTTACAGGTGATAAGGAAGCAGTTTTTGCCGCTCTTGCATCATATGTAAAGAATATTCTCGGTCAGGAAAACAATGTTGAGGCTATTGCAAATGCCGCTAACCAGATTTTCGGCATCAATGCGGGTCTTGTACAGAGCTTACTTTCAACATTTAAGCTTATCCTCGGTGCATAATTAAGATAACAAAAAACAGATGCGTTTTAACACATCTGTTTTTGTTTTGATTTTTACAATGTATATACTATCAGCAGAATGCCGTCGCTGACGCTTATGCGTGACTGCTTACCGATAAACTCGTTGCTCAGTCCCTTGGTGAGATGACTGTACATAGTAATATTATCTGTTTCGTACTTGAGATTTTCAATCGTTACTCCCTTGCTTTCGTCGGTAAGAGAAAAGACCGAAACGTATCCCCTCTTATCACTGCCGAAGGTTATTTCACTGTTTTTAAAGGCAACAAGTACGTTTTTACCGTGGCGGATTTCTCCCCTCGCACCCTTTGATGCTATGTACCTGAGAAGCTGGATATTGCCTATGGAATGGTCAATACGCCCGCCGCCGAGAGCACCGAAAAGTACGAAATCACGATAGCCTTTTTTTAGTCCCTCGTCAATAGCAACTGCCATATCGGTGTCAGCCTTTTCGCATGGAAGGACTATTCTGTTTTCAGCCTCGGGGATTCTGCCGAGGGAGTCAAAATCACCTACAACCATATCCGCTTCTCTGCCGAGCATATCGCGGTATTCGTATCCGCCGTCGGCACAGATTATAAAATCGTCCTTTTCTGCGACAGTGCCGTCACTGATGACGTCTCCCGCACCGATTATATAGCAAATTCCCATTATTTTCACCTCTTTTTCAGTATATCACATCGGTTTATTTTATTCAATAACCAAAAAGTACTTTACAAAAAGACTTTTTTCCCTTAAAATATATGACAGTACATTTTTAAGGAGAGTACAATGAATATTCAGATTTACGGCACCGCAAAGTGCTTCGATACTAAAAAGGCTCAGCGGTATTTCAAGGAAAGAAACATTAAGTTTCAGTTTGTTGACCTTGCAAAATTCGGCATGAGCAAGGGTGAGTACAAATCAATAAAAACTGCTCTTAAATGCTCTCTCGAGGACCTCGTCAACGAAAAGAGCAAAAAGTATGAGCAATCATTTATAAAGTATCTTGCATCTGAAGAGGCAAAAGAGGAAAAGCTTCTCGAAAATCAGGAGCTTTTTAAGACTCCGATTGTAAGAAACGGCAAAAAGGCAACCCTCGGCTACTGCCCCGAGGAATGGAAAAAATGGGAGGAGGAAAAATAATGACTCAGGAAAAAATCAACAGAATAAATGAGCTTGCAAGAAAGGCAAAGACTCCCGAGGGTCTCACCGAAGAGGAGCTCAAGGAAAGAGATATCCTCAGAAGAGAATATATTGATTCCTTCAAAGCAAGTCTTGTGGGACAGCTCGAAAACACCTATATTGTTGACGAAAAGGGCAACAAGAAAAAGATTACAAGAAATCCGAAGAAATAAATTAAGAAAGACGTTTCAGCCGTTATAAGCGGCGGAAGCGTTTTTTTATTTATTGTAAAGGTACAGTTTCCCTTCTTGTGTATGCAGTATGTCCGAAGGCGGGCTTGCTTACGGGCTTTTCAGTTTTCTGAGTCGGATGAAGATGGATATTATATACCATAAAGACAGAGCCAATCTCGACAGAATAGTAAATCATAAGCCAGTCCCCTTTTGTAAGTGTAAGCTCTCCGTCAGAGTTCAGGGTACGGGAATCGGAAAGCCCCAGCTGACTTATTATATCCTCACAATCCTTACGGGAAAAGGTAGTGTAAGCCTCAAGAATATCCGTAGCTATAAGTGAAAAGCGGTTTGTTGTATCTTCGGTTATGCTCTGCTTTTCACCCTTTTCGTTTACCTTTGCCGCAGTAAGGCGTACTCCCTCTATTTCTCCACTCTCTGCCCTTTCGAGTGTAAGGAGTATATCCTCCATAAAAAGACTGTACTCCCCCTCGGTGACAGTGTAATCCTCAAGGGATATACTGCCCGTGGTGCTGATTCTGTTATAGTAAGCCGTAAAGGCACTTAAATCCATAAAGCTATCCTTACTGCAGGCAGAAAAGCTCACAGCAAGAAGAAGTGCGAGAAGTACGGAAAAGGACTTTTTCATAAAAATATCACCCGATACATTATATCGGGTGACAGTTGATATTATAACTTATTTCACAAGGTAGAGATTTGCCTCGAAGGGAGCAAGGGTCGCTGCCTTTCTGCCGCTTACATTTGAAATAACAAGCTCGAAGCCATTGGTGCAGACTGTCTTTCTTGCTTCCTTGTCGGTAAGGTTGATTTCAACGAAGAAGGTTTCTCCCTCACCTGTACGGTAATAGGTAAGGACATCCTTCCACTTCTTTGTTGCAAGTTTAAAATCGCCGTAGACAAGAGTCTTGTGCTCGTGTCTGAACTTTGTAAGCTGACGGTAGAAGTTGAGCACAGAGCCCTCCTTCTTATCCTGATATTCAACATTGATTTTGCTATAATCGTCGATGGTCTTAATCCAGGGTGTGCCGCTTGTGAAGCCTGCATTTGCAGTTGTATCCCAGCACATAGGTGTTCTGCCGTTGTCACGGCTACCGACGAAGATAACCTCCTTGGTTTCGGCTAAATCGTCGCCCTTTTCCTTACATTCATTGAAAAGGTTGATGGCTTCAACGTCTCTTATCTCACTCATATCCTTGAAGTCGCCGTTGGGCATACCGATTTCCTGACCCTGATATATGAAGGGACAACCCTTAAAGGTCATCTGCATAAGACCGAGAAGCTTACTGAGTTCATCTCTGTAATATCCCTCGGGACAGACCTTGCTTGCCATTCTTGTGGTATCGTGGTTTTCAAAGAAAACTGTAGGCCAGCAATGATTGCCGTAATTAAGCTGCCATTTTACGATTTCCTTTGCCATAGGGCGAAGGTCGTACTTATATTTTGAGAAACGCTTCTTGCCGGGATTTTCGACGTGGTCAAAGGCAAATACGGTGCTGAGCTCCTTGCGGTAGTCACCTGTCATAAGCTTGCTCATTTCTATACCTGTACCCTGACACTCACCTACTGTAAAAGCATCGTACTTATTGAAGGTTGCTTCTGCCATTTCGTTAAGGTACTTGTGAAGTCTCGGGCCGTAGAAGTAATGCTCAACACCCTTGACACCCATAAGTCCGCCTACAAGCTCGTTACCATCGGGGAGTCCGTCAGCCTTGGAAATAAAGCTGATAACGTCAAGACGGAAGCCGTCAACACCCTTATCAAGCCACCAGTTGACCATTTCGTAAAGATCTTTTCTGAGAGTCTCGTTTTCCCAGTTGAAGTCCATCTGCTTCTTTGAGAAAAGGTGAAGTGCCCACTGCTTACGCTCGGGATAATAATTCCACGCTGAGCCGCTGAAAATTGAATCCCAGTTGTTGGGAGGATTGTCACCGTTACCGTCACGCCAGATATAGTAATCCTTATAAGGTGAATCGGGATCCTCTGCTGATGAGCGGAACCACTCGTGCTCATCGGAGCTATGGTTGATAACAAGGTCCATAATAAGCTTCATATCACGCTTGTGCATCTCACTAAGAAGCTCATCAAAGTCCTCCATAGTACCGAATTCTTCCATAATCTTGCGGTAGTTTCTTATATCGTAGCCGTTATCGTCATTGGGTGAATCGTACATAGGACTGCACCATACGGCATCAACACCGAGTGCCTTAAGATAGTCGAGCTTTTCGATAATACCTCTGATATCACCGATACCGTCACCGTCGGAGTCTTTGAAGGAGCGGGGATAAATCTGATAGAACACAGCTTCCTTCCACCACTTTTTCTCGATGGGTGCATCGTCCTCTAACGGCTTACTCTGCTCAATGTTGAGGATATTGAGAATTGAATCTATAACATCGTCACCTATTGCGCCCATACTCAGCTTCTGTACCTTGCCGAGGGTAAGCTTTGAAAGAGGACCCTTTTTGAGTATACTGCCGTCAAGACCTGCGGCATAAAGAGCCTTCATAAGAATATCGTGACCTGCGGGGGTGCGGATAATATCCGCTATTTTTGTTTCTCTTGTAACAAGCATATTTCTTCCTCCTTTTTCTTTGTATTTATAATAAACCATAGTATATAATTTTACAATAGATATATTCTAAATTTATTTGACATTTTCACTTTTAAAAGGTAATATTAAAGTATAGATGAATAAAAAGTACGGAGGCTATAATATGCAGATAACAGATATTCTTTCAAAGGTTGACCATACCCTTCTTTCACAGACCGCTACCGCAGACGAGATTAAGGCAATCTGCGACGACGGTATAAAGTACGGATGCGCAAGTGTGTGCATTCCCCCTTCATATGTGAGCCTTGCAAAGGCTTATGTTGGTGATAAAATTAAAATCTGTACCGTTATCGGTTTTCCCAACGGATATAACACCACTGAGGTAAAGTGCTTCGAGGCAACCGATGCAGTAAGTAAGGGCGCTGATGAAATCGATATGGTTATAAACCTTGGTATGCTCAAGGACAAGAGGTACGATGAACTTCTCGATGAAATTAAAGCGGTTAAAAAGGCTTGTATGGGAAAAACTCTCAAGGTTATTATCGAAACCTGCCTTCTTACCGCCGAGGAAAAGAAAGAGATGTGCCGTATTGTTTCACTTTCAGGCGCGGATTTCATCAAAACCTCAACAGGCTTTTCAACTGCGGGTGCAACAAAAGAGGATATCGCTCTTTTCAGTGAAAATGTTGAGCCTCACCTTGCAATCAAGGCAGCGGGCGGTATAAGCAGTATTGAGGATGCAGAAGCTATGATTGAGCTCGGCGCTACAAGACTCGGTACAAGCAGAATTGTAAAAATAGTCAAAAACGAATTTTCTTCAGGATATTGAGGTGGTATTATGTCAGTTTCAACTCCCCACATAAATTTAAAAGAGGGGTACTCCTTTGCTAAGACAGTGCTTATGCCCGGCGACCCCTTAAGAGCCAAAATGATTGCCGAAACCTATCTTGAGGATGCGGTGCTTATCAACAATGTAAGAGGCATTCACGGCTATACGGGCACCTATAAGGGACATCCCGTTTCGGTTATGGCAAGCGGTATGGGTATGCCTTCAATCGGTATTTATTCCTATGAGCTTTACTCATTCTTCGGTGTGGAAAATATTATCCGTGTAGGCTCTGCGGGCGGTATCGGTAATGGTATCGGACTTCGTGACATTATAGCAGGTATCGGTGCTAACACCAACTCTGCCTTCGGCAGTCAGTACGGTGTGAACGGCACTGTTGCTCCCACCTGCTCCTATGAGCTTCTTGCGACAGCGGTTGATTGTGCTAAGGAAATGGAACTCAGCCTCAAGGTTGGCAATTTACTTTCCTCGGATACCTTCTATGACGCGGACAGTGAAAGCCTTAAAAAGTGGGCAAAAGCGGGTTCTCTTGCAGTTGAGATGGAGGCCGCCGCTCTCTATCTTACAGCTATGCATCTCGGAAAGAAGGCTCTTGCTATATGTACTGTTTCCGATCTTCCCTTTACAGGTGAGGGCTGCAGTGCAGAGGAAAGACAGAACACCTTTACTGATATGATTAAAATTGCCCTTGAAACGGCAATTAGAACGGATAAGTGATAATATGAACTATAAGCGGGTTTTTCTTGTTGTACTCGACAGTGTGGGTATCGGTGAGCTTCCCGATGCGTCAGAGTACGGTGACGAAGGAAGCAACACTCTCAAAAGCTGTATGACGGTTAAGGAGTGTGAGCTTCCTAACCTTAAAAGACTCGGTCTTTTCAATATTGACGGCGTTGGTTGCGGTGAAAAAGAGACCTCTCCCATCGGAGTATACGGAAGATGCAAGGAACGAAGCAAGGGTAAAGACACTACCACGGGGCATTGGGAAATATGCGGTCTCGTGTCTGAAAAGCCTTTCCCCACCTATCCCGACGGCTTTCCTGATGAGGTTATCGGTGAATTCGAAAAGAGGACAGGCAGAAGGGTTATCTGCAACAAGCCTTATTCCGGTACCGATGTTATAAGAGATTACGGCAAGGAGCATCTCGAAAGCGGTGCGCTGATTGTCTATACCTCGGCGGACAGTGTTTTTCAGATTGCCGCTCACGAAAAAGAGGTACCCATAGAAAAGCTTTACGAGTACTGCCATATTGCAAGAGAAATGCTCACAGACGACCACGCAGTGGGCAGAGTTATCGCACGTCCCTTTGAGGGTGAATACCCCGACTTCAGAAGAACTGCAAGACGTCACGATTATTCTCTTGTACCGCCCACGGACACTCTTCTTGATGTGTTGAGCAAGGGAAAGTACGATATTATACCCATCGGAAAGATTTATGACATCTTTGCCGGAAAGGGACTAAAAAAAGCTATGCCCACCGTTTCAAATGCTGACGGTATGAACAAGATGAAAGCGGCTCTCGGCGAGGATTTCACGGGACTTTGCTTTACTAATCTTGTTGATTTCGATATGGTGTACGGCCATAGAAACGATGTGGAGGGATATGCAAAAGCCCTGACGGAATTTGACCGCTTTCTCGGTGAGTTTATCCCTGAAATGAAGGAGGACGACCTTCTTATCATTACTGCTGACCACGGCTGTGACCCTGCAACACCGAGTACTGATCACTCAAGAGAGTATACTCCCCTTCTGATTTACTCCGAGGGATTAAAGAGTAAAAATCTCGGCACGAGGGAAAGCTTTGCCGATATCGGAAAGACTGTTGCGGATATTTTCGGTACAGAAAACAGTCTAAGTGGCAAAAGCTTCAAAAAGGACGTTATAAAGGAGTTTTGATATGACAGATAAGGAACTCGTTATTCTTGCGAAAAAGGCGGCAGAGGTTGCTTACGCACCATATTCGGGCTTTACAGTCGGTGCGGCACTTCTTACAAAAGACGGCAAGATGTATTCGGGCTGTAACATTGAAAATGCCGCCTACTCTCCTACAAACTGCGCTGAACGTACAGCTTTTTTCAAGGCAGTAAGCGAGGGCGAAAGAGAGTTTTCCGCTATTGCGGTTGTCGGAGGAAAAAATCTTGATTTCAAGGAGTTTTGTCCACCTTGCGGTGTGTGCCGCCAGGTTATGAGCGAATTCTGCGACGGAGATTTCAGGATTATTCTCAGCAGAAACGATGAAGAGCTTAAGGTATATACCCTGAAGGAGCTTCTGCCCTTGAGCTTCGGATTATAAGAAAAAAATGTACCTTCCCACACAAGGGAAGGTACTATTTTTATACATTGATGTAATATATATCGTTGCCTCTTGACTTTATGAATTTTATAAGGTCTTCAAATTTAATCCAGAGGAATGCGGTGTTATCGTTGGGATGGAAACCGATATAGCCGTCAACATTTTTAAGGTCACTGTCGAGTACTACATTGACATCTGCATCGTCATCGTTGATAATACCGAAGGGAGATACCGCACCGGGAGTAAGACCGAGATGCTTGAGAAGTCTCTCGTCAGAGCCGAAGGAAAGTCTTGAGCAGCCGAGCTGACCTCTTATTTCCTGCTGAATGTCGGGGTGCTTATCCTTGAGCATTGATACGACGTAGTGAGTCTTGCCGTTGGCATTGCGAAGAAACAGATTTTTGCACACCTCACCGTCGGTGAAAATACCCATTGCATCCATATCTTCGATTGTTGTAACTGCCTCGTGATGAATAACCTTATATTCAATACCGAGGCTGTCAAGGGCCTCGTATACCTTCTCCTGCTGTGTCATTCTGCCATCCTCACTTTTTCATATATGTTGCTACACTACCGTCGTCAGCAGTAAGAGTGAGTACATTGCCGTTGATACTGTAGGTATAGGTATTGCTGATTGTTGCGCCGTAAATTGAAGCGTTGATTGTAATCTTATCTCCGTTTATAGCGTAGCTACCTGTATAAGTGCCGTTGATGGGGATATTGATAACGGGTACAGTGATATTGACATAGGTAATGTTAACTATACCTGCGTCCTTGAATTCGTAACCGCTCATATTTGCCCCGTCACTCCATATGCCGAGAAGGTCTTCGCTTGTACCTGTTGAGGGCACTGTGCCGCTTCTTGTGAGGTTGAAATTGCCGTCTCTGCCGTCAAGGGTGAGTGCGTTACCTGAAACACGGTATTCGAATTTCTCTGTTACCTTATCAGCACCTGAGGTAAACTGAATGCTGACCTCATCTCCGTTGACAATATATACACCGCTGAATTCGTTATCGTTTCTTGTGAAGCGTGCGGTACCGTCTGCGTTGAAGACATATTTCACACTACCATCTGCATTATTCCATGAGCCGGCAATATCTGCACCGTCGGGCTCTTCGGGCTGAGGCTGAGTCTGTGATTCGGAGGGCTCTGTAGCATCAGTACTGATATTGGTATCAATAGCATTCTCACGCATATAAGTTGCTACGCTTCCGTCCTCGGTACTGACAAGAGTAAGCACGTTACCTGACACCGATGCGGTATAGGTGTTTGTAATTGTACCTGTATAAATCGAGGTGCTGATTGTAAGCTTATCACCGTCAAGGATGTAAGCTCCCTCTACACCGCCGTTTATAGTCTCAAGACCGGGAATATCAAGGTTGATGTAGGTAAGGACTGCCTTGCCGCCTTCCTTGAATTCGTAGCCGCTCATATTTGCTCCGTCACGCCATTTGCCGAGAAGCTGAGTTGCAAGACTGCTATCCTGAGTATTACCCTGTGAACTTCCCTGATTACTGCTCTGACCGTTATCCTGACTGCCGCCCTGATTGCCGCCGTCGGAGTTTGTATCTCCTCCCACGGCAACGGAGCTGCCTTTATCGGATTTATCGGTTACGTCTTTATCGTCCCCGCCGGAAGATGTTAATAATGCGCCGGCAACGATAGCAATTACAAGAATAGCAACAACTGATATTATAGCAATATTTTTCTTTGTCATAGCAATTCCTCCTTTAAACCGATAAGGGGAGCATAACACTCCCCTTACACATTTTTATTTTGCCTTTGTAAAGGTGATTGCATCGCCTAAGCTGCCGTCACTGTGAACAGCCTTAAGAATCATATTGCCGTCCTCGAAGTCAATAGCGTAAACAAGATCGTATGAAACCTCAACGATTACCTTGATGCTTGCGTGAATTTTAACAATATCGTATTCACCGTCTTTTACGATTTCGTAAGTACCGCTGAATGAACCCTTACCGCTTATGGGAAGCTCAAAGCTGAACTTTGAAGTATCAAGGTATGTTACCTCAACGTTGCCTTCCTTATCGAAAGCAAGTGTGAGTGATTCGCTTTCCCATGTGCCCTTAATTTTCTGCTCGGGTGAATTAAGGAACATAAATGCTCCGATACCGATAGCTGCTACAACTACGATTGCGATTACTGCTTTTACCATTTTCATAATGAAAACCTCCTGTTTGTTTTTTTGTTTTTATTTACAATATAATTATTGCCTGTATTAACCGAAGAAAGATGCGTAATAGTCGATGTTTGCCTGATAGAGCTCTGTAAGCTCACTGTCGCTTCCGCCTTCAACCTTTAATTCGTATCCGTCAGAAAGCTCAACAATAAACTCATCTGAGCCCTTGAGCACCATTTCTTCCCTGACTGTGTCCTTCCAATCAGAAAGAGCCTTTCTGCCCACAAAGTACATTACATGGTATCCATAGGTGGTTTCTACGATACCCACATCACCCTTTGCTCTGTTTTCCTCTAGAGCCCAGTTTTCAAAGGCTGATACCATCTGTCCTTCGGGAACATCACTGTAAATACCGCCTGAGTCTGCATTACCGTCAGCTGAATACTTCTTTGCAAGAGCTGAGAAGCTTTCCTCGGTACAGTCACCTGAGAGGTACTCTTCAAGTATACCCTGAGCCTGCATATAAAGTGCGTGGTCAGCGGTGATATCGGGATAGATGTTTATATCTACAGTAACATTATAGTCTGCGGGGTTGAGAAGCTTTATCTTTGTTGTGGTATCCTTCTCTGAATCCTCGGGGAACTGAACAAGGATATGTCTTACATCGTAGGTATAGGATACTGCGGGCTTGTGTACGGGATTTACCATCATATACACACCGTAGCCGACACCCTCGATTTTTGCTATATAGGTTTCGCCTGTCTTTCTTGAAGGATCGAATGCCCACTTTGCGAAATTCTCATCATCGGTCTGTGCTTCGAGCTCATCATAGCCTATGTTTTTGAGAATTGTATAATTGTCTTCAACAAGAATTTCTGCATATTGCTCGTTGCCGCTCTTTTTTTCCTTATCACTTGCACGAACGATAAAGCTCTTTTCGTCGGTCACAAGATCAGCGAAAACTGTTGCTTCTTTCTTTGCAGCTTCCATTGAAGCCTCATAAACTGCTCCTGATTCATCAGTTGCGGCAGCAATGATGTAATTTCTGAGTGTTACCTGACTGTAAAGGTTGACATTGTTATTGTATTCATCCTCAACCATTTCATCTGTAAAATAAATCTCTAAGAGACCAAGCTTAATATTATCAACCTTATTTACAAGATAGCGCTCATTAACAATGTTGATATAAATTTCCTCGGTCATACCGGCACCGAAATATTCCTTGAGGTATGTTTCAAGGTCGGTACCCTCTGCCTCACAGCTTTCTCTGCTTTCCTGAATATAATTATCGATTTCTGTCTGCTCCTCCTCGGTGAAGGTAATGGAGTTGAGCTTTGCATAATCTACACAAGCCTTTGTTGCTTTAATCTGCTCAACAGCCAGATAATCGATGTATTCATCGTAGTTTTTGAATTCTTTTTTGTCAATCTTTATGGGACATTCCTGGTCAGCGGGAAGCTTTTTCCAGTCAAAGCCTACATAGTAAAGACCTGCGCCTTCGCCATAATAGTAATCATACTGGGCTGCACTTGAAACAAGTGAGTTATATATAGAAACACAGTAGTATTCATATTCTGCTCTGCTTACTTTAAACTCACCCGTACCGAACTTTTCATCCTCAAGAATGTAAAGATATTCGGCTACGTAGTCTTCGACGCTTTCGTCACCTTCGTCTTCATCTGCGGAATCGTCTGTAGCACCCTCGTCTGCTTCCTGCTGAAGCGTTGTTTCAGGTACTGCATCGGTAGCGGTCTTCTTAGAAAACTTTCCTGCAAAGAAAAATCCCGCTAAGAATATCAGAATTGCCGCCACTACCGCGACAACGATTGATACTATCTTTTTATTTTTTTCCATCTGTTTTCCTCCTTGATAGGATTAACTCCGTATATTCTATCACATAAGAACGGATTTGTACAGTAAAATTTTTGCTACTTTTTAATTTATTTACTTTTGTATAATCTAAGCACAAAATTATGAGTATTGAAATTTTATTATCTCTATGTTAAAATTACTTAAAATATCTTAAGGAGGTATTCTCCGTGACTGAATTTATCAGGGATATCCCCTTGTGGGACAGACTTAAAGAGACCGATAAGCCTATACTGCTTTACGGTATGGGAAACGGTGCGGATATGATAATAGAGGTACTCGAATCACTCGGACTCAGTTACTGCGACACCTTTGCAAGCGACGGCTTTGTAAGAGGACACCATTTCCACGGCAAAAAAGTACTCAGCTACTCTGAGGCGAAGGAAAAGTACGGCGACTTTATTACACTTATGACCTTTGCGGTACACGATGAGCCTACTCTTATGAGAATCCGTGAGATGTCAACTGAAACCGAGCTTTACTCGCCTACTGTACCCGTTGCGGGAAAGGGACTTTTCACCTATGACTATCTTAAGGACAATGCGGAAAATTTCCGTAAGGCCTACGGATTTCTCGAGGATGAAAAATCGAGAGAAAGCTATGTGAATATACTCAATTTCAAAACAAGCGGAAAAACCGAGTACCTTTTCGGCTGTCACAGTGAAAAAAGCGAGGTTTACAGTAAGCTTATCCCCCTCTCGGATAAGGAAATCATTGTCGACCTGGGAGCTTATGACGGCGATACAATAAGAGAATTCCTTACGGCTACCGAAGGAAGGTACGAAAAAATTTATGCCCTCGAGCCTGACGCTAAAAATTTCAGGAAGCTTACAAGAAAAACTGAGGGCATGGAAAAGCTTGAGCTTTTCAACATCGGTGCATGGGACAAAAAAGAAACCCTCTTTTTTGACACAAAGGGCGGCAGAAACTCCCATCGCAGTGACGAGGGCTCTCCTATTGAATTTGACAGTGTCGACAATCTCATAAACGACCGGGTGACTCTTCTCAAGATGGACATCGAGGGCGCAGAGCTTCAGGCTCTTTGCGGCGCCGAAAGAACTATCCGCAACCACAAGCCGAAGCTTTATGTATGCGCTTATCACCGCAACGAGGATATGTTTGCTCTGCCCTTTAAGATACGTGAGCTTTGTGAGGATTACCGCATATTCTTCCGTCAACATCCGTATATCCCCGCCTGGGAAGCAAACTTTTATGCTACAATTTAACAATAAAACAGGGACTGCGATTACGCAGTCCCATTTGTTTTTATTAATAGTATGCTGAGTAGTTATTCTTGAGAACTCTTGCAGTTTCCTTGAGTTCCTTCTTAACGTTCTTTTCGAGCTTAGCACTGTAGCCTTCGATTGCGTATGACTCTAAAAGCTCCTCATTGAAGTCGTATAAGTCCTCAGAAACCTTTTCGTCCTTGATTACGCTTGACCAGCTTGATGCCTCATCCTTTGCGATGAAGTACATAATGTGGTAGCCGTATTCTGTTTCAACGATACCAACATTGCCTTCTTCTCTGCCTTCTGCAAGTGCCCAGTTTTCGAAGGGAGCAACCATCTTGCCCTCTTCAACTGCTTCATAGATACCGCCTTCTGAAGCGTTGCCGTCAGCTGAGTACTTCTTAGCGAGCTCGCCGAAAGCTTCCTCTGTCATATCGCCTTCAAGGTATTCTACAAGGATATCCTGAGCTTCCATATAAAGCTGAGCGTCCTTGGTTGTTTCAAGGTCTACATCGATGTAAATCTTAGCATCCTTGTACTTTGCAGTGTCAAGGAGAGCGGGAACTCTGGGCTCCTCTGCTTCGGTCTCTGTTTCTGCTTCTGTATCAGCTTCTGTTTCAACCTCAGCCTCTGTTTCTGCCTCGGGAGCAGTTTCTTCTGTTGCTTCCTCGGTTTCTTCCTCAGCTTCTTCCTCGGGGAACTGGATGAGGATGTGTCTTACATCGTAGGTGTATGATGTATCCATCTTATGAGCTGCTTCGTGTACCATATATACGGTGTAGCCTGTAGCAGTCTTTGTGATGCAGGTTTCGCCTGCTACTCTCTCGTCGCCGAAGAGCCAGTCAGCAACTGTGAGCTTTTCTTCAGCTTCTGTTTCTGTATCAGTTTCAGTTTCAGTTTCTGCTTCTGTTTCAGTTTCTGCTTCTTCTTCAGCTGCAACTTCTTCCTCAACTAAAACATCACCTGCTGTGCTGAGTGAAGTGTAGGTTGCATCTTCCTTGAGTGTAAGGCTGTTATCTGTAATATAGTCTGCATACTTCTCGTTTTCGAGAGCCTTTTCAAGGTCTGATACTGCGAGAATGAATGCTTCCTCGTCTGCTGCAGCAGCAAGAGCTTCAGCTGTAGCCTTTGCTGAATCGAAGTCGAGATCTGCACCCTCTTCAGCTGCAGCTGCCTTTACATTGTATACTCTGTATGAAACGAGACCGAAGGTCTTGATTTCGTCCTTGAAGATTTCTTCAAGCTTTTCATCGGTATAAACTGCTTCGAAATCTTCCTGAAGAACAGTGCTTACCTTCTGAGCGATAGCAGCTTCTGTGAGGATCTTCTCATAAAGCTTGGTGGTCATACCCTTACCGTAGCCGTAATCGGAACGAAGGAAGTTTGAATAACCGAAGCCGTAATTATTAGCAGTCTGCTTCATTTCTGTAATCTGAGACTGAACAGAAGCGAGCTCTGTAGCATCAAGAGTGATGTCGTTTTCTTCAGCATAAGCTACAAGAGCCTTGATTGACTGAAGCTGCTCCTTTGCGTAGTTAATAAAGAAGTCTGCATAGGTGGGATTTTCGATACCCTCGATTTCATCCGGATATGCCTGCTCATCAGGCTGAACATCCCATGCGAAATCATCAAAGTAGCCGTACATAGCGTACTGAGCGTACATCTGATATGTCTGTGAAGCGTAATATACAACCTCGTACTGGTCAACCTCAGCTTCGCCGACCTTCATAATATTCTTACCTCTGTGGAAGATACCGAAGGAGTTAAGTACGATTGATACAATACCTATAATAATTGCTGCAACAACAACAATCGATATTACAGACTGTCCTCTCTGGTTCATGGAAAAGCTTTTCTTTCCCTTAGAATTCTGCTTGGCTGCTTTTACAAGACGAGCTTTTCTTTCCTCGCGGTAAAGCTCAGCAGCACTTTTTTCCTGTTTTGCCATTAGTTTCATCCTTTTCTGATTTGTATTTGGAGCCCTTGAGCTCACAACTAACAGATATTCTATACTATTTTAGAAAAAAAAGCAAGTATCTGCCGCCTATTGTTTATGAGTATAGGGCAAAAACTTTAAAAACAACTAAAAATCTTATCGGATTTTCTACATCTGCAATGAGCAAAGTCCTTTTTTTCGTACTTTACTCCCCTTTTGCGAAAGCTATTATTGACACTTTTATTTTTTCAGCCTAAAATTAAATTATAGAGAGAACAAATGTTCGTTTTGACCCGTCGCATTGGGAGGTATGAAAAATGGAGCTTGATAACAATGAGCTTCAGGGCTTTTATGACCGCAAGGTTTTTAACGATTGGCAGAAAAGGTCCCGCGAAGCTGAAAGAGAAGAATTGCTTCTTAAAAGAAAGGAAGAATTGAATTCACTTGTAAAAAAGGTAATAAAGCAGGAGCTTTCCCCCTATGACAGAAGACTTGTGGAGCTTCACTGGTACAAAGGGATGAGCAAAAGCGAAATCGCACTTATGCTCGGTGTTGACCGTTCAACGGTACACCGCCATTTCACCGCTATAAACGATACGGTGTATGAAAAGCTGAAATATGCGGTTGAGCTTATATACGGCTCAGGCGGCAGTATGACGGCAGAAAAAATCATTTACGAAACGGGCAAAACCTACACCTCTCACATAAATTCCGATGAAATTTCAAAAAGACTCCGATCACTCAGAGCAAGCGGCTGCTTCACTTTCGAGCTTCTCAGTGACAAGACCGGAATCTGCCAGCTACGCCTGAGACAAATGGAAAAACGGGGCAGTACGCTGACTGTAGCCGAGCTTAAAAAGCTCACAGATTTTTACAAGGTAAGTACCAACTATATCATTTTCGGTACTGAATGAAAGGAGCAGCCAATGGAAGAATTGTATAAGGTTTATAATGACTCTGTTGCCGTACAGATATCGGTAATCGCCGCAACAAGAGAAAAGCTTAAGAAGGCAAAGAATGCACATAATATATCCGAAACGAAAAGACTCGAGTCTCTGCTAAAGGTGCTTTACGACGAAAAGGCGGAGCTCGAGGAGAAAAGACGACTGATAAAGGAATACCTGAGCTGAGCGAGTAGACAGTAGTCAGTAGCCACGCGCTGACCAAAGCGTAAGGGGGCAGATAATACCCGCGAAAACACAATAGTAAAAAACCGTTGCGCTTGCAACGGTTTTGATTTTTATTTGTTGTTATATTCGGAATACTGCAATATGTTTCTTACGAAGAAAAGAGTTATTGCTGATACGAGAATATTTGCGGGTACTGTAGCAAGGAATGCCGCTTCGACTGAAAGTACGGGTGCCATAAGCATTAAAACCGCTACCGCACAGATTACAGCGGGTACTGACATAATAAATGTGATAATCATATACAGTGCTACGGAAAAAGCACCGCGCTTTGCAGTACCGAAAAGGCGTTGCATAATGAGATTCGCACCGATGAAAACAAAGCCGAAGCCTATTCTTGCCACTATCAGTGAAGCTGTAAGGCTGATTTCAGGCTCAAGGATGAAATGCACCGGAATGAAGCAGATTATGCTTT
>JAFZFT010000137.1 GCA_017555765.1 Clostridia bacterium | reverse complement strand
AATCACCGTTGACGATGAGGGCTTCGCCAAAGCGTTACAAGACAGATACACTGACAGAAAGGAATGATACTTTATGCCAAGAGAAAAGTATAAAATTCACGAGCTTGCAAAAGATTTCGGTATGAACAGCAAGGCTATCATCGAAATTCTTGCAAAGCTTGACGATGAACTCAGAAAGCATACAACTGTTCTCGATGACAAGCAGCTTGACTACATCTTCGAAACAGTTACACAGAATAATCAGGTGGAATCCTTCGATGCATATTTTGCTGCAACTGCAGTGAAGGCAGAGACAAAGAAGGAAGAAAAGGCTCCTGAGGTAAAGGAAGAAGCTAAGAAGGAAGAGGCTCCCGCAAAGAAGGAGGCTCCCAAGGCTCAGGCACCCGCAAAGGCAGATGCAAAGCCTCAGCAGAAGGCTCCCGAGAAGAAGGAAGCTCCCAAGGCAGACAGAAAGCCCCAGCCTCAGCAGAATCAGAGACCTCAGCAGAACAATCAGCCTAAGAAGGAAAAGAACGACGGTCCTCTTCAGGCAAGAACAAAGGGCGAAAAGAGAACCGTTGACACAAGAAGCAGTAACGTTGACCTTGAGAAGTACAATGAAAAGTACGATGAAATGGCATCACAGGGCGGCAGACGCGACAACGATATGGGCGCAGGTAAGCAGAAGCTCAAGCAGAAGAGTCAGCAGTACAATAAAAAAGGCGCAAAGAACGGCAAGAGAGAGACAGAGCACGAAAGACTCAAGAGACTTGAGGCTGAAAGAGCAAAGAAGACTCTTGTTGTTAAAATCCCCGACGAAATTACAGTCGGCGAGCTTGCTGCGCTTCTCAGAAGAACAGCTGCCGAGGTTATCAAGGAAATGTTCAAGCTCGGTACAATGGCAACTGTTAATCAGACAATTGACTTTGACACTGCAGAAATCGTAGCAACAGAGCTTGGTGCAAAGGTTGAAAAAGAGGTTGTTGTTTCAATCGAGGAAAGAATCATTGACGACCACGAGGACTCAGCAGATGACCTTCTTCCCAGAGATCCCGTTGTTGTTGTTATGGGTCACGTTGACCACGGTAAGACTTCAATCCTTGACGCTATCCGTAATGCAGGTGTTGCCGCAACAGAAGCGGGCGGTATCACACAGCACATCGGTGCTTACAGAGTTGACCTTGACGGCCAGCTTATCACCTTCCTTGACACTCCCGGCCATGCTGCTTTCACATCAATGAGAGCAAGAGGTGCTATGGCTACTGATATTGCCGTACTTGTTGTTGCGGCAGACGACGGTATTATGCCTCAGACAATCGAAGCTATCAACCACGCTAAGGCTGCAGAGGTACAGATTATCGTTGCTATCAACAAGATGGATAAGGAAGGCGCAAACCCCGACAGAATTATGCAGCAGCTCACAGAGTACAACCTTGTACCCGAAGAGTGGGGCGGTGACACAATCTGTGTACCCGTTTCTGCAAAAACACATATGGGTATCGACAACCTTCTTGAATCAATCCTTCTCGTTGCTGAAATGGCAGAGCTCAAGGCTAATCCCAACAGAGCAGCTAAGGGCGTTGTTATCGAAGCAAAGCTTGATAAGGGACGTGGCCCCGTTGCAACACTTCTCGTTCAGAACGGTACTCTTAAGTCAGGTGACATTGTTGTTGCAGGTCAGTCAGTTGGCCGTGTAAGAGTTATGTCCAACGAAAGAGGTCAGAGAATCAAGGAAGCAGGTCCTTCCGTACCCGTTGAAATCACAGGTCTCGATACAACTCCCAACGCAGGTGATACCTTCGACGTTGCTTCTGACGAAAAGCTTGCAAGAGAGCTTGTTGAAAAGAAGAAGCACGATGCAAAGCAGGCTGAATGGGGTGCAATGCAGAAGGTTACTCTTGATACTCTCTTCTCATCTCTTAAGGAAGGCGAGATGAAGGAGCTTGCAATCATCGTTAAGGCTGACGTACAGGGCTCAGTTGAGGCTGTTAAGCAGAATCTCGAAAAGCTTTCCAACGAGGAAGTAAGAGTACGTGTTATCCACGGCGGTGTTGGTGCTATCAACGAATCCGACGTACAGCTTGCATCAGTTTCAAACGCTATCATCGTCGGCTTCAACGTTCGTCCCGATACAAACGCACAGACACTCGCAGAGCGTGACAGCGTTGAAATGAGAATGTACAGAGTTATCTACGATTGCCTTGAAGAGGTTGAAGCTGCTATGAAGGGTATGCTCGCTCCCAAGACAAGAGAGGTTGCTCTCGGCAGAATCGAGGTACGTAATGTTATGAATCTTTCATCTGTAGGTAAAATCGCAGGCTCATACGTACTCGAGGGTAAGGTTACAAGAAGCGCACAGATTCGTGTTGTACGTGATGGTATTGTTATCACTGAGGATGCTATTTCTTCACTCCGCCGCTTTAAGGATGACGTGAAGGAAGTACAGTCAGGCTTCGAATGCGGTATCGGTCTTGAAAAGTTCAACGATATCAAGGAAGGCGACATCTTCGAGTGCTTCATGATTGAGGAATACAGAGATTGATGAACGTGTCTGCTTTGACTTTATGTCGGTGGAACAGTAGTTATTAGTTAGTAGTCAGTAGTCAGGGGAATGCTTCACATTTTGAAGCGTTCTTCCGACTTACAGGCTGAGTTTAATTGTTTTATATTAAGAAAGGTTATACAAAATGGCAGGATTCAGAATTAACCGTGTGTCTGAGGATATCAGACGTGAGATTGTTTCTGTTATCAGAGAGCTTAAGGACCCGAGAGTTATGGGCAAAATGCTTACGGTTGTCCGTGTTGAGGTAAGCTCCGATGCTTCCTTTGCTAAGGTTTATGTAAGCGATATCAAGGGCATCGAGTCGGCAAGAGAGGCTGTAAAGGGTCTTACTGCCGCAACCGGCTATATCAGACGTGAGGTCGGAAGCAACCTTCACCTGAGAAAGACTCCCGAGCTTAAATTTATTGCCGATGATTCAATAGAGCAGGGCTTTTCCATGTTTAAAAAGCTGGAAGAGAACAGAGGTGAGTAATATGCTTATCGACCTTAAGAAAGCGGCAGAAATGCTGAATGAGGCTGATAACATCCTTATTCTTACTCACGCAAACCCTGACGGAGACACTTTGGGAAGCGGCTACGCTCTTCTCAGAGCACTTCTGAAGGCGGGTAAAAAAGCAAGACTCATAAATAACGATGAAATAAACAGAAAATTCGCTTTTCTTTATGAGGGCGTTCCCTCCTACGATTTTGCAGAGGACTTTATAGTGAGCGTTGACGTTGCCGAAAAGAAGCTTCTCGGTGATAATGTACTTGAAAAGTACGGTGACAGAGTCAACCTTGCGATTGACCACCACGGTATAAGCCGTCTTTTTGCGGAGAATACCTTCTGCGAATCGGAAAGCGCATCATGCTGTGAGCTCCTTTACCTTGTTATAAAGGAAATGGGAATTGAGCTTGACTCGGGTATTGCATCGTGCATTTATACGGGTGTATCAACTGATACGGGCTGCTTCAGATATTCAAATGTCACTCCCCGTACTCACCGCATTGCCGCTGAGCTTATAGAGGCAGGTGCGGATCACAGCAGAATAAATGTGGCTATGTTTGAAACTAAGAGCATGAATAACATTATGCTCGAAAGAATGTGTCTCGACTCACTCAGAAGCTATGCTGACGGGAAAATTGCTCTTATTGCAGTTACAAAGGCTATGCTCGATGAGTGTGGTACAGACAAGAGCGCACTTGATGCCATAAAGCCTATTACAAGGCAGATTGAAGGCGTTGAAATCGGTATTACTGTCAAGGAAGAAGACGGTGACAAGGTTGGCGTATCAATCCGCAGCAGTGAAAGCTTTGACGCGGCGGAAATATGTGCACACTTCGGCGGTGGCGGACACGCCAGAGCGGCAGGCTGCCAGTTCAGAGGTAAAACTGTAGAAGAAGTAAGCGGCACAGTTGTTGATTATATCATCAACGAAATTATAAAATAAGAAAAGTTCTTTGATTATTTTTTTTCGGAAGATAATGTTTATGTGGCAAGCAATGAATTGCCTGACGGTATGAATTGGCTTTGCCGTGAATTGACCTGCGGTCATGAATTGCACCTTCGGTGCATAGAAAGGGAGTGAAAATATGACCGGCTTTGTATATCTCGATAAAGGCGAAGGGATGACCTCATTCTTTGCCGCATCAAGACTCAGAAGAATATTCGGTATGAAAAAAATCGGTCATACGGGCACTCTTGACCCGATGGCTACGGGTGTACTTCCCGTTGCGCTTGGCGGTGCAACAAGATTTATAGAGCTTATCCCGAGTCACGACAAGGCCTACAGAGCCTCCTTCAGGCTCGGTACTACCACCGACACTCTCGACATTACGGGCGAGGTACTGTCGGAAAGTGAGGTAAGCTCCACTGCGGCAGATGTTGAAAATGTACTCGGCAAATTCCGTGGTGAAATAAGTCAGCTTCCTCCTATGTACTCGGCTATAAAAAAGGACGGAGTACGTCTTTATACCCTTGCAAGACAGGGCATAGAGGTTGAAAGAGAGGAAAGACAGATAACAATATACCGGCTTGAAATGACAAAGGCTGACGAGGAAAATAACGAGTACGAAATTGAGGTTGAATGCTCAAACGGTACTTATATCCGCTCACTTATTTCAGATATAGGTGAGGCTCTCGGATGTGGTGCGGTTATGACAAGTCTCAGACGTACAAAGGCTAACGGCATAGACGAAAGCCGCTGTTTTACTGTTGAAATGCTCGAAAAAATGAAAGAGGAAGGCAGACTTTCAGAGGCGGTTGAGGCTGTGGATGAAATTCTCAGCTACAGCAGGATAAAGGTGAGTGAAGCACAGACAAAGCGTTTTTCAAACGGCGGATCTCTTGATTGTAATCGCTTCGGCGGAGACAAGACACCGGGTCTTCACTGCGTTTACTCCAACGAGGGAGCTTTTCTCGGTATTGGCGAAATAGACGCTGACTCTCAGATGATGACCGCAAGAAAGGTATATGTAGAACTTTAAAGGAAAGGGGATGTGGGTTACGGATACTCTCGAGAAAATAAAGGTAAGCGGCTCTGCAGTTGCTCTCGGATATTTTGACGGTATCCATATGGGTCACAGAGCGGTGCTTGAAAAGGCTCTCAGCTTTGCCAAGGAAAATGACCTTGTCCCCGTTGTACTTCTTTTCGATGTTCATCCGAGAAAGCTTGTTTCGGGCAATGTACCTCCTATGCTTATGAGTGAGGAAAAGAAAAGGGAAAGGCTTCTGCAGATGGGCTTTGCCGTTGCTGATTTTGATTTCCGCAATGGTATGAATTACACTCCCGAGGAATTTGCAGAAAAGGTACTTCTTGAAAGGCTCAATGCTAAGGCGGTCTCCTGCGGCTATGATTACCGATACGGTAAGGGTGGTGCGGGTAATGCCAAAACTCTTTGTGAATACCTTGCACCTATGGGCATAAGGGTTTTCACTCAGATTCCCGTACTTCTCGGCGGTGAAGCTGTAAGCTCCACCCGTATAAGAGAGCTTGTTATGTCGGGAGAGATCAGGAAGGCAAATGAGCTTTTAGGTGACTTCTTCAGCTACGATTTAGTTGTAAAGCACGGCGACGGAGTAGGTCATACTCTTGGCTTCCCCACGATAAATCAGTTTTTCCCCGAGGATTTCATAGTGCCCCGCTTCGGTGTGTACGCGTCGAGAGTAAAGCTCTCTGACAGGTATTATCCCGCCGTTACAAATGTGGGTACAAGACCGACAGTAGACGGAGACTCTATGCGCAGTGAGACCTGCATAATAGGCTTCAGCGGTGACCTTTACGGAAAAAAGGTAGAGGTAAGTCTTCTCGGATATATAAGAGGCGAGGTTAAATTCCCGAGCCTTGATGAGCTTAAAAACCAGGTTGAAAAAGATAAAATTACTGCACTCAGAATATACAGTGAGGTTATAGAAAATGGCTAAATTAGATGTAAAAGCAATATTTTTTGATTTTGATGATACTCTTCAGAGCAGAAAAGGCGCTTACAGACTTTACTGTGAGCAGTTTGTAAAAAAATACTTCCCCGACATCACCGAGGAAGAAAGACTTAAGAAAATGGATGAAATGGAAGAGCACGTTGACGGCGGCTACAAGGACAGAGAGGTTTACTTCCCTGAAATGATTGAGCTGTGGCAGTGGGAGAATCATCCTCCTATGCAGGAGCTTTACGACTCCTTCAACTACGATTTCGGTAAGCATATTGTAATGCTTGACGGTGCTCTTGACGTACTTAACGAGATTAAGAGAAGAGGCTATGTTTTAGGCTGTATCACCAACGGCGTATCCTCTCTTCAGAATATCAAGCTTGACACTGCCGGCATCAGAGATATGTTTGATGTTGTTGTAGTATCCGGCGATATAGGTATCTACAAGCCCGCAAGAGGCATTTTCGACGAAGCCTGCAAGAGAGCGGGAGTACGTAACGAAGAGGCTCTTTTCGTGGGAGATCACCCTGTAAACGACATTCAGGGTGCACTCGGTGCTGATATGAAGGCGATCAGAATGAACTACGGTGATTTTTACGGCAAGGGACTCGGAAATCCGGGTGTAAGTGCTGAAATTGAAAAAATCACAGACCTTCTTGAGTTTATATAATCAAATAATTTCACCTCGCTGAATAGAATACAGTGAGGTGATTTTTTTATGAACTGTTGTATTACTGACCTTCGCAACAAAGAGGTAATCAATGCGAAAAACGGCTGCCGTATGGGTCAGGTCTGCGATGTGGAGATTGATTCCTGCAACGGGTGTATAGTAGCTATAATAATATGGGGCAGACCCAAGTGCTTCGGTTTTTTCGGCAGAGAGGAGGATATCCGCATCTGTTGGAATGATATTGAGGTTATAGGGCACGATACAATTCTTGTTTGTACCGAGCCGCCTGAGTCGGGCTCTAAAAGGCGAAAGGGTGCCTTTGACGGAATTTTCAGATTATAACAACGAAAAAATAAGCAGGCTGGTGAGAAAGTTGCGAGATGGCCTTTTCTTCACCCCGAAGGCGTACGATGGTACTCCGAGAGGGTGAAAAAAGGTCAAAACGATGCAAAAATCGTCGGGATTTCGATGTCCCGACGATTTTTTATAACATTTTGTGCAAATATTTTCAAAAACATATTTACAGTATTTTTCAGCATCGTTGCTCTTGCGACTTTATCGACAGTCTGAAGCAGTCAGGAGTTTAATCCTGACTGCTTTATGCTTATTTCTTAGGAGTCTTTATCTTGTTGAGCTTAGCGTTGTATGCAAGAAGCTCTTCCTTAGTGAACTTAACCTCGAGCGCACCGAGAAGGTTTGCAACACGAAGAGGAGTGAAGGCGCCTGCCATCTGTAAAAGCTCCTTAGAGGGCTTCATACCGCCGGGAAGACCTCCGCCGCCCTTCTTTTCCTTGTCGTCATTCTTCTTTGTTGACTTGAACTTCTTGAGAAGGAGAAGACAGAAGGAGGTAGTAGCAAGCTTACCTCTGAAGGGCTTGCAGATATCTGAGAACTTATCGTTGATGTTGAGATATCCCTCGGGAGTTGTGATGTCAAACCAGTTGAGGATTGCACCCTTTTCCTTGAAGATATATTCCTGATTAAGCTCCTCAACCTTTCTGATTGTACCCTCGTCAGAGCAATCGCCTGCCTTTGCAACGAGTACGGTTTCACCCTTGTTGGGTACATCAAAGCGGAAGAAGTGGTCATCAGCAGTTTTCTTGCCGAGAGATTCGCCGTTTGCGAAAAGCTCAACCTCGGGAAGATTTGAATATACGGTTACCTTTGTAACATCCTCAACGCGGTCGATGTATCTCTTGCCGCAAAGGTGTACGAAGGGCTCATCTGAAAGCCATGCCTTATAAGCATAGAAGGAATCCTTCTTGTACTTTCTGTCCATAGTCATAAGACCCTTGTGGTTCTGTCCGTTTTCGCCGCCCTCCTGACGAGCGTCAGCACCGAAGTCGAACATATTCCATACATGAGTTGACCAGATGAAGTCTCTTGTGAAGAGCTGCTTAATAAGCTCCTCGTGATAGTAAGCCTGATATTCCTCGGTGTAGTCACCCTGAGCGGGCTTTGATGTGTGCCAGTTGAGAGCTTCACAGCCGTACTCACTGCAGCCTACGGGGATGTCGGGGTGGTTCTTGTGGAATTTATCGAACCAGGGGCCGTTCATTGAGGTTTCGCCGCCGTACCAGCCGAAGTAGTGGTTGTATGAAACAACATCAGGAATTTTTAAGTACTCACTGTTGGGGTCGCACATTGAAAGACAAGCGATTGTAGTAAGTCTTGTCTTGTCCATCTTGTGGCAAAGATCGTTAAGAATCTTATGGTTCTCAATAAGGTCGGGGTCAGCTGCACCGTGCATTGTGATTTCGTTTGAAAGACCCCATACAACGATAGAAGCGTGGTTGTAATTCTGAGTTATAAGCTCCTTCATCTGTGAAATTGTATTTTCACGGCCTGTAGCCATATGCTGTGAAATATAGGGGATTTCAGCCCATACTACCATACCCTTTTCGTCGCAAAGGTCATAGAAGTACTGGTCGTGCTGATAGTGTGCAAGACGGATTGTGTTGGCGCCTACCTCACAGATATATTCCATATCCTCCTTGTGGTGCTCGGGAAGAAGGGCGTTACCGATTCCGAGGCGGTCCTGATGACGGGAAACACCGTGTAAGGGGTACTTTTCGCCATTGAGGAAGAAGCCTTCGTTTGCATCAATACGGAAGGTACGGCAGCCGAAGTGTGCACTTACCTCATCGAGTACTGTATCGCCGTCGAGAAGCTCAACCTTAGCATTGTAAAGGTAGGGATCCTTTCTGCCGTGCCAGAGGTGTACGTTCTTGATGTCGAAATCCTCATCGTCATCATCTGTAGTCTTTGTTGCAACAACATTGCCCTCGGCATCAGTTATTGTGTAGCGGAGAAGCTGACCGTCCTTTTTGTTTGTGAGATAAGCTTCGATTTCGATTTCTGCATCCTTGCCCTTGATTTCGGGAGTAACCTTGAGACCGGGAGTGCCATAATAGTCAAGGTCGAAGTGGCTTTCGCTTACGCAGATGATGTTCACATCACGGTAAATACCGCCGTAGAAGGTGAAGTCTGCCATCTGGGGGTAAACTCTGTCGTTGGGGGAGTTATCAACATCGATTTCGATAACTGTTTCATCCTTGATGTACTTTGTGATGTCAACACGCCATGTGCTGTATCCGCCGTCGTGGTGAGCAAGCTTTTCACCGTTTACGAAAACGTCAGCAGAGGAGTTTGCACCTCTGATTTCAAGATAGTAGCAGTCATTTTCGGGAAGCTCTGCCTTTGCAAGAGTCTTTGTGTAACGGCAGGTACCTCTGAAATAGTCAGCACCGCCGTCCTGACCGTCGGTAGCGTTCCAGGAATGAGGGATGTCAACGCTTATTGCATCTTCATCGGGCTTTTTGAAAAGCCAGCCTTTGTTTATGGAATAAACTGTTCTCATTTTGTTTCTCCTTTATTTGTTTTTTTTCTCTGCCCGAAAGCAGAGCCGTTAAACTTAATTATATACTCTGTGGGGATTTTTGTCAAAGGATAAAAGATGAATTTTTATAAAAAAGAGGCATTGTATCCATCGGATACAATGCCTTGTTATATTATTTGTGGAAGATTGCGGAGGGTCTCTTTACAACGAGCTTTCTTCTGTGCTTTCTCTTGAGATGAAGAGGAGTCTTTATAAGCATATTTGTAAAGATAGTCCAGAAGATGATGAGAAGGAACATACCGAAGATAGCGAAGAAGCCGCCTGAAAGGATAGCCTTCTGTACGATAATGCACTCGTTAACGAGCTCCTGAGCCGCATCAAGGTCAAGGATTGTCTTGAGAATATCGTTTTCTGCGATTGAGCTTGCAAGTGCGCCGAGTGAGATTTCTCCCGCCTTAACAGCGTCAAAAGCAAGTCTTGAGGAAACGATTGATACCATAAGTAATGCAAGACCTACACAGCTTGTGATGATAGTTGCCTTTCTCTTTCCCATAGCAGAAAGTACTGCGATAACGAGAAGAGCGATAACTGCAAAAATAAGGAATGCAAGGAAAACGATGAGCTCTGTTTTGATAGGCTCAAAGGTTGCAAGGAAGGCTTCTGCCTGGCTGCCTGAATCAGGTGACTTTACGAGCATTGCAATAAGCTCGAAGGCTGAATACTCATAGTTGAGGAAGGGTCTGAGTACTTCAACGATGTCCTTGTCCCCCATGAAGAGCTGTGCAAGACCGAGGATACCGCCGGCAAGCTCAGAGATGCTTTCGTCAAAGTTAAGACCGAAGTAGAATAATTTCATAAACAAGCCCATTGCAATTGCGCCGATGGCAAAGATGGGTGTTACTATACGGTGTGCAAGTTTCATTTTTTATATCTCCTTTATTTCCATGAAGAGTTGAGTGCAACAGTTCTGTTGAACACTAACTTATCATCGGTTGTTGTGGTGTCAACGCAGAAGTAACCCTGACGCATAAACTGGAAGGTATCGCCTACCTTGAGAGTGCCAACGCCGTCCTCAAGCTTACAGCCCTCGAGAATCTGAAGAGAATCGGGGTTGAGATTATCCTTGAAGGAACCTGTTGACTCGTCTGAGGGGTTGGGGTTGTTGAAGAGTCTGTCGTAAAGTCTTGCCTCGAAGTCGATGCAGTTCTTTGCGCTTACCCAATGAAGAGTACCCTTGACCTTTCTGCCGTCGGGGGAGTTGCCGCCCTTACTGTCGGGGTCATATGTGCAGTGTACTGCGGTAACCTCGCCGTTTTCGTCTGTGTCATAGCCTACGCACTTGACGAAGTATGCACCTCTGAGTCTTACCTCGTTGCCGGGGAAAAGTCTGAAGTACTTCTTGGGAGGCTCAATCATGAAGTCCTCTTTTTCAACATAGATTTCCTTTGAAAAGCGGGTGATCCTTGTTCCGAGTTCAGGCTTATCCTGGTTTACGGGAAGCTCAATCTCTTCAACTAAATCCTCGGGATAGTTATCGATAATAACCTTAAGAGGACGGAGTACTGCCATGCAACGGGGAGCGTTTTCGTTGAGGTTATCTCTTACACAAGCCTCAAGAAGACCGAAGTCAACAACGCTGTATGCCTTTGAAACGCCGACTCTGTTTATGAAGTCACGGATAGCAGCTGCGGGGTAGCCTCTTCTTCTCATACCGCTGATTGTAACCATTCTGGGATCGTTCCAACCGTCAACAATATTTTCTGTTACGAGCTGTAAGCACTTTCTCTTACTTGTAAGACAGTAGTTGAGGTTAAGTCTTGCAAACTCAATCTGTCTTGAGGGAGACTCAAGCTCTAATTCACGAAGGAACCAATCATAAAGAGGTCTGTGGTTTTCGAATTCAAGTGAGCAGAGTGAGTGAGTAACGCCCTCTCTTGTATCTGAAAGAGGATGTGCGAAGTCATACATGGGATATACGCACCACTTGTCACCTGTCTGATGATGGCTGATATGAGCGATACGGTAGATAACCGGGTCACGCATATTGATGTTGGGAGCAGCCATATCAATCTTTGCTCTGAGCACTCTTGCGCCGTCGGGGAACTCACCGTCGGTCATTCTCTTGAAGAGATCAAGATTTTCCTCGATGCTTCTTTCACGGTAGGGGCTGTTCTTGCCGGGCTCTGTGAGAGTGCCTCTGTATTCTCTGATTTCGTCAGCAGTAAGGTCGCAGACATAAGCTTTGCCCATTTCGATGAGCTTTATTGCACATTCATAGATGAAATCGAAGTAGCTTGAAGCGTAAAGAACCTTGTCCCACTTGTAGCCGAGCCATTCGATATCCTCCTTGATAGCGTCAACGTACTCAACATCCTCCTTTGAGGGGTTGGTATCGTCGAGACGGAGATTACAGGTTCCGCCGTACTTTTCTGCAGTTGAGAAGTCAATCTGTATAGCCTTTGCGTGACCTATATGAAGGTATCCGTTGGGCTCGGGAGGGAATCTTGTCTGTACGTGGGTGTAAACACCTTTTTCAAGATCTTCATCAATGAAGTCGTGTATGAAATTGGAAACTTTAGTAATTTCTTCCATAGTTACCTTCCTTTCACATGTTGGAAATTGCGTCACTGAGTCTTTCCTTTATCTTATCCTCGCCTAAAAGACTCATAATAGCATAAAGGTCGGGTGTATTCTTTCTGCCTGTTACGGCGAGTCTGATAACTGTTGAAACATCACCGACGTGACCCTTGAAGGCATCGGGATTTTTCTTGTACTCCTTGACGTTGGGAGTATAGCCGAGAGGCTCGCAGAGAGCCTTGATGCGGTCGAACCACTGCTGCTTGTCATCTGCGGGATTATATTCCTTAAGGTAAGCCTCAAGGATTTCCTTTGCCATATCATTTGTGATATTTTCGGGCATCTCGTAATTCTTTTCGTATATCTCGTCAAAGAAGTAGCTTACATAATCCTTGATTTCGCTGAATGCGGCGATATCCTTTCTGGGCTTGGGTGTGTCACGGTCGATGTTGAGAATGTTTACTGAGTACTCCTCATCTCTTGAAATGAGAGCGTAGAAGTCCTTGTCATACTGCTCTGCCCACTGACAGGTGTAATCGTAAACCTGCTTTGCGTTCATAAGAGAGATAACATTCTTACTTACGTCGTTGAACTTCACCATATCGAAAAGTGCACCGCTGATGCTCATCTTCTTGAGGTTGAAGGGGAACGCATCCTGACTTTCTCTCGGATTAGCCTTACGCCAGTCCTCGAAGTTTGAGTTTGCGAGAGTGAGAATGTATTCGTTTACACTTTCCTTGGGATAGCCCTTTTCGATGTAATAGGTAACTGCTGCTTCGGGATCCTTACGCTTTGAAAGCTTACGCTTGTTGCCATCCTCTTCCTTCATGATGGGAGCAACGTGTGCAAACTTGGGAGCCTTAAAGCCGAGTACTCTGAAAAGCTGAAGATGGATGGGACAGCTTGAAATCCACTCGTCACCGCGGACAACGTGAGTTGTGCGCATGAGGTGATCATCAACTGCGTGTGCGAAGTGGTATGTAGGAATTCCGTCGCTCTTGAGAAGAACAACATCCTGCACGTTTTCGGGCATCTCAATCTTACCCTTGATCATATCGTCAAAGAAGCACTTCTTTTCAAGGTCACCGGGGGACTTGAGACGAAGTGTCCAGGGTCTGCCTGCCTTGAGGTTTTCTTCGATTTCTTCTAAAGTGAGCTTACGGCATTTTGCGTATTCACCCCAGTAGCCCTTTACGGATTCGTTTTCCTGAGCGGCTCTGATTTCATCGAGCTCCTCTGCGGAGCAGAAGCAGGGGTAAGCTAAATCCTGCTTAACAAGGCTCTTTGCGAAAACGTGGTAAATTTCTTTACGCTGACTCTGATAATAGGGGCCGTAGTCGCCCTTTTCAATATCTTCACCGACTACACCCTCATCGGCAACAACGCCGAAGGCCTCGAGACCGCCGAGCATAACCTCAACTGCACCCTCAACCTTTCTTTTCTGGTCTGTATCCTCAACACGTACGAAGAAAATACCGTCGGTAACCTTTGCTGTTCTGTATGCAACAGTACCTGTGAATAAATTTCCGAAATGAAGGAAGCCTGTGGGAGACGGAGCAAGTCTTGTTACTCTTGCGCCTTCCTTAAGCTGTCTTTCGGGATATCTTTTTTCCATATCCTCGGGGAGGAGTGTAACATCGGGAAAAAGTAATTCTGCAAGCTTTAAAACGTCGCTCAAAATTAGCCCTCCTATATCTATAAATACAGATTAAAATAATTCATACTATTATCTCAAATTTCGATGAAAATATCAATAGTTTTGACGGAATTTTTTATCTTTTTTAGCAGGTAAGAACAGGGGTCGGGGAATCAGGAAACGGGAGGAGCTGCTATTGACCGTACGCTATTTTTATGATGGAGGTCAGTCGGTATAAAAAAAGACCGCAAAAGCGGTCCTTAGTGGTATTCAGCTTAAAAGTAAATGCTCTGAAAATCGTACATTTCTCTTGTGTTATCCTCTTGGGTGTGAATTGTAATCAGAGTACCTGCAATGTTTGCTTTGGGTGTCACGTGATAATATGTGCCGTTGTAATAACAGCATTGTACTGTTGAGGGGTGGTTATGTCCCATTGAGAGAAGTCCGACACAGTTGCTGTTATTGAATACATCGTCAAGAGGCTGATTTTTCGGTATGTTGTATTGCTCCATTCTGATGCCAAGGCGTGGATAGAAGGGCTTGTAAGCCTCTCCGTCTCTTGCAGCACGGAAAAAGTCAGGTGTGTTTTCGTGCAGGAAAACGCTGATATATACATTTTCGTTTTCGGCTTTCTTTTCTGCTATAGTTTCTTCACACCATTTCACTTGGTCTTCAAGCACGTAGCCGTAAATGTGATCGGGGTCTTCGTTGTCGTAATCCATTGTATCGATGAAAACAAGTGAGTGGGTGATGGTCTCACCGTCACGGATGTCTATACTGTACTGACATCCGCCGGAAATTTCGGGCTCGTCTGCTACGAGACAATGCTCGTACTGAGAAAGATATGCCACGACGTCCTCTGAGGAGCCGTAATTTTGTCCGTCGTTGTTGCCCGGCACATAAGACCAGTATTGGTCGGCATCCTCAAAGATTTCTGCAACGGTACGAAGCACATAAGCTTTGTTGAAGTCGCCGTCGTTACCGTCGTCGATTATATCACCGCTCAATATAACAAGGTCAGGCTCGTGTTTTTCAGTGAGGTCTTCAATTTTTTGCAGAGTGCTTAAATCTGAAAAGGTGATGCCTGTTGTGAAGTGGGTGTCACTGAACTGCAGTACGGTAAAGTCACCGTTTTCATCAGCATAAAGAGAAGGTAGCTCCTTCTGCACTATAACGGTTTCTGCAAAGCCGCTGATATCACCCTTGGTTGCCATTTCATCGGCAAGGGCGCCGCCCGACATTACCGAAATAAAGGCGGTAATAAAGGCAATCAGAGTACGGATGAAGTTTAACATAGTATCAATCCTTTCTTTTGACATTCTGTGAATGTCATATTTTAATTTATTATAACATATACTTTTCTCACTGACAAGCACTAAATGTCAAAAAGGAGAAATTTTTATGTTCATCAATAAAACAAGCAACGGGTTAAACAACATCTGTGGCAAAAATATTGCAAGGCTGAGAACAGAGCTTAAGCTTTCACAAAGGGAGCTTGCCGACCGAATGCAGTTGGTGGGTATAGATATAGATAAAAATGCAATACAAAGAATAGAATGCGGCAAGAGATTTGTAACCGACATTGAGATTGTTGCTTTTTCTAAAATATTTTCCGTAGAATACAAGGATATTCTTGAGCCTCAGAAGTGAAACCAAACAAAAAACGCCGTACTAAGTACGACGTTTTTCTCTTCATACATATTTCTCTTTTTAAAAGCAATCCGAAATTGCTGCAAGTTCTCTTAATCAACGAAATCTATTCTATCACTTTACATCGCTGAAATCAATATCAAAACTCACCAAACAAAAATGGAAATATTTGGTAGTATTTCCGTTAAAAGAATACACTTGCCCAATAACAAAGGGTGTTGTTTATTGAATTTGCACAAAAAACAGCTTTCGTGGCGGGATAAGGGGAAAGTACGGCAATAAATTTTTAACAAAATATGAAAAAAGTAGTGGAAAAGCGCTGAAAGATATGTTATAATCAATTGGTTAAAGCAACTCCGCACCTGTATACGGAGTTACAGACAGTAAAATATATAAGAGGTGCAAAAAATGAGCTTTAAAGAGTTAATCATCAATGCAGGTTCATCATCACTTAAGTATCAGGTTTTTGAAATGCCCGAGGCAAAGGTTCTCGCAAAGGGTATTTTCGAACAGATCGGTACTGCCTGCACATTCACACACAAAATTGACAAGGACGGCGAAGAAGTAAAGGTACTCGACAAGAAACCCGTTGAGGCAAAGGATCACCACGCTGCTATCACAATCCTTCTTGAAACACTTACCGATAAGGAAACAGGTGTTCTTGAATCAATGAACGACATTGCTGCAGTAGGTCACAGAGTTCTTCACGGCGGTGAGGAATTCAGCGGTTCAGTTGTTGTAACTGAGGACGTTAAGGAAGCTGTAAGAAGATGTATCCCTCTCGGCCCTCTCCACAACCCCGCAAACCTTATGGGTATTGAGGTATGTGAAGAAATCATGAAGGGCATTCCTCAGGTTGCTGTTTTCGATACTGCATTCCACGCAACAATCCCTGATTTCGCATATATGTATGCTCTTCCCTATAAGTACTATCTTCAGCACGGTATCAGACGCTACGGCTTCCACGGTACCAGCCACAGATACGTAAGCGCAAGAACAACCGACTTCCTTATGAAGAAGTACCCCGGCAAGTATAATCCCGACGAGCTTAAGATTGTTACCTGCCACCTCGGTAACGGTTCATCAATCTCAGCTGTCAAGGGCGGCAAGTGCTTTGACACAACAATGGGTCTTACTCCTCTCGAGGGTATCATGATGGGTACACGTTCAGGCTCAATCGACCCCGCTATCATTGCCGTACTTTGTGAGAGAGAAAACCTCACCGCAAAGGAAGTTGACAACATCCTCAACAAGAAGTCAGGTATGCTCGGTCTTACAGCTGAGTACGACGAAAACTTCAATGAGATTCCCGGCACTGCAACAAGCGACAACAGAACAATCGAGGGTCGTTCAAGAAACGGCGACAAGAGAGCTCAGCTTGTTGAAAAGATGCTCTGCCATCAGCTTGTTAAGTATATCGGCGGCTTCGCAGCTGCTATGGGCGGCGTTGACGCAGTTGTATTCACCGGCGGTATCGGCGAAAACAACCCCCATTACCGTACTGCAGTAGCAGAAAAGCTCGGCTTTATGGGTACAACAATTGACGAAACACCCAACAGTGTAAGAGGTCAGGAAATCGAAATTTCAACAGAGGATTCACCCCTCAAGCTTCTTGTT
>JAFZFT010000136.1 GCA_017555765.1 Clostridia bacterium | reverse complement strand
GTCAGCAGGTAGAAGGCATCGAGCTTACCGAAGCAGAAAAGACAGTAAGCGTTGATGATGTATTCGACCTCACAGTAAACGTACTTCCCGCTGATGCATACAACAAGGAGGTTGTATGGACATCAAGCGATGAAGAGGTGCTTACAGTTGTTGACGGCAAGGTAACTGCTCTCAAGACAGGTACTGCTACAATCACAGCTGCATCAGCTGAGAATGGTGAAATCCTTGACGAGTGCGAGGTAACTGTAATCAAATACATTTCTTCAATTTTCTTTATGGAAAGCGAAATCAAGCTCGAAAAGGGTGGCGTATACTTCATTGAAGCAAGCTATCTCCCCGCTGACGCAACAGAAACCGAGCTTACTTGGAGCAGCTCAGACGAGAGTGTACTTCAGGTGCTTGCAAACGGCAAGGTGAAGGCTCTCAAGGCGGGTGAAGCAAAGCTTACAATAAATACAGTACGCGATGAAGTCTTCGCTGAATGTATCGTTACTGTTGAGGTGAAGAGCGAATCCGTTGAGCTTGATACAGTGTCCGCTGAGCTTTACTGCGGCGACACACTCACTCTTGTTGCAACAGTCCTTCCCGATGATGCTACAAATAAGAGCATCATCTGGGCTACCACCGACGACAGCGTACTCACCGTAGACGAAAACGGTGTTGTTACCGCAGTGGGCAAGGGTACTGCAAAGATCGTTGCTACAACTGAGGATACAGGAGTCAGCGCAGAATGTGAATTCACAGTACGTAAGCATGTTGAGTCTGTATCAGTTGATAAGCACGATTACACCGCTTATGTGGGCAGAGAATTTACTCTCAGCGCAGAGGTTACTCCCGCTGATGCACATATTACCGATATTATCTGGAAGACAAGCGACAGTACTGTTGCTGCAGTAGAAAACGGCAGAGTAGTACCTCTCAGAAAGGGTACTGTAATAATCAGCGCTCACAGTGTTGACGGCGGCTTCGTGGACTACTGCTTCGTGAATGTCGGTATAGGTATGGAGGCTATCAGCTTCGACAAGACTGAAATGAGCATCCACAAGGGTGAAAGCTTTAATATTGAGGTTACAGTAAGCCCTGACAACGCAACCGCTAATGAGCTTATCTGGACAACCACAGACAGTGAAATCGCAACAGTTGTTGACGGTACTGTTACTGCCGGTAACAAGTCAGGTGTTGTTACAATCAAGGCAGTTTCAGCGGATAACAGTGAAGCCTTTGCAGAATGTACTGTTACAGTAATCGAGCAGGTAACATATATTGTCCTCAACGAGGATGATATCGAGCTTCTTGCAGAGAAAAGCTTCACTCTTGTCCCCGTGATTATCCCTGACAATGCAACCTATCCCGAGACCCAGTGGGAGTCAAGCGATGAAACAGTTGCTGTTGTTGACAAAAACGGTGTTGTAACCGCAGTTGCTCCCGGCAGTGCGGTTATCACCTGCACAAACAAGGACAGCCTTGTATCGGCAGCTTGTAACGTTTACGTACCTACTCCCGTACAGTACTTTACTCTTGAGCTTGGCAGTATTTCAATCAGCAAGGGTGCAAGTGCAGAGCTCAGCATTACCGCTTATCCCGCAAGCCACGATGAAACCTTTACCTTCGTTTCATCAGATAATACAGTACTTACTGTTGACCCTCAGAGCGGCGAGGTAACCGGTGTTGCTGCGGGTATTGCAACAGTAACTGCAGTTTCAAGCCTTACAGGTAAAACTGCTGAAATTGAGATTGTTGTTATTCAGCCCGTTGAAGGCATTGCTTTTGAGCTGAGTGAGTATAACGGTGCTTATACAGGTCTCTCACATGAGCTTAAATACAATATCTATCCCGAGAATGCTAATAATACCAGTGTACGCTTCGAAAGCTCCGACGAGGAAATCGCAACAGTTGCCGCAGACGGTACAATTACCTACCACAAGAAGGGCGAGGTAATAATCAGAGTAATCTCACTTGAAAATGGACTTTACTCCGAGTGTAAGGTTAGGGTAGCTCAGTCTCCCGAGGCGGTTTATATCGGCTCGACACCCAAGACCCTTTCCGTAGGTGAAGAGTATCAGCTCAGCTTTGTGATTACTCCCATTGATGCGGAGAATCAGACAGTTATCTGGTCAAGCACCGCTTCAGATGTTATTTTTGTTGATCAGAACGGCAAAATTACAGCTCTTATGCCCGGTACTGCAACAATTACAGTTATTACCTGGAACGGCAAAACAGACAGCTGTGAGATAACAGTAGAGTAATAAGAAAAGTTCTTTGAATACTTTCTTTCAAGAAAGTATTGACCGCCCGGCGAGGGCATATATAAGTAAGAAAACGCTCTCGACCTGGGAGCGTTTTTTTGGTAATGCTTGACTTTTACAGATTTTTGTGAGTATAATGAAATTAAGGAGAAAACAGAAAGGAAGGAAAAAATATGGATTACGGTTATTACAAGAAAATAGCAAAGGACTCCCTTGCGGATAAATGGAATATAGTGGCGGTGTGCTCTCTGATTTATTTCCTCGTAAATGCACTCTGCACAGGCCCGTCAATAGTTACATCTACTTATGAAGCCATAGCGATGTCGGGAGTGGAGATGCCCGAAATCACACAGAATATTTATATCAATCTGGCTTACTCTCCGCTGAATAATTTAGGGACTATAGCAAACTGGGTTGTGCTTCCCATTTTAGCCTTCGGCTTTTACTCGATGGGCTACAAGTCAATAAAGAGACAGAAGGTTGAGTATACAACTATTTTTGAGGGCTTCAAAAACTTCGGCAATGTTTTTGTGCTCTATCTGCTTACAAGTCTCTATACCTTTTTATGGACACTTCTTTTTATTGTGCCCGGTATTATAAAGGCTCTTTCTTATTCAATGTCAAACTTTATTCTTGCAGAAAATCCCGATATCAAGCCCTCTGATGCCATAAAGGAATCAAAGAAGCTTATGGACGGCAACAAGCTCGATTTGTTTATGCTCAATCTCAGCTTTATCGGTTGGTATATACTTGATATTTTCACATTCGGTATTCTTTCAATCTGGCTTAGTCCTTATGTATATACCACTCAAGCAGCCTTCTATGAGGCAGTGAAAAATGAGAAGTACGGCGATGCTGCTCCCTATGTTTATAAGAATATGCTTTTCAAGCAGATGGAAAACGGATATTACAATCCTCAGCAGGGTGCTCCCTACGGACAGAATCCTGCAGGTTATCCCTATCAGCAGGGCGCTATGCCTTACGGTCAGCCTCAGGGCGGCTATGTACCTGATCAGCAGAGCGGTGCTCCCTTCGGACAGAATCCCGCGGGTTATCCTTATCAGCAGGGCGCTATGCCTTATGGTCAGCCTCAGGGCGGTTATGTACCCAATCAGCAGACATACTCACCTCAGGGCTTTATCTCCGACGAGTACGGAAACCCGATATCCGAGCCTGAAAGTCACATTGACACAGAGCCGATTGTAGCCGAGGAAAACAGTGACGACATAAACGAATAAACAATTAAAATAACAAAGCGACCGATAAATCGGTCGCTTAATTTATGTATATCTTAATGGGCGGGAAGCAATGAGCCTCATCCGCTCACGCAGGGCGCAATTCTGCATTCTGCATTTTGCATTTTGCATTTAAATTACATGCCGCCGCCTACTGAGCCGTCCCATGTATCAACATTTGTAGCCTTCATTTCTTCCTCGTCAAACCAACGTGTTGTAACAGCCTTTGTTTCTGTGAAGAAGCGGAAAGCATCCTTGCCGAGGCAGTGGAGATTACCGAAGAATGAGAGCTTGTGACCTGTGAAGGGGAATACGCCAACGGGTACGGGAATACCAACATTAACACCAACCATACCGCCGTCTGTTCTCTTTGCAAATTCTCTTGCATAGTAGCCGCTCTGTGTGAAGATAACTGAGCCGTTAGCAAACGGGTTGCGGTTCATGAGCTCAAGACCCTCTTCAAAGGTCTTTACTCTCTTGATGCAGAGTACGGGGCCAAAGATTTCCTGAGTACCTACTGTCATTTCCTCAGTAACGTTGTCGAAGATTGTGGGGCCTACATAGAAGCCGTTTTCGTAGCCGGGAACAACTGCATTACGTCCGTCGAGAACGAGAGTTGCACCTTCTTCAATACCCTTGTTGATCCAGTTGATAACGCTCTGCTTGTGTTCTGCGGTAACAACGGGGCCGAGGGTTGAATCAGCCTCGTATGCAGGGCCGAGCTTAAGCTCTTCAGCGTACTGCTTGAGAAGTGCTACAAGCTTGTCAGCGATGCTTTCCTGAGCAACAACTACGGGAAGAGCCATACATCTTTCACCTGCGCAACCGAAGGAGGAGTTGATGATACCTCTTGCTGATCTTTCAAGAGCAGCGTCCTCGAGTACGAGAGCGTGGTTTTTAGCTTCGCAGAGAGCCTGAACTCTCTTACCTGTTGCTGAAGCTTCCTTATATACGTGAAGACCAACCTTTGTTGAGCCAACGAAGGTTATACCCTTAACATCGGGATGCTTGAGGAAGATGTCTGCCTCAACTCTTGAGCAGGTAACAAGGTTAACAACGCCCTTGGGAAGACCTGCTTCAACAAGAAGCTCATTAATGCGCATAGCTGTCATCGGAGTCATTGATGCGAGCTTGAGAACGATTGTGTTACCGCAAGCGATGCAGCAGGGAACCATCCAGCCCATGGGAATCATACCGGGGAAGTTGAAGGGTACGATACCTGCGAAAACACCAACAGGCTCATAGTAAAGAGTGGTGTCGTAGCCGTTTGATGTATCTCTCATGCAGTCACCCATTGTGAGTGAGGGAGCGGAGATAGCGTGTTCAACGGGCTCCTTAACCTTGAGAATGTCACCCTTTGCTTCTGAAAGAACCTTACCGTGCTCGAGAGCGCAAAGCTTTGTAAGCTCGTCGAGATGCTCGTTGAGAAGCTCACGGAATTTATAGAGTACCTGAACTCTCTTCATAACGGGAGTGTTTGACCAAGCGGGGAATGCTGCCTTTGCGGAAGCGATAGCTGCCTCAACCTCATCCTGAGTACAGCAGGGAGTTTCTGCGATTACTTCGCCGGTGCTGGGATTGTAGACAGGCATATACTTTTCTGTCTTTGATTCAAGCCACTGACCGTCAACAAAATATTTAAGTCTTTTAATGTTGCTCATTTTATCTGCTCCTTTGTGTTCATAATATTACATCTTATATTAAACCGCAAAACGGGAAATAAATCAAGAGAAAATCGTCAAATTTTCCCGTTTATACAATAATATTTTCTATTGCATCAATAAGCATCTCTTTTGCCTGAGCCTTTATTGCTTCGAAGGGAAGATGAAGAGGATTGGTCTCGATTATCTCCGAGATGCCCTTTTCTGCCGCCTCCTCGGGTGTTACCTCACTTACACCTACAAGAGCGAGTACTCTTTTTCCTTCACTTTTCTCTGCCACAAAAAAAGGTACCTTACCCATAAGTGACTGTCTGTCTAGCTTTCCCTCACCGGTGATGATAAGGTCAGCACCCTTTATCTTTTCGGAAAACTCAGTTTTTTCCAGTACATGCTCTATACCCTTCGTGAGTCTTGCACCGAGAAATGCAATCAGACCGAAGCCGAGTCCGCCCGCTGCACCTGCGCCTTCACTAAGGGAGAAATCCTTGCCTAATGTATCTGCACTTACCCTTGCCAGGTTACGAAGACCCTCATCGAGGAAACGCACATCCTTTTCCGATGCACCCTTCTGCGGGGAGAATACATAAGCCGCTCCATTTTCACCGTAAAGAGGATTCGCCACGTCACAAAGTACTGTTATATTGCATTCCTGAAGCCTTTTATCAAGACCTGAAATGTCTATACTTTCAATAAGCTTAAGTCCCTCACCGCAAAGAGGGACTTCCTTTTTATTTTTATCGTAAAAGCCTATGCCGAGAGCCCCGAGAACGCCTATACCTCCGTCGGTTGTGGCACTGCCGCCTATACCGATGAGGATGTTTTTTATACCTCTGCTGACCGCATCGAGAATAAGCTGACCCGTACCGTAGGTGGAGCTTTTAAGGGCATTGTTTTCTTTTTCGAGGGTTATTCCTGAAGCCTGAGCCATTTCAATAATTGCAGTGCCGTCAGGAAGAATGCCGTAAAAGGCGGTAATATCTCTTCCGAGGGGACTTTTTACGGTGCAGTATATTCTTTCTCCGCCAATAGCGGTAAGAAGCGCTTCTACAGTACCTTCTCCGCCGTCTGCAACGGGTATTTCTATAGCTTCAAGGTGGGGATATTTCTTTTGAAGCTCTGTTTTTACAATACTGCAGACCTCGGTTGCCGAAAGAGTACCCTTGAAGGAATCGGGTACGATAACAACCTTTTTCATAGAATCACCACTTTTTGTATGTCGCTGAGGGTGTCTACCACAATTGCACCTGAGCGGGTGAGTATTTCCTTTGACTGATGTCCCTTTGCCACGAGGACACACTCACAGCCGATGCTGTCTGCAACCTCTTTGTCGTGTACCGTATCACCGATGAAAAGCACATCGTCGGGAGAAACTCCGTTTTCCTGCATCCATTTCTGTGCAACGGATACCTTGCTTTTCACATAGATGTCCGAGGTGCCGAGAATGTCGGTGAAATACTGCTCAACCTCGAAATATGTAACCTGACTTGTGAGAAAGCCTTGTTCCGTTGCAGAAACGATTATCTGCTCCGCACCCGCATCCCTGAAGGTACGAAGAAGGCTTTCCGTATCGTATGAAACTGAAGCAAAGGGATATTTCTCATCGTACATAAAGGCGTACTGACGGGCAACAGTCTCAAAGGGCTCCTCCTTGAAGGTGAAGCCGAGCTCCTTATAGAAATTCTGGATGGGGAAGGTAAAGAGATTGCGGTATTTATCCTCACTTTCGATGAGAGGAAGCCCTCTTTCAGCAAGAAGGCTGTTTATTATCTCGATATTGATATCCACATCGTCAAGAATCGTACCGTTCCAGTCCCATATAATGTATTTGTATCTGAGCATATTTATCTTCCTTTCACTCCGTGAGAAATCAGCTTAAAATGAGTGATTCTATCAATTCTGCAACATCTCCCATGGTATGCACTTTTGCCTCGGCATCCTCGGGAATTTCAACATCGAAGGTGTCTTCCAATGTCATAAAGAATTCTGCCACGTCAAGGCTGTCCGCATCAATGTCCTGAATTGTTGTTTTTTCTGTAATCGGGAAGTCGTCGCTGAGTCCGAGCTGCTCCCTGATGAGAATACAGATTTTATCAAAGGTCTTCATCGAAGTCACTCCTTATACATCATATTATCTGTAAAGCCTTTGTTTGTCAATAGAACTCAAAATAAGTTTATGCAGTAGCGGGATAAAAAAACAGTAAAAATTTTTCCTCGGTATAGACAAGGAAAAAATTGGTAATAATGAGAGTACAAAGAAAGGGTGACGAAAATGAAAATCCGTATTTTTGAAGCATCGGCTCTTGTGGCATTTATTATTTCAGTAGCGATGTGTCTTGCCTTTGAGAGCGACTGTAAAAATATCCGTAATAACGTACTGCGTCTTCATGTTATCGCTGACAGTAACAGTGATGCCGCACAGGGCGTGAAGCTTCTCGTGCGTGATGCGATTTTAGAGGAAAGCGGAGAGCTTTTTGAGGGCAACAGCAATATAGAAGAGGCAGAAATTCGTCTTAGTGAAAATCTTGATACAATGAAGGCGGTTGCAGAGCGTACTCTCAGAGAAAACGGCTTTACATATTCCGCTGAGGTTGAAATAACGGAATGCTACTTTCCTACAAGACAGTACGGCAATGTGACCTTGCCCGCAGGTTATTACAATGCTTTAAGAGTAATACTCGGTGAGGGTGAGGGAGAAAACTGGTGGTGTGTGATGTTTCCGCCTATGTGTCTTCCCGCGGCAAGTAAGGATGAGGTGAGGCTCAACGATGTACTCAGTGAAAAGAGTATGGATATAGTTTCACATAGCGGAAAATATGAGGTGCGGCTGTGGATTGTTGAAAAGTGGTACGAGCTCCGCCGAGGAAAATAAAAAAATAGGGATGGCTGTCATTTTTACAAAAATGAACTACCTTTTGGAAAAATAAAACTGTCTCCTTCTTATCGTCAGGAGACAGTTTTGGTCTTATTTAGTTTCAACTAATATTTTTATAACAGGTCTTACATAGCTTGCAAATTTTTGCATACCGGTCGTGATTTCACCGTTTGCTGTTACTGCGTAATTGGAATCGAAGTAAAAGCTTTCATTAATATCTCTGAGCCACCAGCTATCAGCAAAGCTGTTGTGCCGAAGGTTACAATATCTCCCACCTCAGCAGAATATGTTTCGGTTTTCCGAGAGTCGGATAAATATATTACCGCAAGGGCGAGCACCGCAACAAGAAAAGCCGTAATTATGCCGAGGAAGAGAAATTTGAAATTTGTACGTCGTTTTATTTTGAAGGGAACAGGAACGAAATCAACAGCTTTCTTGTTATAGAGAGTTGAACAAATCTCTTCATAAAGCTTTTTCATTGTTTCTTCTTTAATTTTTTCAGTGGCATCCAGCCAGTGAACAGAATTGAGATAATAGGCAAGGCCGCTGTTCATTTTTACGGAGTCGATGCAGAAGGGGATGATTTTGCAGCCGTATGAGACAGCTGATGTGATTTCGTTTTTTACCTGTGATGATAAATTTGAATGCTTGGAGAAAATCAGAACGAATACCTTAGCCTTGGAAAGCGCATCCATAATAGCGTCCGCCCAATCATCACCGGGAGCGATATCTCTCGGTGCATACCAGCATTTGACGGAGTTTGCCTCAAGGTTGGCACAGATTGCATCGGCAACAGATTTATCCTTGTGAGAATAGCTTATAAAAACGTCATGCACTATAATTTTCTCTTTTTCCTTTTTATATATTATATATCCTGTGTCTGATTGTGTCAATAAAAAAGAGGTGCGGATGCACCTCTTTAAATTTATTTTACCAGATAACTCTTGTTGCGATATCTTCCTTGATAAGCTCAATGAAGTCTGCAGTTGCCATCGAGCCCTGGTCACCGTGGCCGCGCTTTCTGACAGATACAGTTCCTTCTTCAGCTTCCTTGTCGCCGATGACGAGCATATAAGGAATCTTTTCAAGCTGAGCCTCACGAAGCTTGTATCCGAGCTTTTCGCTTCTTGTGTCTATATCAACATCGTCGATGCCTGCTTCCATAAGAGCAGCCTTAACTGCATAAGCAGCATCCTGATGACGGTCAGCGATAGGAAGAATACGTACCTTTTCGGGAGCAAGCCATACGGGGAATGCGCCTGCATACTTCTCGATGAGAAGAGCAAGAGTTCTTTCGTAGCAGCCGATTGATGTACGGTGAATGATGTAGGGATTCTTCTTTGTTCCGTCGGGAGCAACGTATTCCATGCCGAATTTTTCAGCAAGCATCTGGTCGATCTGGATTGTGATGAGTGTATCTTCCTTGCCGTGTACGTTCTTGATCTGAATATCGAGCTTGGGACCATAGAAAGCAGCCTCGCCAATACCGATTTTATAATCGATGCCGAGATTGTCAAGGATTCTGCCCATCATGCCCTGAGCCTCATCCCACTGTTCCTTTGTACCGATATACTTTTCTGTATCGTCGGGATCCCACTGTGAGAAGCGGTAGGAAACATCATCATAAAGACCGAGAGTCTTGAGCATAAATACGCAAAGGTCAAGACAGCCCTTGAATTCGTCCTCAAGCTGTTCGGGAGTACACATAAGGTGACCCTCGGAGATTGTGAACTGACGTACTCTGATAAGACCGTGCATTTCGCCTGAAGCCTCGTTTCTGAAAAGAGTTGAGGTTTCGCCGAGTCTCATAGGAAGATCACGGTATGAACGTGCTCTGTTGAGATATGCCTGATACTGGAAGGGGCAGGTCATAGGACGGAGTGCGAAGACTTCGTCATCTGTTTCCTCTTCACCCATTACGAACATGCCGTCCTTATAGTGATCCCAGTGGCCTGAGATTTTGTAAAGATCACTCTTTGCCATAAGGGGAGTCTTTGTGCGGAGCCAGCCTCTCTTCTTTTCCTCGTCTTCAACGAAGCGCTGAAGAGTCTGTACGATATGAGTACCCTTGGGAAGAAGGATGGGAAGACCCTGACCGATGAAATCAACTGTTGTGAAGATTTCGAGCTCACGGCCGAGCTTGTTGTGGTCGCGCTTCTTAGCTTCCTCGATTCTTGCAAGATGTTCTTCAAGGTCAGCAGCCCTTGTGAAGGCAGTACCGTAAATTCTCTGAAGCATCTTGTTTTTGCTGTCGCCTCTCCAGTAAGCACCGGTGCATGAGGTGAGCTTGAATGCCTTAACTCTTGATGTATCGGGAATGTGGGGCCCTGCGCAAAGCTCGAGGAATTCGCCCTGACGGTAGAAGGAGATAGGCTCACCCTTGTCAGCGTGTTCCTTAATAAGCTCTACCTTGTAGATTTCTCCCTTTTCTTCCATAAGAGCAAGAGCTTCCTCGGGAGACATTTCGATTTTTTCAAGGAAGAGACCTTCCTTGACGATTTTCTTCATTTCAGCTTCAATTTTTTCGAGGATTTCAGGAGTGAAGTTTACTTCGCTGTCGAAATCATAGTAGAAGCCGTTATCAACTGCAGGGCCGATTGCAAGCTTTACCTCGGGGTAAAGTCTCTTAACAGCCTGTGCGAGGATGTGTGAGCAGGTATGCCAGAAGGTCTTCTTTGCTTCATCATCGTCAAATGTGAGAATTTCAACCTCACAGTCAGAGGTGAGTACTGTGCGAAGGTCGCAGATTTCTCCGTTTACCTTTGCGAGACAAGCGGCCTTGTAAAGACCTGCACCGAGGCTCTTTGCAACGGTGATGATGCTTGAGCCGTCTTCGTATTCGCGGACAACGCCGCCCTTGAGAGTTACGTTAATCATAGTTTTTCTTCCTTTCTGAAAATGCAGAATGCAGAATTGTGGTCGCGGGTCAGATGCCCACCTTTTTTAAGTCAGCGTCCGCAAAGAAAAAGCTCAGAAACAGCAAGTGGCGTTAATTTTAATTCTTGGTTTAAGAATAATCATTTTGCACTTTGCATTTTTAATTTTGCATTTTTTTGCGAAAGCAAAAAAGAAAAGCTCCATCCCACGCATTTTGCATAGGATGAAGCGATAATGCTCCACGGTTCCACCCATATTCCGTCATAGACGGCACTCGAAGACTTTAACGCAGTCATACGGCGTACCTTATTTCGGTACACACTCAGGAGTGGTAGGCGATATTTCTGAAATTTATCCGACTCACAGCAAATGTCGGACTCTCTGAAAATTCCTTGCGAAAAAGCCCTCTCCCTCAACGCTTTCGGGGATGTAATTTTTCTTTGTACTGAATATTTTAGCACTACGGAAGTGCTTTGTCAAGTGTGAATAATAAGAAAAAGAATCAACAACTGAATGAAAGCTTGTTGTGTTTATCAAAGTAAGCCGATAACAAATTGACATCAGTATTTTTATGTGTTAAAATTGATGGGTTTAAAAAGTATACAGTAAAAAATACAACCGTACATTGATGAGGTATAAAAATTATGAGAAATAAAAAATGCTACTTTCACAGATTTTTATCTCTTGCTTTTATATTGATTGCGGCTATTGTTCTGACTGCTCTTTCTGTCTCAGCTGAGACGGATAGCGGAGTAATCGTTCTCAGATACGATGATTATTACAGCGACTATGAAAGCATTGAAATTGTGGATTCCGGCAGTCCCGAATCCTTCAAGGTAGGCTACGGTGTGGCTGAAGGGACAAAGGATGACAGTGTAATAAGTCTTGAAAACGGTGAGCTTCACGCCGTGGGTATCGGTACTGCAAGTGTTATAATCGACTCTCAGCAGTACACAGTCAGGGTTGAGCCGGCACCCGTATCGATGTTTCTTCTGTTGGGTCAGAGCAATATGTACGGCAACGAGGGAGACGAAAATCAGTCTATAGCAAACGAAAACGGCGTTGTATACTCCACAGTAGGTCAATCGGATATCATTACCCTTGAAAATACAACTACTTTTGTTCCTTCGGCACTTACGGGTGGCGGTTCAGCGGTCAATGTTACAGGTACAACGGAAAACCTTGAAAACAATCCAGTTAACCGCCTGACCGAAGCGGGTGAGGGCAGAATGGGTATAGACAGCGGTGTGGCTTACAGCTGGCATAAGCTTACAGGTGACAAGGTGTGGATTATCAATGCCGCCAAGGGTGCAACAACTATCGATAAGTGGCAACCCGGTGCTGAGGTATATACAAGAGTTGTCACTATTGTCGGAGCAGCTCAGCAGACAATGAGAAGTGAAATCCTTGCGGGACACTACATTCTTAAGGATTACGGATATTTCTGGTTCCATGGCTGTACCGACAGAGCAAATACGGCAGAATATTATGCTGAAAGCTTTCTTTCGATGTACGAAAGTCTGAAAAAGGATACCGCTTTTGATATTGACGCAGACGGAGAAGCTGAAACCTTCAGCTTTTGCAATATAATAATGCCACGCAGAGGCAGAGATGACTGCGTACCCTACAGAAGTGGCATAAAGACGGATACTACTGATAAGTCCTATTATGAAGCCTTTCCCGATGTTGAGATGAACGGGCCGAGGGTTGCTCAGTACTGGCTTGCGAATAATCCCGAATATGAGGATATAAACCTTGTATGCAATATCGGTGACAGCTGGGTTTATATGCCTGACGAAAGCGACGGAGTACGGGAATATTTTGCTTCGGCGTACGAGGACGGCAGAGTGGATTATCCTGTACAGATTCCGCAGGAGGAGCAGTGGTACTCTCCGGAAACACCCTTTGATGTTCACGACAGTATACATTACAATCAGATAGGCTACAACGAGCTTGGTATTGAAGCGGCAAGAAACACCGCTTACTTGCTGTCGAGAGCGGAAAAACCCGAAGTTGAAACAAAAGTGACCTTTTACGATTGGACGGGTTATAAAGAGGTAAGCGGCATAGAAGCACTATCCTCAGCGGAATCACATACTCTCGTTGTTCCTGTGGTTTATCCCGTTTACGAATCCAAAACTGTTACCTACAGTCTGTCGGATAATCTTGAATACAGATATTACGATCTTACTGCAAAATACGGTACTGATGGTGGAAGTCTTACTTCTGTCGGTGCAGATACCGACAAAGCAGTGGCAGTGAAGGGTACTCCCGCCTATGAAAAAGGCGAAGGAGCCTATTGCTTCACCGGTACTCCCACGGGACTTGTAGCAACCTCAGATGACAAATACACCGAAAACAAGCTTGTAATTGTTGAAGGTGAAAACGGTATGGGCAGCGTCGAAAACGGGATACACAAGGGCGTGATATATCAGCTTGATAACACTATAAACCTTTTACATAATAAGCAGTGGTTCATTGAGTGGACGGGTAAAACCGAGGGCACAAAAAAAGAAGCTCATTCTATAATACTTCTTAGTGAAAACATAGCAAGAAAAAACCTTTCGATGAATGAGGTTAAATATTTCTGGCACAGATATTACGCAAACGGCAAGCTTTATATGACTCTCGGTAAAAGTAAGCAGATAGGTAACGGCGCTGCAACAGAAAATGTTTTTCTGACCGCAAATCCGTACGAGTATCACACCTACCGCCTGTGGAATGAAATCGGCAGTGACGGTACAAACAGCATCTGCCTTTCTGTTGACGGTGTTTTCTGCGGTCGCTTCACTTCGGAAACGGGTAAGGATTTTGCTTTCAGGTACATAGGTGCAAAAACCTTTGAGCTTAACGATTATTCCATCGGATATCTGAAGGTTGCAGGAAGCTATGACTGCTCTGTGATGGGACATTCTCTCGTTCACAGTGAAACTAAATCTACCTGCACAAAAAAGGGCAGCCTTTCCGCTGGCTGTGTATTTTGCGATTACAGTATAAAAACAAGTATACCGAGTCTCGGCCATGCATTTTCTTCGGAATACGTTTCGGATAATAATGCGACATATCTCTCCGACGGAACAAAAAGCAGAAAATGCTCAAGATGCACTGCTAAAGAGATTATTGAGGATAAGGGCTCGATGCTTAAGCTGTCAAAGCCTGAAAAGGTTACTGTAAACAAAGGCAGTACAAGGGTTTCGCTTTCCTGGACAGAATGTAAGGACGCCCGTGGCTACAGAATATTTGTACTCGCAGATGGCAAGTGGAAGGCTCTTAAAACCTTGGGTTCAACCTCGTACACAGTAGAAAGCTTAACCGAAGGTACAAAATATACCTTTGCTATCAGAGCGTACACCGGAACGGGTAAAAATTGCGTTTGGGCGCCCTCTTATAGAAAGGTGACTGTTACAACCGATCTTGATACACCGACTATCCGTGTGGCATCAACGGCTGTGGGGAGAGCTACTGTTGCCTGGAATGATGTTAAGGGTGAAACCGGATATCAGGTGTGGTATTCAACTGAGCAGAATGGCAAATACATAAAAATTTCCAACTATTCCGCAGATACAATAAAGATTTATAAAACGGATCTTACAAGCTCAGAGACATATTATTTCAAGGTAAGAGCATACAAAAAAACAGCTGACGGATATATATACAGCTCCTTCAGTAATGTGCGGAAGCTGACAGTGAAATAAAAAACAAAAGGACGGTTTCACCGTCCTTTTTACTGTTTTAAATAGTAATTATGCTCAGCCTTCAAATGTACCTGCTTCAATAGCCATAATCTGATCGACTCTTCTCTGGTGTCTGCCACCCTCGAATTCTGTATCAAGGAAAACGTCTACCATTTCAAGTGCAAGGCCCGCACCTACAACTCTGCCGCCGAGGCAAAGTGCGTTTGCATCGTTGTGAAGTCTTGTGAACTTTGCGCTG
>JAFZFT010000135.1 GCA_017555765.1 Clostridia bacterium | reverse complement strand
GCCTGAGCTTAAGGTCAAGGAATATGAAGCCTACCGTGGGCTTTACTGCTCACTGTGTAAGGCTTTAGGCAAGCACTTCGGCATCCTTGCAAGACTTACCCTCAGCTACGATATAACCTTTCTCGTCCTCGCAAGGCTTTCCGTTACGGGTGTACTCCCCTGCTATAAAAGCGGTCGGTGTCCCTTTAATCCGACTAAAAGGTGCAATTACTGTACCAATGCCGAGGAGGAGCTTAAATATGCCGCAGCGGTTTCCATGATGCTTTTTTATCATAAGGTACACGATGACATCTGCGATTCGTCTCTTATGAAAAGGCTTCTTATGTACCTTCTTCTGCCCTACGCTTCACTTAAGTACAGAAAAGCGAAAAAGTATTATCCCGAAATTGCAGAGAAAATCTCCGCTTCAATGAAACGGCAGTACAGTACGGAAAAAGAGCGCTCGGATAGTACGGACAAGGCTTCACACGAGAGCGCACACTCACTCGGACTGATATTCTCCCACAAAATTGCAGATAATAACAAAAACACCGTTTACCGCTTCGGCTACGGAATAGGCAAATGGGTATATCTCTGCGATGCGGCTGACGATATGAGAAAAGACCTGAAAAAAGGCGGGTATAATCCCTTCCTTCTGAAGTACGGTATAAAGAGTGAGGCAGATATCACCGACGAGGTACTGAATAATATCTGCGGTCAGCTTAATATGAGTGCCGCCCTTGCCTTCGAAAGCTACAGTGAAATCCAAGCGAAATCCCTCAAGGGAATTGTTGAAAATATACTTTGCGAGGGTACTGAAGAGGTAACACGCAAAATACTGAAAGGAAGAAATGAAAAATGAGAGATCCCTATGAAGTTCTCGGCGTATCGAGAAATGCGAGTAAAGAACAGATAAAAGAAGCTTACAAGGCTCTTGCTAAAAAATACCACCCCGATAATTACGACTCAAGCCCCCTCAGAAGTACTGCCGAGGCAAAAATGGCTGAAATCAACGAGGCTTACGATGCAATTATGTCGGGTGCTTCAGGCTCATACCGGAATAGCGGCTACACGACCTACGCAGGTGGCTTTTACGAGGCTGAGGAGTGTCTCAGAAAAGGCGACCTTGACGGTGCGGAAAGAGCTCTCGAAAATATGGACCTCAGCGAAAGATCCGCACGCTGGTATTATCTCAAGGGTCAGGTAAACTACAAGAGAGGCTGGACTGACCAGGCCTACAGCTATTTCAATATGGCTCACAATATGGAGCCTGACAACGTTGAATATTCCAACGCCTTTGAAAATATGAAAAACCGTCAGAGCGGTGGCTTCAGAACAACTCATCAGTCATCAAACAACGACGGCTGTGGCTGCTGCGGATGTGACGCTTGCGATATCTGTCAGGGTCTTATCTGCGCTGACTGCTGCTGCGAATGTATGGGCGGAGACCTTATAGGATGCTGCTGATATGAAAAGAAACAACAACAGTGCAAAGGTCGCTCTGGGTGCGATGCTTACGGCTCTTTCCGTAGTAATTCTCATCCCGTCGGCGCTTGAGATTTTAGTTTATGCTCTGCCCGCTATAGCAGGTATGCTCATAGTTTTTGCAGTTGTGGAAATGGGCTCACGTTGGGCTATTACGGTATATATCTCCACCTCGGCAATAGCTCTTATTACTGTACCCAACAAGGAAGCGGTTATGCTTTACGTTGCCTTCTTCGGTTATTATCCCGTACTCAAGGCTTTCCTTGAAAGCAGAGTAAAAAGGCCGGTAGAGTACGCTATAAAGTTTGCCGTTTTTAACGCTTCTATGATTGGTGCATATCTTATTATGATTTACGTTTTCGGTATGCCCTATGAGCAGCTTATGGGTATTGATGGTGAGCTCGGTGAAATTGCAAAGCATATGCCGAAAATCCTTCTCGGTCTCGGAAACATCGTTTTCATCCTCTTTGACAAGGGTGTGACCAATGTTATTTCCCTTTATGTTGCCGTGTGGCAGAAAAAATTCAGAAGGCTTTTTAAATTCTGACTATTGACTAAAGCTCTGAAAAATGATATATTCATAAAAAAACAGAGTAGGCTTTTGTGCGCTCAGTGTTTCGCAGACGGGGAGTTGCTGCGGAAACGAATAGAGATTTTCTCTTGCGATACATCTGCCGCATCCCGCTGTAAACTTACGGAATAGCTATAGCTTCCTTTATCTTTCAGCGGTATTGCAGAAATATAAAGGAAGTGCTTTTTTATGGCAAAAAGAAATCGCTCAAAAACAGAAAAGAGGCTTCTCAACCTCTGCTCCCTTGCTCTTTTGTGTGCTATGCAGATAGTTTTCGCAAGGTTTCTCGTTATACCCGTCGGTGACTCGATGAGATTTTCACTTTCATTCATTCCCGTTGTCATTGCGGCAAGATATTTCGGTATTATGGGCTCGATGACTGTTTACGGACTCGGTGATTTCCTCGGTGCAATCGTTTTCCCCACGGGCGGTGCCTTCCAGATAGGCTTCACAATTACCGCTGCGGTTGCGGGTCTTATATACGGCATATTTCTCGGCAAGGAATGCGAAAAGCCCTTCAGAAGGCTTCTCGCCTTCGATAAGAGGGATATCATCCGCATTGTTCTTTCAGTACTCGCAAGTCAGCTCGTATGCTCACTTTTCCTCAACAGCTTCTGGCTTTCCTTCTATTACGGTGCCCCCTTCTGGGTAAAGTTTATGACCAGAATACCTCAGGCGGGAATTATGAGTGTGTTACAGATAGTGTTTATGGTACTGTTTCTTGATAAAATCTGCAGTGCGCTCAGAAAAGCGAGAGTGTAATATAATTGAATATATTAACAAAAGCTATCGGGATATTGAATTCCGATAGCTTTTATCTTTATATTATATTGCACTCGCCGTGCAGTCGTTACTTTCTTGAGAACCCCTCAGTCAAAATCTGCGATTTTGCCGCTTTTCCTCCGGAAACCGGCACCCTTTTGTCTGCTTTGCAGACATTTCCCCTAACAGGGGAATAACCTTTCAAGGGAGCCGAGTAACCAAAGAACTTTTCTTATTTATCAGTTAATAACCTGAAGCTTACAGGTTGCTATATAGTTGCCGTCATCGGTGTATACCTTGATTTCACAAGTACCTACACCTACTGCCTTTACAATACCGTTATCTACTGTTGCAACATTGGTGTTGGTGGATTTCCAGCTGATACCCGGGTTGGTTGCATTTGAAGGTACGACAGTAGCAACGAGAGTGAAGGATGCGCCCTTATTTGCTACAAGATTTGTCTTATTGAGCTGAACTCCGAGCACCTTGATTGCATTTACCTTGATTACACAGTAGGAGACAAATTCGCCGTCCTTTGTTGTGCAGGTAACGATTGTTGTACCTGAGCCTACGGGAACTACAAGACCGTTTGAGCTGACCTTACATACCTTTGTGTTTGCACTGCTCCATACAACCTCCTGATTGGAAGCGTTGGAGGGTGTGATAATTGCATTGAGTCTGTAGTTCTGATCTGTTGTAAGGGTTACGGATGCCTTGTCAATCTTTACGCCTTCAACGGGTATCGCTTTGACGGTTACCTTACAGGTTGCAACCTTCTGTCCTGAGGTTGTTGTGCAGGTGATTGTTGCGCTTGTACCCGCCTTGAGACCCTTTACATAACCGTTTTTATTTACGTATACTGATGAGGGTGCGCTTGACTTCCATGTAACTGATCTGTAAGAGCAGTTTGAGGGAGCTACTGTTGCGGTAAGCTTAACTGTCTCGCCGCAATCAATTGTAAGCTTCTTTGAGCTGAGGCTTACTGATGAGGGATATACAGCCTTGACAGTAACCTTGCAGGTTGCGGTTTTGCCTGTATCCGCAGTCTTTACTGTGATTGTGGCAGTACCCGGTGTTACACCGTAAACACGGCCGTCCGAGTAAACCTTTGCTACATTGGGATTGGATGAGGTATAGGTTACAGCCTTATTTGTTGCATTTGAGGGTGCAATTGTTATTGCGAGCTGACCGAGTGTACCGTCATCAATTGTAAGAGTCTTCTTTGTGAAGGCTACTGAGGTTGTCTTGACTGAAGTATAAACCTTAACAGTACAGCTTGCGGTATATCCGCCATTTTTGGTTGTACATGTGATTACTGCAGTACCCTTCTTGACACCTGTAACAACACCGCTGCTGCTTACCTTTGCTACTGCTGTGTTGGAGGATTTCCATGTCACATTCTTGTTGGTAGCATCGGAGGGTGAAATTGTAGCCTTGAGTGTAATCTTGTTATCGGTATAGACTGTTGCGGAGGTCTTATTGAGTGTTACGCCCTTGGTATTTACAAGCACGTTGACCTTGCAGGTCTTCTTAACCATCGGATTATCAGTTGATGCGGCAGTGATTGTTGCTGAGCCTGCCTTGAGAGCAGTAAGCTTGCCGTTTGAATCAACCTTTACAATACTCGGAGCCGATGATGTCCACTTGATGCCCTTGAAGCTTGCATCCTCGGGAGCAACTGAGGCGGAGAGAGTATAGGTCTTACCCTTATACATATTGAGACTTGTACGGCTGATTGAAATTGAGGTGACCTCTTTCTTCTTGACAACCGTTACACGGCACTTTGCCGTAAGTCCTCTGTTTTCTGTTTTAACTGTGATGTAGCATGTACCTGAGCCTACACCTGTAACCTTACCGTTCTGGTCAACGGTTGCTACCTTGGTATTTGAGCTTGACCATGTAACATTCTTGTTTGATGCATTTTTGGGAAGTACTGTAGCGGTAAGAGTAAAGCTTCTTGTGGTGTAGGCACCTGCGCGGTCTCTGTTAAGAGAAACAGATTCAACTCTTGTTACTACCTTTACATAGCAGGTATCCTGATAAACTCCGTCAAGAGTGCTGCATGTGATATATGCGATACCGTTCTTATGAGCCTTTACATAACCCTTCTGATTTACTGAAGCAACCTCGGGGTTTGTTGAAGTCCATACAAGTGAATTGACCTCTGCATCGGCGGGACTCACCGTAGCGGTAAGCTGTTTACCGTAGCCCGCGTACAGACCCATAGCATTATCGTTGAGAGTAATCTTGTTTACTGACTTACCGATGCCGATAAGGCTGAGGGGGAAGGATTCCGCCCAGAGTCTCTGAAGTGTATCAGAGGGATGCACACCGTCGATTGTGTATTCGGGATAAAGAGCTGCGGGGTCAAGAGGATTGCAAGAAATGTCATTGAAGCTGACATAACCGTCGTGTAAATCTGTCTTGGCGAGCCACTTGTTTACATCAAGAGCAATCTGCCAGTCTGCTGCAAATTCCTCGTCTGTTCTTATGTACTTATCGCCTGTGCCGAAGTAGTTTCTTGTGTTTCCCTTCCACTGAGTGATACCTACAACAACAACCTTTATGCCTGCCTTGTGACATTCGTCAAAGACCTGCTTGTAGCCGTTGATGATATCCTGTGCGGTGGGCTGCTCTGAAATCATATCGGTACACACGGGGTGAACAATATCGTTACAGCCGATTTTTACGATAACGTACTTTACGCCTGAAGCCTGAAGTGCATCAACGTCGAGACGGTCGAGCATTGATACACCGTAAAGCTTACCTGCTACACCGAGACCGTCGCTGAGAAGCTTGTTACCTATGATACCCTTGCCGACAACACCTACATTGGTAACGCCCGCTTCGTTTATCTGCTGTGAGAGATAAAGAGGAAATTCGTTTGCAACAGTAGAGTCACCGATAACAACTACGGAATAGCCTGTCTCGTTGAGTACGTCCATATTTACAACCATAGGTACAACCTTGATGAAGCTGTAGCCGAGGTTAAGGTCGATATCTGAGCCTAAAAGAGCAGAAAGCACCTTTACAAGGTCAGGACTGTCGATAAAGGTGGGGAGAAGTCCGAAGGTCTCCTTTGAGGTACCGTCCTCACCTAAGGCAAGGTATGTATCAGCGCCTGAAAGTGCCATTGTTCTTACCTCGGTGAATTCATCTGCAAAGATGCTGATGGCGATATCCTTACCCGCCTTTACGTCAAAAACAACGGGGTCAGTATAAATCTCTTCACCGGGAGCAAGGGTTACACCCTGGAAGCCCTCGTTGAAGGTAACAATCTTGATTGTTGAGGTATCAACCTTTGAGCCCTTTACACTTTTTGCAACGGTAGCTCTTGTGATAACAAGATTCTCGTCACCGTAAAGGTTTGAAATCTTGAAGCGTACCTTTGTACCGTCTGCAGTGGGAGTGATTACTGTTCTCATTGTAACCTTGCCCACATAGGGTGTAATGGAGTTGTAGCCCTCAACACCGATTTCGGTTGCGCCACCGCCCCATGCACCTATCCAGCCTCTGTCATCATCGTCGGCAGCCATACCTGTCATACAGAATACGCACACCGCTGAAAGGGCAGCAACTATAAGAGCTAATAAAAGCTTAGTCAGTTTTTTCATAGTCTCATCCTTCCTGAAAAACATTATCCTTTTCCAGTATATTTCTATAATATAATACTATACTCAGCAGTCAACTGTCAAGCAAAGTAAATATACACACCACTCAACAGACGAATATTTTTCTTTTTATTCATATTTCGGACAGCCTTCAGCTATCTTTTCTCTTTCAAGGTCGACAGCCTTTTCAATTTTATCCTTTTTATCGTCTTTGGCGGTCTTTTCGCTCTTTTCCTTTTTGGGTGTCTTTTCTTCCTTCTCTTCTTTTACGTCACCTCTGAGCTTTTTTCTGTATTCAAGCAGATTGAGAAGGAATACTGCAATAGCTACAAGAGTAAGAATTGCAACCACAATAACAAATATCTTTGACGAAAGCACTGAAGATACTCCCGACATAAAAAGACCTGTAAAGCTCATTTCAACGTTGTTAGCCGCAACAAGATTTACTGTTGCAATCTTAATTCCCGAGTATTCAACCTCTGCCTTGGCAATAATGTCTCCAGCCTTTACGGGTGCAGACACTTTGTTGTCGGCGGGACCCTCTATAACTGTGAATTTAACCGAATCGGGGGTTGCATTTGCGGGTACGAGAGCGGAAATCTCACTTTCGGGTACGAGCCTTAAGGTATCGGCATCCTTGCCCGCAGTAACAGTTACCATTGCAACTGTCTGTGTGGGTACAACAACTGTTCTGTATCGGATATTTGAGTAAACCCACTCGAGCATCCTTTTAGTATCAGTCATAGCTGTATTTTCGTTTATTTCGTCGGTATCGATATTCTCGAGCCTTCCGCCCATTACAACGGTAAGGTATGAGTAGCCGTCCTGATTGGATACAACAGCGATGCACTCACCTGCTTCGTCTGTAGTTGTGTATTTGCCCGCAACAACCGAGGGATGATAGTAATCGGAGATACCGCTGTTCATCATCTTGTTGCCTGAGGTGTAATATCTTTCGCTATTGAACTCCGTAGCGGCAAGAGTTACACTCTGAAGGGCGAAGGTTTCGGCAAAGGCAGGTAATGACCATGCGTACTTTATGATTTTTGCAACGTCAGCTGCAGTTGTGTACTGACCCTCCGTATCGTAACCGGTTAAGTTTTTGATTACTGTTGAGGTGCATCCGAGCTTATCGCAGAGAGCCTGCATCTGATTTATAAACTCTTCCTCTGTACCGTAGGTATCGTAGGCTATTACACTGAGCGCATCGTTTGCACTGTAAACCACGAGACAATCAAAAAGCTCTTTTCTTGTAACGGTCTCCCCCGCCTTGTAAAGAGCGGTTTTGTAGCCGTAGCCGTACTTTACAACGGAAAGAGACTCCTTTGTAATGGTAATCTCACCGTCGAGATTCTGCCACTTTTCAAGAGCTACAACGGCAGAAATTATCTTGCTGAAGCCGGCAACGGGCATCGTTTTGTCACTGTCCTTATCAAAGAAAACAGTACCCTCGTCAAGACTCTCAAGATAATAAACGTCCGAATGCAGATCCTTCGTCGCTTCCCCCGAGCCGTAAAGTGCTGAAGAAGGCATAATTGCAAGAGTACTCAATATAACAGCTGTAAGTAAAAAACAGATAATTTTTTTCATTTTAAAATCCACTCCGAAATGTAAAGTTTTTGAAATTTTCCTTTTATATTTGCATTATCCGATAAGTTGTGATAATATATAGTCATAAAGTTTATTTAGTACTTTATTATAACAGTTATATAAGTAAATGTACAGTGTTTTCGTTTAATAAAAAATGAATTTTTGACTCAAAAGAAAGGGACAGAGCTTCTGTTTCAGGTTTACCTTATGATATACGTAACCGGTGATACTCACGGTATTCTTTCACGCTTCGATGACCCCCGACTCAAAAAGCTCAAGGCAGGCGATACTCTCATCATCTGCGGCGACTTCGGCTTCATTTGGGACGGCGGCAAGGAGGAAATGAATGCTCTTAAAAAGCTCAGCAAGAAAAAGTACAACATCTGCTTCGTTGACGGTACCCATGAGAATTTTGATATGCTCTCAAAGCTCAAAATCAAGAAGTGGAACGGCGGCAAGGTGCATCACATTGCATCAAACATCTTCCACCTTATGAGAGGACAGATTTTCACTGTGGAGGATGTTAAAATCTTCACAATGGGCGGCGGAGAAAGTCCCGACCTTGAATACAGGTACGAAATGGACACCTGGTCAGAAATGGAAATTCCCACAAGAGAGGAGCTCGTTGAGGGTGTTGACAACCTTCAGCAGTACAACGGCAATGTTGACATCATCATAACTCACGAGCCTCCCGCAAAAATTAAGGACTTCCTCCTTCTTGACACGGGTAGCGACGCAAGCATCACCGCTATCAATACCTACCTTGAGGATATCAGCCGAATCTGCACCTTCAAGCACTGGTACTTCGGCTCACTTCATCTTGATAAGTTTATTTCAACAAGTCACATCAGCGTTTTCAACAATATCATAAACGCTAAAACTGGTGAGGTTATTAAAAGATAAAGCTAAAAGCAGACAATGTTTTTCTTGTCTGCTTTTTTCTTTTGGGTATTGCAAAAAGCAAATCTTTAGGTATAATTGAATTGTAAATATTAAATTGAAGGGTGATAAATATGAACATTACTCCTAAACCGAATTTTATTCAGGTCTTTTCAGGCGAATGCTGGCTCAAGGATAACAAAACAACCTACATCACCGATGAAAAGATGAAGGACGAAGCTTATACCATCGAAATCAATGACGGCGAAACAATCATAACCTCAAAGGGAGAAAAGGGTAAGTACTATGCAGAGCTTACACTTGCTCAGCTTGAAAGAGCAGGCAAGACTCCTCTTTGTAAGATTGAGGACGAGCCCGAATTCGCATACCGCGGCTTTATGATTGACTCTGCAAGACATATGCAGACTATCGACGAAATCAAGGCATACATAACAGCAGCCGCAAGCTTCAAGATGAACGTTTTCCATTGGCATCTCTGCGACGATCAGGGATACAGAATCGAAAGTGAGAAATATCCCAACCTTAACAAAATCGGCTCATACCGTAAGTGTCACGGCTTCAAGAGTGACAATATGGAGCCATACGGCGGCTACTTCACCAAGGATGAAATCCGTGATGTTATAGCATTCTGTAAGGAAAAGTACATTGATGTTATCCCTGAAATTGATATGCCCGGTCATACCTGTGCTATCATTGCCTCCTACCCCGAGCTTACATGCCGCAGTAATGCTACTGTTGAGGTTGCTACCGACGGCGGTATCTTCAGGGACATCCTCTGTGCGGGTAAGGACAGCACTCTTGAATTCTGCTACGGACTTCTTGACGAAATCGCAGACCTCTTCCCCGGCGAATACATACACCTCGGTGGTGACGAGGCTCCCAAGGCTCGGTGGTGCGAATGTGCTGACTGTCAGAAGCGTATCAAGGATAACAACCTTAAAAACGAGGAAGAGCTTCAGGGTTGGTTTACTCAGATGATGATTGCTCACCTCAGAGAAAGAGGCAAGAAGGTTATCTGTTGGAATGAATCACTTCATTCAGGTCTTATCGGCAAGGACGACTCAATCATCTGCAACTGGATGGACAGAAAGAATTACTGCTCAGATTTCGCAAACAAAGGCGGTAAGGTTATTGCAGAGGACTTCTATCACTACTACCTCGACTACGAGTACGGTATGACCCCCCTCAAGAAGACTTATGAGTATAACCCCTACTTCGACGGACTTAACAGTGAGGGTGAGAAGAACATTCTCGGTGTTGAGACTCCCATCTGGACAGAAAACGTAAAGAACTTCGACAGAATGAGCTATATGTGCTTCCCCCGTCTTATTGCAGTTGCGGAAGCAGGCTGGACAAGAAGAAGCAACAAGGATTATGCCGATTTCAAGGTACGTGTCGAAAACCAGAGAGAATCTCTCGCTTCACTCGGTATCAAGCAGGCTGATAAGAAGTGTTGGGACCCCGGTGTGCTTGTGAGAGGTAAAATTATTCTCGGAAGACTCAAGAGCATACTTAATCCTCAGGCTATACTTGTATTCCTCTTCCCCAATAAGAATATTGATTTATAAAAAAGAAGGCGCCGTACACGGAAAAGTGTGCGGCGTTGTGTGTTTTATCGTGATTACTATTTTTCTAATAGTTTGTCAATCTTATCAAGCTCAGCACAATTTTCGTCAACTAGGCTTAAAAGAGTTTTGAAATATTTCTCGTCAATGTCTTTTTGCTCTTCTGCTATTTTTTTAGCAGTTTCGGTGAAAAATCTATCATAATTTTTTGAAAGATTTCTTACATAATACCTGACAAAGGTGTCTGTTTCACTAGCTTCGTCAGTATCAATTTTTCCGTTTTTAACAATATACATCGGATGATTATAATTACCGACACCAATCAGGCTTCTTGAAATTCCCATTATTCCGATTGCATCCAATTTGTCTGCATCATACAAAATTTGAGCTTCTTTGCTACTTTGTTCGCCATAGCTCTCATTGTTATGTGTACGTATAGCATCACATACAGATTTAACTTTTCCTTGCGGAAAATCGATAGATTTTAAAAACCTTTTTGCCATCTCAGCTCCGATTTCATTGTGCCTTTTAGTTTTTCCGTTTCTTCCGATATCGTGGAGCAATGCAGCTGCAAGAAGAGTGTCATAATCAACATTCTCTTCATTTTCTGCAATTTTTACACAATTACCTAAAACTCTGTAAATATGTTCTCTGTCGTGAGCTGTTTCCTTGACACAAGATTTCATATATTCTTCTATTTCAACATATAATTCTTTTTTCATTGTCAAATTTCACCCCCGATAAAACAAGTCCGATTTTGTATAAGTATAACCGATTAAGTTTTAAAAATCAACCCTGATGAAACTGCAAGGGTAGATAAAAGGCGATATATCCGCTTCGCATTATAATGCCAACCGTAGCCTTGGCTCCTATTGCCCCTTCCGTCATCCTTACGTCTGACACCTTCCCCTAAAGGGGACGGCTAATAAAGGCTCCCCTGAAAGGGGAAGATTCCCCCACAGTGTGGGGAAATTCCCCTGTTAGGGGAAATGTCTGCGAAGCAGACAAAAGGGTTCCGGTTTCTGGAGGAAAAATGTCTGCGAAGCAGACAAAAGGGGACGGGCACGTTGTGCTGTCCGTAAGGACTGAGGGGTTAATCCACATAAAATTTTTATCGAAGCAGAAAAGCGAGAGAGTAGACCCTCTCCGTCAGACTTCGTCTGCCACCTCTCCCTGAGGGAGAGGCAAGATGAATTGCTTCGCATGAATTGACTCCGTCATGAATTGCACCTGCGGTGCATTAAAAATGCGATATATCCGCTTCGCGGATACGATATACCTTCGGTGCGATATATTTACCTTCGGCAAATGCGATATGTTTGCTTTGCAAACGTGAAAAAAAGAAGGCACATCAATCGATGTGCCTATGTTTTGCAATTAGTAATGCTTAAATTACTGCTCTACAGCGTAAACGCTTACCTTCTTGCGATCCTTACCCATTCTTTCGAACTTAACCTTACCGTCGATGAGAGCGAAGAGTGAATCATCCTTACCTCTGCCAACGTTGTTACCGGGATGGATGTGAGTGCCGCGCTGCTTTACAAGGATGTTGCCTGCAAGAACGAACTGACCGTCTGCACGCTTAACGCCGAGTCTCTTTGATTCTGAATCACGGCCGTTACGGGTTGAACCCATACCTTTTTTGTGAGCGAATAATTGAATGTTTATCTTAAGCATTTGTTACACCTCCGTATTATTCTTTTAAACAGTTTTTTCTTTACAAAGGATATATTCGTTATACTCCTCTGCAAGGGCTTTTACGTGAAACTCTAAGCCTTTGAGTACCGCCTGAACCTCGTTTTTGTCACTCTCGGTTATAAATTCAAGATAACCGTCATCGACTGTTGCTTCACCGTACTCACCGATGATTTCGGTTACGGTGTTTACAGCCATGTAAGCTGCTGAAGAAACGGAAGCACAGATTATATCCGAGCCCTGCTCTGCATAGCCGCTGTGACCTGAGATTTCAAAGCCGCAAGACTTATTGCCTTTTTTGTAAAAAGTTGCCCTGATCATTAAGTGTTGATAGCTGCGATTTCAACCTTTGTATAGGGCTGTCTGTGACCCATCTTACGCTTAGCGTTCTTCTTGGGCTTGTAGGTGAATACTACAATCTTCTTGCCCTTACCGTTCTTGATTGCCTTTGCTGTTACTGTTGCGCCTTCAACATAGGGAGCACCAACCTTGATGCCGTCGTCTGCGCCAACTGCGATAACCTTGTCAAAGGTAACCTCGGAGTCTGCTTCTACGTCAAGCTTTTCGATGAAGAGAACGTCGCCTGCTTCAACCTTGTACTGCTTGCCGCCTGTTTCGATAATTGCGTACATAGTTTCTTTCCTTCCTTTATTATGGACTCGCTACTTGTAGGGCGGATTTTCATCACTTATGGCGCGCCAAAACACGCCGCCCGTAATATGCGGTATGAATGAGTTTATCACAACTGTAAAGAGTTGTCAATAGTTTTTCGCAAGATATTTCAAAAGTTTTTTTGCTTTTTTATATACTCTCAACCTTGATAAGGTTTGTGTTGCCGCTCTGACCGGTTACGCCACCTGTGATAATGATTATATCATCCTTTTTAAGACCGAATACCTCTTTTGTAAGCTTCTTTGCGGTATAGAAAAGCACCTCTGTTGAGGGAAGCTCCTCACACATAACGGGAGTAACACCCCATGAAAGGTTGAGCTTTCTCCACGCCTTTTCGTCAGCGGTAAGGCCGACAATATCAACGGGTGTACGGAAGCGTGATACCATTCTTGCAGTAACGCCTGAAATGGAGCATACTGCTATAGCCTTTGCTTCGATGTCAATTGACATTGTGCAGGTAGCGTGGGATATAGCGTCAACAGTATTTTTAATCATAAACTCGGTTTCAAGGAAACGCTTTTTATAGTTGATATTCTTTTCTGTCTGCTCGGCAATTCGTGCCATTGCTTCGACAGCAAGTACGGGATGCTTACCTGCGGCGGTTTCACCCGAAAGCATTATTGCACTCGAGCCGTCGTAAACTGCGTTTGCAACGTCGGAAATCTCCGCTCTTGTGGGGCGCTGATTGTTTATCATGCTCTCAAGCATTTCCGTTGCGGTGATAACTCTCTTGCCCATAAGGCGGCACTTTGTGATAAGGTACTTCTGTATAGCGGGAAGCTCCTCATAGGGAATTTCAACACCGAGATCACCTCTTGCGACCATAATACCGTCACATTCAGCCATAATCTCTTCGATATTGTCAACACCTGAGCGGTTTTCAATCTTGGCTATAAGCTCAATACCCTTGATATTGTTTTCACCCAGGAAATTCTTTATATCAATAAGGTCCTGTGCACAGGAAACGAAGGAGCAAGCGATAAAATCAACGTCCTGCTCAGCACCGAAAAGAATATCTGCCTTATCCTGCTCACTGAGATATACCTGCTTTAAAACCTTACCGGGGAAGGCCATACTCTTTCTGTCGGAAAGTCTGCCGTTATCAAGTACGACACAGATTGCGTCGGTATCAGTAAGCTCCTTAACCTCAAAGCGGATAAGTCCGTTGTTAAGAAGGATAATATCCCCCTTGCAAAGCTCGCTTATCATACCCTTGTAGGAAACGGAAACTCTCTTTTCGTTACCGATTATATCCTCTGTTGTAAAGGAAAATTCGTCACCCTCCGCAAGGTCAACGAAGCCGTTTTCAAAGCTTGCTATACGGTACTCGGGGCCCTTTGTATCAAGAAGAAGTGCAATAGGAAGCCCGAGCTTTTCACGTACCTTTTTGACAAGTGCTATTTTGTTTCTGTAATCCTCGTGGGTGCCGTGGGAGAAGTTGAGACGTATTACATTTACGCCCTTGAGAAACATCTCGGTGAGAGTTGCTTCATCACTGCAGGTGGGACCCATTGTTGCTATAATCTTTGTTTTTTTCATTCTTGACATTACTCCTGTAATTGCAAATTTTACCAAATACATTATAACACAAGTACTTTTATATATCAAGAAAAAAAGCAGATATCACAGAAAAATAATCTGCAATATCTGCTTAAGGATTTTATAATCCTACTGTTATAATCTCAAAGGGCTTATACTCAATTACATCGGTTTCGCATTCGGTCTCCTCGAGCATATTGAGTATCTTAACCTTGCGGTCAAGCTGAATTTTTCCTCTTGTGCCCTTCTGCTCACTCAGACGGATAACGGTCATTGTACCGTCCTCGCTCTTCTTTGCAGCCTGAAGGAAAAGTCCCTCAAAGTGAGGAAGTGTCCACTCGGCATCGCACTTTACGAGAGGTACGTTATATTCCGTTGCGGTTTCGTTTATACCCGCACTTATGGGGTCACCGCCGTGGGGAAGAATCATATAGCAGAAGCTGTGCTTACCCATATCGGAGACAACATCGGGACGGATTGTTGCACGAAGAAGTGAAAGGCTCATAGCACCCTCGTCAATGCCTATACCGTACTTGCCGTCGTTGATAAGAGCAACACCGCCGCCGAATTCACTCATATCACACCACTTGTGATGGCAACATTCAAATCTTGCCTGCTGCCAGGTGGTATTGCGGTGAGTTTCTCTTTCGGTATATCCTGCAGAAGTGTCGCAGAGCACCTTTCTTGTGAGCACATCAGGAGTGAATTCTGCCTTGGCAAGAACGTGCTTTTCATTCCAGTTGACGTTATTTTCAACCTCGATGCCTCTGCTTCTGCGGAAAAGACGGATAATTCTCTGCCACTCGGACTTTTCTGTTCTGAGAGTACAGATAAACTCTGCACATTCACCGTCGACGCCTGCAAAGTGAAGAGGCTCGGAGATTTCGTAGGGTATCTGCTTATCCTTATAGTTGGGAAGAATATCCCATGCGTCGTAGTTGCCCGGGTTATCGGTATAAAGCTTAAGCTTATTGAAGTCACCCTTTACCCATTCACGGCAAAGCTCCTTATCGTAAAGAGAAGCAATTGAGCCATCAGGATTGAAAAGTACGGAATAATAAGGTGTTTCAACTCTCTCCCCTGCTGTTATCCATTCTCCCTTAAAGGCTGTGCTTCGGAGACAAGCAGATGAAAGAGAGGGTATATCGGGAATAAGCCAGTTACCCTTCTCCCCGTATCTTACGGAGCTACCCTTCTTATTAGGTACGAAGGTGAGGCTCTTGCGGGTGAAGTTGAGAGTATTGAAGTACTTTTTGCCTGTACCGATGATTTTATCAAGCTCTGCTTCAATTTCTCTGTAATCAGCCATTGCATCCTTATATACGGGATGGATATGAGAGCCGGGAAGAATATCGTGGAACTGATTTATCAGAAGCTTTTTGTAAGCCTCGGTTATTCTTTCGGTGTTATCCTCATTTCTCATAAGGGACACCATTTCAGCCGCTCTGATTTTGTATTCAAGACGGCGGTTTATTTTTTTGAGGTCACTCTTTGTGGTAAAGGTACCTCTGTGCATTTCAAGGTAAAGCTCACCGTCCCAAACGGTAAGATTATCGTTATCCTTGAGATTCTTTTCAAGGAATTCTGCTCCGCTTATATGCTCACACTTGGGCATAACCGATAATTTATCAAAGCGGTGCATCATTTCGACCATTTCCTCGGTACAGCCTGAGCCGCCGTCACCGTAGCCGAACATATTAAGTGTCTGTCCGCCCTGATCCTTATCCTGATAAGCCTCCCAGTTTTCCTGAATCTGTGAGGGCATATTCCAGGTGATGAAATGAGTGGGAGGTACCGAGGCGTAAACCTCACTGCCGTCTATACCCTTCCACTTGAAGTTATTGTGCGGGAAGCGGTTGGTATCATTCCACGTGGACATTTTATTTGAAACGAAGTAATCAACTCCGCTCTTTTTGAGTATCTGCGGTAAAATCCAGCTATTACCGAAAACATCAGGCAGCCAGGCATTGTTTACTCTCTTGCCAAACATTCTCTCGTAGGTCTTCTGTCCGTAAAGGCACTGACGGATAAGAGATTCGGCAGAGGGAACATTACAGTCGGGCTCAACATACATTGCGCCTACCGGCTCAAACTGACCCGCCGCAACCTTTTCCTTAAGCTCCTCGAAAACCTCGGGATAATACCTCTCAAGGGTTTCGTAAACATAAGGCTGGGTATGTGTATATTTAAAGTCGGGATATTTATCCATAAGACGAAGCTGAATGAGCACGGTACGGAGATTTTTCTGTACCGCGTGTATTCTGCGCCAATAGTATGCCACATCAAGGTGGGAGTGAGCTATAAGAGCCACATCGCCGCTACCCTTGTAGGTATCGTTGGCATAGATTACCTCATCAACGTATTTCTTTGCTTCTTCAACACCGCTGATTGTATCCTCATCAAAATTGATGAGATTCATCGCATTGTTGAGCTCTCTGTTAAGGAAGGCTCTGTAATCCTCGTTGAAGAGGTCGCTTTTTGCTATATCGAGTAAAAGCTCGAAGTCCCATACCAGCTCCTGTACGGCGTGATTTACGGTAGTGATATATGCACCCTCGAAAATCTGTCTGCAGCCTCTTACGGAAAGAGACTCGGGATTTCTCTCATCATCGGGCTTTGAACGGTTGTAGCCCATCATATCGAAGTGAAGCACTTCGTTTTCGTCAATATAGGGTGAAAGGAGCATTCTTTCTCTGTTTGGGTCAACACCGCCTATATATTTGCCGTTGACCTTAACACAGATTTCCGCCGCAGTTTTAAGCGAAAACCACAGCTCCTTACCCTTGAGCTCATCAGGGAGTGTTACATCAGCTCTGATAAAAGCAGTTCCGTCAGGAGTGAAATACATATCTCCCTTTTTAAGAGGTCTGTAGGAATCGGAATAGTACTCAAATTCCATTTCAGACACCTGACGGGCATCTCTTATCTCGAGATTTTCAATTTCCCACTTTGATGAATATATATGTCTTTTAAGCCAGCCAAAACGAAGGTCTGTCCACTCCTCGGGACGCATCGAGCGTCTTACAACCTTTATATGTGCCATTGTAAAACCTCCTTATACATCCTGGAAATAGGGTCTTTTACGGATTGCATTGACCTTCACGGTCTTTTTTAAATCCGCCTTAATCTGTTCTTCTATCCATGCCACACAGCGGTGAAGAATCAGATACTTTGAGCACTCACCTCTGAAAATCAGAGTTAGCTCCTCGCTCTCAAGTGAAACGAATTCCACCCAACCGCCGTCGCCCTGAAGCTTCGGCTGAAGGATGCTTTCAACATAGCTTTTTACTGTCATAATCAGCCCTCAATTACTGAAGAAATTTCTTTTCTGTACTGTGCAAGTCTTGCCTGTGATAATTCCTTGGTCTTATCCTGGATTGAATAGTAAACCTTGATTTTAGGCTCTGTACCTGAAGGTCTTACTGCCATCCATGAGCCGTCGTCCCAAAGGTATTTAAGCACATTTTCTATAGGCAGGTCACGGATGCCCTTTTCGAAGTCCATAACCTCTGAAATACCCTCGAAAAGGTCTGTACCCTTGTTTCTGAAATATACCATAAGCTGCTGAATCTTCTCTGCACCGTCCTTGCCCTTGAGGGTGAAGGAATCGAGGTGGTCGAGATAATAGCCGTATTCAGCGTAGATTTCATTAAGACCGTCAACAAGAGTCATACCTCTGTTTTTATACCAAGCTGC
>JAFZFT010000134.1 GCA_017555765.1 Clostridia bacterium | reverse complement strand
GATGCAAAGCGCTCTTTTTTTGTAGACACGGCTCGGCATATTTAAATATATGTGTAGTCCGCCTTCAACAGCAAACTGCGGAAGCGAGCCATCAGTGATGTCCGCTGAGAAAGATAGCTATTATTAAATCCTACTACGCTCTAAGATATTACCCGCCCTCCGTTTGCAGTTTCCGCAGCGGGCAACGTTTTTGTTTTATGTTGTACTTTTTAGTTGAAATCAGCCCGCCTGCGTCTCATTTTTCATGGAGCGACCAACGAGGGGGGTATCCTATTAAACCTACACCGAAGTGTAAGCCCTCTCACGTGGGAGATGTCAGCGTAGCTGACCATTGCGAAGCAGATGCTTCATTACTGACGAAGTCAGCAACTAATCCCTAATCCCTATTCCCTAATCCCTGAAAAAAGCTCCCTTTCGTGAGGGAGCTTTTTTCTTATTCCGCGCGGAAGAATTCGTAGCAGGCTCTGTATGTGCTGTAAACATCAAACTTTGAAACGGTCTCCCAGGGTGCGTGCATTGAAAGCACGGGTACACCGAGGTCGACAACATCTACGCCGAGGTTTGCAACATACTTTGCAACGGTACCTCCGCCGCCCTCGTCAACCTTGCCGAGCTCGCCTATCTGCCATGATACGTTGGCATTGTCGAGAATGGTGCGGATGGTGCTCATAAACTCTGCAGAAGCGTCGTTTGTGCTTGACTTGCCTCTTGAGCCGGTATATTTGGTGATAACTGCGCCGTAATTTACTGCACAGCAGTTGTACTTATCGTGTACTGAGGGGAAGTTGGGGTCGTAGCCCGCATTTACGTCAGCTGAAAGGCACTGTGACATACGGAGTACGTCTCTGCCTCTGAGTCCCTCCATATCCGCAAGGTCGTGGATGAAATATTCAAGGAAGGCTGAGTGAAGTCCGGTGTTGCCGTCGGAGCCGACCTCTTCCTTGTCAGCAAGTACGGTAACAGTTGTTCTTTCGGGTGCGGCACAGTCGATGATAGCTTCAACTGCGGGATAAGCGCATACTCTGTCATCGTGGCCGTAGGCACCGATAAGGCTTCTGTCGAAGCCGATATCGCTTACGGGGAAGGCGGGTACCATTTCGAGCTCAGCGGAGATGAAATCCTTCTCCTTTATGCCGTACTTTTCGTTGAGGAGACGGAGTACGTTGAGCTTTACAAGGTTACTGCCCTTATCGCTCCTGAAGGGGCGTGAGCCGATGAGTATATTAAGCTCCTCGCCTCTGATGCCGTCGGAGAGAGTACGCTTTGACTGCTCTGCGCCGAGGTGGGGGAGAATATCGTTGATAACAAACTTGGGCTCATCGTCCTTTTCACCGATGCTTACCTTTACTGCGGTGCCGTCAGCGGTATAAACGATGCCGTGAAGTGCAAGAGGGATTGTAACCCACTGATACTTCTTGATGCCGCCGTAGTAGTGTGTCTTGAAGTATGCAAGCTCGCTGTCCTCGTAAAGGGGAGTGGGCTTGAGGTCAAGGCGGGGAGAGTCGATGTGGGCGGCAACAATTCTTGCACCCTCGCTTACACCCTTCTTGCCCATAACTGCAAGGATAACTGACTTACCCTTTACATTCATATATACCTTGTCACCGGCAACGTACTTTTTCTTGCTGTCGAATTCTGTGAAGCCTTCCTTTATCACTCTTTCGAGCACGAAGTCAACACATTCTCTTTCGGTCTTACCTTCTCTGAGGAAAACCTTGTAGCCTTCGCAGAAGGCGTCTGCCTTTGCAATTTCTTCATCTGAATATGCCTTTGAGAAGTGCTTCTTTTCAAAGCCGAGCTCTTCCATAAGGATTTCAGCTTCATTTCTTTCTTTTTCCATTATGATTCATCCTTTCGGGTTAGTTTTGAAGGGCCAAGGGCCAGGGGCCGAGGGCCAAGGGGTGGTCGCACCCGACCGTCTCTTATAACAGTCAGCTTGTACCTGCGTAAGATAGTTTTTTTCAGAACATAAAGAGTGTTGATAAATATAAATATCAGGGTTTAATCTTTAAGTTTTGTTTTTATTCAAAAGATATTTAATCCGCGCGGGAGTAATCTTGCCGTGATATGAATTTGTGACGCGCGTCGGCCCTCGGCTCTTGGCCCTTGGCCCTTAAACCCTGCGAATTTATCTCTCCGTCTCTTTTTCGACAACCTTCTCCGCAAGAGGGTACTATAATACGAAAAGCATTGACGCTGATTAAAGCTCAAGCTCCTTTGCGAGGCTTTCAAGCTCTTCGTCAAGGTTGTGTGGCGGATAGCACTTTACAATGTAGTCTGCCTGTGAAAAATAGTATTCGTCGCTTTTCTGTGCCTTTATTCTTGTGAGTGCCTGCTCCTTTGTGATGCCGTCTCTTTTAAGAATTCTCTCAAGGCGGATTTCCTCGGGGGCGGTGACAACAACAAAGAATGAGCAGAGCTTTTTGCAGTCGCTTTCAAGAAGGGCGGCGGCATCGATAACCGCAATCTTGTACCCATTCTTTTCTGCGACGTCTCTTTCTTTTATAAAGTGCTCCGTTATGCGGGGATGGGTTATTCTGTTGAGCATATCGGTGCTTTCGGTGTTTGCAAAAGCACGGGCGGCAAGCTTTTTTCTGTCAATGTTGCCGTCGGGAAGGATAATATCCTCACCGAAGACATCTGCAAGCTCTCTTACGGCAGGCTCGCCGGGAAGAAGAATATCTCTGGCGATTTTGTCTCCGTCGATTATGAAGCAGCCCTTTTCTTTAAGAAATGCGGCAACAGTACTTTTACCCGCACCTGTTTTTCCTGTAAGTCCTATAACTCTCATAGTTCACCTCACAGCTCAAGCTGATTGAAGGCGGCAGCACGGATAAGTCTGTTGAAAACTGCAAGACCCACACCGTCATTTTTCGGGTACCTTGCGAAAACCTTGTCCGCACCGATTTCATCGAGCTTTCGGAGTGCATCAAAGATGTTCTTTGCCTGACTGAGAGCATCATCCTTTTTGCCGTAGGTAATGCTTCTTATGGGCATAGCCTCTTCCTCGCCCTCAAAGCAGAGTACGGCAGAATTTTCCGTAGCATTTTCCTTTGCGTAGGCTATAAATGCCTCAAGGTCGGATTTTATAAGAGTAATCTGTGCCTTGGGAGAATAGTGCTTGTATTTCATGCCGGGGGAAGCAGCTTCCTTGCCCTCTGCGAGCTTGTTGTAGACCGCATCGTCAATCTCTATTTCACCGAGTACCTCAGTGAGCATTTCGGGAGTAATTCCGCCGGGTCTTAAAAGCCTTGGCGGAGATACCGCAAGGGAAAGTACGGTGGACTCAACACCTACACTGCAGTCGCCTCCGTCGACAATAGCATCGATTTTGCCGTAAAGGTCATCGATGACATGCTTTGCCGTGGTGGGGCTCGGCTTTCCTGAGGTGTTTGCTGAGGGTGCCGCAAGGGGTACACCCGCTTCGGTGATGATTTTTCTTGCAATTTCGTCTGAGGGCATTCTCACCGCAACGGTTGAAAGACCGCCGCTGACTCCCTCGGGGATAAGCTCCGACTTAGGGAGAATAACCGTAAGTGGGCCCGGCCAGAAGGCGTCGGCAAGAGCCTTTGCACTTTCGGGAATTTCCTTTACGAGAGGTGCCCACTGTGAGTATTCACTTATATGCACGATAAGGGGATTATCCGAGGGACGCCCCTTTGCCTTATAGATTTTTTCGGTAACAGTTCCGTCAAGAGCATTGCCCGCAAGACCGTAGACCGTTTCGGTGGGTATCGCAACAATACCGCCGTTTCTTAAAATATCAGCGGCCTCTTTTATGAGAGTACTGTCGGCGGAGCTGACCTTATATATTTTAGTTTCCATTTAAAACAACTCTTTTATTCGTTAGTACTTCTGAGCTTTTCTGCGGTGAAGAAGGTGATGAGTGAATCGATGATTTCATCAAGGTCACCGTTGAGAATCTGCTCAAGTCTGTATACAGTAAGACCGATTCTGTGGTCGGAAAGTCTGCCCTGAGGGTAGTTGTAGGTGCGGATTCTTTCGCTTCTGTCACCTGTACCGACCTGACTCTTTCTTTCGTCAGCAATTGAGGACATCTGCTTTTGCATCTCAGCCTCGAGTATCTTCGAGCGGAGAATTCTCATCGCCTTATCCCTGTTTTTGTGCTGACTTCTTTCGTCCTGACATTCTACGATTGTACCTGTGGGAATGTGAGTGATACGGATAGCCGATTCAGTTTTGTTAACGTGCTGACCGCCCGCACCGCTTGCTCGGTAGGTATCTATCTGCAAATCTGCGGGATTAATCTCAACGTCAACCTCCTGAGCCTCGGGAAGCACCGCAACGGTAGCTGTCGAGGTGTGGATTCTGCCCTGAGTTTCGGTTTCGGGTACTCTCTGCACACGGTGTACACCGCTTTCGTATTTGAAGCGGGAGTAAGCACCCTCACCGCTTATCATAAATGATACTTCCTTAAAGCCGCCGAGCTCTGTGGGGTTGGAGGAAAGAATTTCATACTTCCAGCGCTTGCTTTCGGCGTACATAGTGTACATTCTGAAAAGTACGCCTGCGAAAAGAGCGGATTCCTCACCACCCGCACCGCCTCGGATTTCAACAATAACGTTCTTATCATCGTTGGGATCCTTGGGAAGAAGAAGGATTTTCAATTCCTCAAAAAGCTTTTCCTTGAGAGCACCGCTTTCCTCGTACTCCATCTGCACAAGCTCACGGAAGTCCTTATCGAGACCGCCTTCATCGAGCATTGCCTTTGCAGAAGAAAAATCCTCCTCGGCTTTTTTGTATTCCCTGAACTTTTCCACAATGGGAGTCAGGTTTTTGTGCTCCTTCATAAGAGCACTGTATTTAGTCATATCTGATATTACGTCGGGGTCATAGAGAAGGGAATTGACCTCCTCATAGCGCTCCTCAACGCTTGTGAGCTTATTGAGCATAGATTATCTCCTTTTTCAGAGGGCCGAGGGCCGAGTTTCGGTTGCTGTCTCGTTCAATGCGCAATTCGCGATTCGCGATTCGCAATTGTGGTCGCAACCTTGTTCAATGCGCAATTCGCAATTCGCAATGCGCAATTGTGGTCGCAACTGACCGTGTATATGATTGTCAGGTTTTACCTGCGTAAGTTAAGTTTAATAAAACAGTAAGAGTGCTGATTGTCCCTGACGGTGTCAGGGAGCGATATGCCTGCGGCACGATATACACCTTACGGTGTGCGATATAGCTTCGCTACGATATATTTGCCTTACGGCAAATGTGGTTATCGGGGCGGGTGACGCCTTACTGTGACCGGACTGTTCCCCGCGATTGCGCATTGTCTAAAGTTCCTTCCCCTCACGGACAACCTTTTTTATATTCTTCTCTGCCTTAAGGCGGGGAGTCATAACAACGTGCTCACATTTCTGACACTTGAGCTTGAAGTCCATTCCCGAGCGGATAACCTCGAAGGTGTTACAGCCGCAAGGGTGATTCTTTTTCATTGTAAGAATGTCGCCTACCTGAATATCCATT
>JAFZFT010000133.1 GCA_017555765.1 Clostridia bacterium | reverse complement strand
GGTAAGCCGTGAAATTCAGCTTGCTATAGAAAACCAGGTGCCCATTATCCCCATAAGACTTGACGGCTCTGAATACAGCGATACAAATAAATATTATCTTGCCACAATCCATTGTATGTTTCAGTACGATGCATCAAAGGTAGCAAAGCTTGTAACCGATATTACCAAGGCTCTGCCTGATTCTGCAACCAAAGCTGAGGAGCAGGAGAATAAAAAAGAAAAAAAGGTGAAAAAGCCCCGCCACGGACTTAAGCTTACATTGAGCTTGGTGTTTTTCTGGCTGTGTACCGCTCTTGCCGCTTACCTTGTTCTTTTCTCACCTCTCGGTACGGCAGTTAAAATCGGTGGTGCAGTTGCTGCGGTTGTTATCGGATTTGTACCTGCGATTATTGTAAGAAAAAAGGCAATAAAGGGCTTTTCACTCAACAGAACAACTCTTAATGCCGTACTCATCCTTGCTCTTGTCGTTGCAATCGGTCTCGGCGTGGGTGCAGTAGCTCTTGAAAACCATCTCTGGTACTCGGATATGGAAAGCAAGTACCATATTAGACTTTACGCTCCCGATGAAATGTCTGCTTCAGACTTCGAGGATGCCTGCGAAAAGGTAAAGGAAAGACTTGATATCATCGCTGACGGACAGAGATACTCCTTCGAGGTTAACGGTGCAGAAATTGACCTTATAATCCCCTTTGAGATTTTCGGCGATGAGACAGTAACGGATATGATAAAGTGCTATGTTTCAAGAGCTCAGAGATTTTATCTTACAACAAACGGCTTTTATGATGAGAAGCCCGACCCTGCTCAGGTTGAGGTAACTCCCGCAGATATTGAGTCGGTTGAGCTTTTTAAGGGTAAAATCCCCGGTGAGCCCGAAATCAAGGATGAAAGAGTAGAAGATAAGGAAAATTACGATTACATAAAGGTTATTCTCAATAAGGACTTCGTAAAAGCAAACAAGGATGCTCTTGATGCCTACGGAGAGAAGGCGGTATTTGCCGCGGACTGTGTTGAATGTGCAGGTGAGTACTATTACTACTATACCTTCAAGGGTGAGACAGAGAATGTTTATTATATCCTTGGCGACAATCAGACCCCTGTCAATGAGGCGGTTATGCACAATCTGACAACCGAGGCTCTTGCAGGCAGTCTCAATTTTGGGTTTGATGTTGCGGCAGACTGGGAAAAGGCGAGTGAGGGTGCTACCTTTGGTAAAAATCAGAAGGAATACAAGGAAATAAAGGGCGAGACTATTTCGATAAGCTACCGCGCATCTGAACATACTCCTATTACAGAGGGCGGCTGGCTTGATGCGATTGCAAGCCTCAAGAAAAGACTTGATACCTTGGGAGAGCCTTATGCACTCGGCTACGGTATAAATGACCCTCACCTTGTTGTTGTAAGAATGTCTCCCGAAAAGCTTACCTACGGAATAATTAAGTCACTTTGTGTAGACGGTATTGAGTTCCGTGCGGGTTACAACACAACAGCTGTACCTTCCTCCTACAGCAAGAGCTATGTTGAGCTTACAGAGATTGACGGTACTCCCGCTATTAAGATAAACTCCTTCGATGACACGGATAAGGAGCTTTATTCAAAGCTTTTCGAAGCGGCAGAGCTCAAGGGTGACGACAAGGTCTGGCTTACGGACAGAGACGACGCAATGCGTCTTCTTGTTGCTGAAAAGACAGATGAGGATTATCTCATCTTTACCTGCCCCGATAATATGGAGGAATACAGCAGCTGGCTTCCGGCTTTTGCACTTTCTCTTTATGAAAACAAGCTTGGTATATACTTCTCCTTTGAAGGCTATAGCTTCAGTGACGAGGACGCTGAGCTTCAAACGGGTTATGTTGCTCCCGAAATCCGACAGGCTATAGAGGATGCTTACCCTGTAAGATTTATAGAAGCAGACAGATTAAATCTTAAGATAGCTCTTGATTTCCCCGCTGACGAAAATCTTCCTCAGACTATGCTTACTGAAGCCAGGAAGATTTATGAGCTTGTTGATTTTGAAAACAGTGAATATGATGATATTTCACTTTATTTTATCAAAGAGCAGGATGAGGAAAGAGCAAGAATATTCTTCTGCAAGTACTATAAGGGAATGTATTCCTCAACTGAGCTTGAAAGCGGCTATGTTTATACCCACGGTATTTTCAAGGGCGGCAGAATCGAAAGAGATAAAGAGACATTTATGACTCTTCTCGGTGAAGATGAATTCTTCCAATCACTCAATCACGGTGCAGACGGCAATCTTTATTTCGATTAATGAAAATATTTGCGGCGGTCGGGATGATTATCCCGGCTGCTTTATTCGTCTTGAGTAAAATTATACAAAAGATTTAGGGTGCATTTTATAAACTTGTAACAGAATAACAAAAAACTATTGAATTCTTGCCATATTAGTGCTATTATGGACTATGTGTAAAACTATCTTTTTAAAGAGAGGTGTCAGAATGGTAAAAAAGAAACCCGCAGGTGACGATGTTGCTCTTTATCTCTTCCATCAGGGCAACAATATGAAGGCTTATGAATATATGGGTGCTCACAGGGTTGCGGACGACCTTTTCTCATTCCGTGTCTGGGCACCCCACGCTACTGCAGTCAGTGTTATCGGTGACTTCAACGGCTGGGATGAATCCAAGGGTACGATGACAAAAATCAACGATGCCGGAATGTGGGAATGCTACCTTGAAGGTGTAAAGCAGTACGATTGCTATAAGTTTCTCGTAACTGCACCCTCGGGCAAGAAAACCGCAAAGTGCGACCCCTATGCCTTCCACTCACAGACAAGACCTGAGACTGCCTCAAAGATTTATGAGCTGGGCTCATATAAATGGAAGGACAGTAAATGGCAGACCGAAAAGGCAAATACTAATGTATATGAGTCTCCGATGAATATCTATGAGGTTCACGCCGGTTCATGGAAAATTCACGAGGACGGCAACCCCTATTCCTACAGAGACCTTGCCGAAAATCTTATCCCCTACGTTAAGGATATGGGCTATACCCACATCGAGCTTATGCCTCTTAGTGAGTATCCCTTTGACGGCTCATGGGGATATCAGGTAATCGGTTACTTTGCCGCAACCTCACGCTACGGTACTCCCGACGATCTTATGTACTTCGTTGACAAGTGCCATCAGAACGGTATCTCCGTCATTCTTGACTGGGTACCCGCCCACTTCCCCAAGGATGAGCACGGACTTGCAAACTTTGACGGTGAAGCCTGCTACGAATACAAGGATCCTAAAAAGGGCGAGCACAAAGACTGGGGAACAATGATTTTCGACTTCGGCAGAAACGAGGTTGTTTCATTCCTTACCTCATCGGCAGCCTTCTGGATGGATAAATACCACATCGACGGACTCCGTGTGGATGCCGTTGCCTCAATGCTTTATCTCGATTACGGCAGAAAGGACGGCGAATGGATTGCCAACAAGTACGGCGGCAACGAAAACCTTGAAGCGGTTGAATTCCTCAAGAAGCTCAACTCGGGCATATTCAGGGAGTTTACCAATCCCCTTATGATTGCAGAGGAAAGTACTGCATGGCCTCTTGTCACAAAGCCCACCGACATCGGCGGTCTCGGCTTCAACTTCAAGTGGAATATGGGCTGGATGAATGACGCTCTCCGTTACTTCTCAATGGACGGACTTTCGAGAAAGTACAATCACAACCTTCTCACCTTCTCATTCTTCTACGCATTCTCCGAAAACTTCATTCTTCCTATCTCACACGATGAGGTCGTACACGGAAAGTGCTCACTTATCGGTAAGATGCCCGGAGATTATGAGGATAAATTCAGAGGTATACGCTCATTCCTCGGCTATCTTATTTCTCACCCCGGTAAGAAGCTTACCTTTATGGGCCAGGAATTCGGTCAGTTTATCGAATGGAAGTACGACAGCGAGCTTGATTGGCTTCTTCTCGGCTACGATAAGCACCGTCAGCTGAAGAGCTATGTAAAGAAGCTCAATCACATCTATCTCAAGAATCCCGCATTGTGGGAAATTGACTACAGCTGGGAGGGCTTTAAGTGGCTCGTCAGCGACGATAATCAGAATAGTGTTATCGCATTCGCAAGAAGAGACAAAAAAGGCAACGAGCTTGTGGCAGTATGTAATCTCACACCGGTTATGAGAGAGAAATACTCCTTCGGTGTTGAAAGAGAGGGCGTGTATGAGGTTATCCTTTCCTCTGATGCCGAGGAATTCGGCGGTGAGGGCAAGGGCTCAAAGAGAGCAACCTCAAAGAAGGTGCCTATGCACGGCTTTGATAACAGTATCACTCTCGATTTACCCGGCTTCAGCTTTACTCTTCTCAAGTATAAACCTAAGAAGAAGTAGTCAGTAGTCACGTGCTACCCGCGGAAAGTGCGGACGACCAATGGTCGCCCCTACCGATTTTGATAAAAAATAACTTAACATAAAACTATAAACAGGAGGAAAACAAAATGGTCAAAAAAACAGAATGTCTCGCAATGCTTCTCGCAGGCGGACAGGGCAGCAGACTTGGTATCCTTACAAAGAATATTGCAAAGCCTGCCGTTCCTTACGGTGGTAAATACCGCATTATAGACTTCCCGCTTTCAAACTGCATCAATTCAGGTATCGAAACAGTTGGCGTGCTTACACAGTACCAGCCCCTCGAGCTCAATGATTACATCGGCAACGGTCAGCCCTGGGATCTCGACCGTTCCTACGGCGGCGTTCATGTGCTTTCACCCTATCAGCAGATCAAGGGTACAGAATGGTACAAGGGTACTGCAAACGCTATCTATCAGAACATCAACTTCATCGACAGATATAATCCCGAATATGTAGCAGTTCTTTCAGGTGACCACATCTATAAGATGGACTATAACAAGATGCTCCGCTTCCACAAGGAAAAGAACGCTGCTTGTACCATCGCTATGCTTGAGGTACCTTGGGAAGAGGCATCACGCTTCGGTCTTATGTTTGTAGATGACGACGGCTCAATCACAGCCTTCGAGGAAAAGCCCAAGAATCCCAAGAGCAACAAGGCTTCAATGGGTGTTTACATCTTCACCTGGAGCAAGCTCCGTCAGTACCTTATTGATGACGAGGCAGATCCCGAATCACACAACGACTTCGGTCACAACGTTATCCCCGCTATGCACAATAACGGCGAGAGAATGTTCGCATACAAGTTCGACGGCTACTGGAAGGACGTTGGTACAATCGACAGCTTATGGGAAGCAAACCTTGACCTTCTCAATCCCAAGGTTGACCTTGACCTTTCCGACGACAGCTGGAGAATCTATTCAAGAAATCCCGTTGCTCCTCCCCACTTCACAGACAAGAATGCAAAGGTTGAAAATTCAATGATCGGCGAAGGCTGTTACATCGCAGGTGAGGTTGATTATTCAATTCTCTTCTCAAATGTAAACATCGAAGAGGGTGCAACCGTCAAGTATTCAATCATTATGCCCGGCACAACAGTTAAGAAGGGTGCAGTTGTTGAATACGCAATCGTTGCTGAGAATGCAGTTATCGATGAGGGCGCTCACGTAGGTGAAAGCCCCGAGGCAATTGCAAATCTCGACGACTGGGGCGTAACCGTTATCGGTGAAAAGGTAACAATCGGTAAGGGCGCTGAGGTCAAGGCAAAAGAAATGATCGATACAGATATAGAGGGGGTTAAATAATGTACGCTTCAAACGTTTTAGGTATAGTTTATTCAAACGCTTACGATGAATATTTAAGTGAGCTTACAAGTGTACGCACAATGGGCTCCGTACCCTTTGCAGGCAGATACAGACTTATCGACTTCGTGCTTTCCAATATGGTTAACAGCGGTATCGGTAAGGTTGGTGTAAGCACAAAGGCAAACTACCAGTCACTTATGGACCACCTCGGTTCAGGCAAGCCCTGGGACCTTTCAAGAAAAAGAGACGGTCTTACCTTCCTTCCTCCCTTCAACACAACCTACACAGACGGCTACATCGGAAGACTTGCCGCTCTCAAGGGCATTATCGAGTACATTTCAAAGTCAGATAAGGACTATGTACTCCTTGCAGACTGCAATGTAGTATGCAACCTCGATTACACACGTATCATCGACGGTCACATCGCATCAGGTGCAGATATCACAATCGCATATAAGAGAGGCATTGCTCCCAAGCTTCACAACACAATGAGCTTTGAGCTTGACGGCGAAACAATCACCTCAGTAAGCGTAGGCGAAGCAACAGAAAATGCATGCAATTACTCTCTTAATATAATAGTATTATCAAGAACACTTCTTCTTCAGCTTATCCGTGAGGCTGCAGCACTCGGCTACAAGAGCTTTGAAAGAGATATCATTGCTGCAAAAGCAGGTGCACTCAAGATAAGAGGTCAGAAGATTGACTCCTACGCAAAGACAATCGATTCACTTCAGAGCTATTATGATATCAGCATGCAGCTTCTTTCAGGTGAATACAGAGATCTTTTTGCAGCAGAGAAGCCTGTATATACAAAGGAAAGAGACGATATGCCCGCTATCTACGGTGTATGCTCCAACGCTTCAAGCTCACTCGTTTCCGACGGATGCATCATCAAGGGTACTGTTGAAAACTCAATCCTCTCAAGAGGTGTATACGTTGCAGAGGGCGCAGTAGTCAAGAACTCAATCATTATGCAGGACTGCTACATCAGTGCAAATGCAAAGGTTAACTGTGCAATCCTCGACAAGAACGTTGTTATCAAGCCCGCCCGTGAAATCAGCGGTGCAGAGACTTATCCGATTTATGTAGGTAAGAATATTACAGTTTAAGCTTTATAGTTAATGTGCGGGAAGAGTAGTCAGTAGTCAGTAGCCAGTAGTCAGACAAATTCCCTTCGGGAATTTTGAGACGAGGTGAAGAGTATTAACGGTTACAAAGATTTGATAGTATGGCAGAAGTCTATGGATTTGGTAGACGAAATCTATAAGCTTGCCGGACTGTTACCTAAGGAAGAGCTATTTGCTCTTTCTGATCAGATGAGAAGGGCGGCTGTTTCAATCCCGTCCAATATCGCTGAGGGATATGAGAGAAAATCAAAGAAGGAGTATAGTCAGTTTTTATCTGTAGCAAGAAGCTCCAGAGCAGAAATTGAGACGCAAATTCTGATATGTATAAGGCAAGGCTTTTTTACACAGGAAAAAGCCGATAAGGTTTTTGGATTATGTGATGAAATCGGAAAGATGTTAAATTCACTTATTACAAAAATAGAAGCCTGACTACTGGCTACTGACTACTGGCTACTCTTCCTCCCACCCGAAAGGAAAAATAAATATGAAAGTATTATATGTAACCAGCGAAGCCCTGCCTTTTATGGCCAGCGGCGGTCTGGGTGATGTGGCAGGCTCACTCCCCCAGGCATTAAGAAAAAGACTTATCGGCTGCAGAGTCGTTATGCCTTTATATGACACAATCAAGCAGGAGCTCAAGGATAAGATGACCTTCATCGCAAACATCTCAGTTCCCGTTGCTTGGAGAAGACAGTACTGCGGTATTTTCCAGGCAAAGCACGAGGGTGTTATCTACTATTTCATTGATAATCAGTACTATTTCAAGAGAGACACAATCTACGGCCACTACGATGATGCTGAGCGCTTCACCTTCTTCGCACGTGCCGTACTTGAAATCCTCCCCGTAGTTGACTTCAAGCCCGACATTATCCACTGTAACGACTGGCAGAGTGCACTTACTCCCGTGTTCTACTCCGCATTTTATAGCAAGGATCCCTGGTACTACGGCATCAAGACCGTATTCACTATCCACAACATTCAGTATCAGGGTACCTACGGCATGGAACTTGTAGGTGATGTTATCGGTCTTACTCCCGAAACTGCAGGTCTTGTAGAGTACGACGGCGACGTTAACTTTATGAAGGGCGCTATCGAATGCGCAAACAAGGTTACAACCGTTTCTCCCTCTTACGCAAACGAGATTCTTGATCCCTGGTACAGCCACGGACTTGACACAATTCTCCGTGAGCGTCAGTGGAAGCTTCAGGGTATCCTCAACGGTATCGACGTTATCAACTACGATCCCGAAACAGACAAGGCTATCGCAAAGAATTACACTGTTAAGGATGTAAAGAAGGGCAAGGCAATCTGTAAGGCTGACCTTCAGAAGGAGCTCGGTCTTCCCGAGAGAGCAGACGTACCCGTTATCGGTATCGTTTCAAGACTTGTTTCTCACAAAGGACTTGATCTTATCAAGGGTATTCTTGACGAGCTTCTTTACACAACTGATGTACAGTTTGCAATCGTAGGCTCAGGCGACTGGCAGTACGAAAACTTCTTTAAGGAAATGGCTGCAAAGTACCCCGACAAGATGGGTGTAAAGATCGGCTTCATTCCCTCACTTGCAAGAAAGGTATATGCCGGCGCAGACCTCTTCCTTATGCCCTCAAAGAGTGAGCCCTGCGGACTTTCACAGATGGTTGCTCTTCGTTACGGCACCGTACCCATCGTACGTGAGACAGGCGGTCTTCGTGACTCAATCACAGACAGCGGCGACGGCGAGGGTAACGGCTTCACCTTCAAGACCTATAATGCCCACGATATGTTCGGTGCAATCAGACGTGGTCTTGATGCATACGCAAATGCAGAATATTGGGATACTCTTGTTAACCGTGCAATCGAATGCGATTACAGCTGGGGCAAGAGCGCAAGCGAATATATTAAAATGTATAAGCAGGTTATCGGCGAATGATAAAAAGCACCCCTTCCGAGTGAAGGGGTGCTTTTTTGTAGGGCACGGTCAAGACCGTGCCCTACATGACCGCATCCTACATATTGTATATAAAAAATAGCCAACCACAATTCAAAAATCCGACGCACATCAATTTAAACAAAGGCCCAAAGTCTTTTTTGTAAAAAGACACAAATTTTTAATAATTATAAAAGATTTCAAACTTCATTATTGACTTTATTGATTTCAGGGTGCTATAATGCTACTGACTAATAGTGTCTCCCTATACCCTTTTGCGCCCTTTTTGCCGCTAACAGTCAGGTCAGGGATTGGGTAAAAACCGAGTTTTAAGAGTATCGGAAGCCACATAATATTGTTTTATATAAAACAATCGGTTAATTTTTATTAAGGAGGATATCTTAATGAAAAACTATTTGAAATCACAAGCAAAGAAATCCATGTCATTATTCCTCGCAGTACTTATGGTACTGTCCTGCTGGGTATGGATGGCACCTGCTGAAGTTCTTGATGCAAAAGCAGGTACAGACGACTCAAACATAACACCGTCAGATAAGTATACGATTAAGGTTAAGTATAACGTTACTGACAAGTACGGAAAAGACGACGGTAAGGTAGAGTTCAAGTTCTGGTATAAGGAAAACAACGGTACCGGAAATGTAGTAGGACCTACAACAGTTAACGGTCCTTTAAATAAAGCTGGTTGGCAAGAGATAACCCAGACGTTTTCCGGCATACCCTTTTACATTGAATGTGCCACTTATCGTGGTACAAACTCCAGTACCTCCGACGATATTCAGTACGGTGTTTCATGGGACTATGTAGAAATATCTAACGGTAACGGTGTTAGCACAGGTGACGCTTTTAACGATACATATTCCTTTGCACACGCAACACTTGCCAACTGGTCAGATGCTAAGGCTTGGCTTATTTCAGGCTTTGATGCTCCCAACAGTGCAGACGCTACTTACACAGAACAGGCAATAACAGCTCCTTTTGTCGTTGGCTTTGATACAAGTACAGTTAATGACGATGAAATCGAGATAAATCTTTCAAAGATTACAGGTTATAAGGACGGCAAGCCTGTCGGCGATGACAAGAGCGGCGCTGCAACCTTTACACTCGGTACTCTTTATGACCAGTACGGTGTTAAGTGGACCAGCTCATCTTATAAGTTCAGCGACAGTACATCCAAGAGCACATATATTGCTGAGCAGGAAGCCGGTGAGCCCATCAGCACAGAAAAGGGTTCAGATTATCTTACAGTTGCAGCAAGCCTTTCCAACACAAGTGCAACAGGAACCGTAACAGCTAACCCCGGCTTACAGACTGCGGTTGCAAAGTCAGCAAACGGTGTAGCTAACTATTATCTTGTTCACAAGTGGGAAACAAGCTATAACGGTGGTACAATCACCGCAAGAACAGCAACAAAGATAAAGATCAACTATCCCAAATATACTGTTCTCTTTGATGGCGGCCTTGGTGAAGCTGCTACTATTACCGTTGGTAGCAAGACTTATGACGGTACATACAGTGCTTCTAATTTCCACGGTGGTAACATCGACCTTCCTTCAGGTGCTACAGCTTCAGGTTATTCCTTCTATGGCTTCTGGTCCAAGGAACAGCCTTCTGAAGGTAATGCAAACTATAATGCAAAGAAGAAGGACTTCGCAGCACCCTGCTCAACCGAAGACTTCAATAATATCCCCGGTGAAGCAACAAACGGTATCAAGGTTGACGAAAACGGCAAGAAATGGTATGACGCAGGCAGAAGACTTGACACTACTGCAGATAAGACTATCCTTGTTGATGAGGAAAGCTTCCCCAACTTTGTAGATAAGTGGTACGGCTGGTGGCTTTCAGAGGACGTTACTGTTAAGTTCTATGACGTTGACGGTCAGTTCCTCGGTGAGAAAGCTGTTAAGAGCGGTCTCAATCAGAGTTCTATTGAGTGGCCTACATCAAAGTACACATCATACACTAACGGTGCAGTAACATTTACAGTTGATCCTTATTTCTGGGTAAACAGCGACGGTTCAAAGATCGACAAGAGAAGCTATACCTTCACTAAGGACCTTATCCTTACTCCTGCACTTACAGACAAGGAATTCACATCAAAATACAATGTAACATTTATGATGCCCAACGGAGACAAGGTTTCTAAGGACTACGACTACCGTGCTAATGTTTCAGCTGATGCAAACACCAATTATGCAAAGCTGCCGGTTACTCCTCCTTCAAACAGTCTCTCCAGCGAAGAAAAGCTCGAGTTCAGCTATGAGCTTATCGGTTGGTCAGGTGTTGCTCCCACCACAGGCAAGAACTATCACGTTCTTCTTGAGGATGCAGACTTCGACGTAAATGGTACATTAATCAGTCTCAACAAGGACTGGGTTGTAAGAGATACAGCAACATACTATCCTGTATACAGAAGATATACAAAGACTTATGTTGTAGAGTTCAACTACAAGGACGCAACAGGTGCAGATACCAGCAGACAGGTTAAGGTTAAGTACCGCGGAACCCTTGCAGCTCCCACTGACTACGTACCTTACAGATATGTTACTAAGGGCTTCGGTTATACCTTCGCAAACTGGATGTACACAGACGCTGAAGGCGATGCAACATTCGGTTACGATACTACTATTCCCTTCACAAGTGCAAACATCAGTATTGAAGGCGCAGCTCTTGATGACGGCGTTGATGTAACTCCCATTCAGATTACTGCAGCTTACGGTACACCTGAAGCAACTCCCTATACAGTTACATTCAACTACTATGATGCTAATGGTAATACCATCACAGTTTCCGAAGAGGTAGTAAACGAGCAGTTCATTACTCAGGATACTGTAAATGCTCTCAGTCCCGCAACAGAGTGGGAAAACGAAGATCAGCTTTACACCTATGCAGACAAGTGGGTAATCACTAACGGTGCTGCTACTGTAGGAATCAACGGTGCTGTTAAGACTGTTGATGCTGTTATCGATACTGAGGATCTTATCTCTCTTACTCCTACATCAGATATCACATTCCAGGCTGTTTACGCTGACCCCATTCCTTACTACACAGTAACATATGTTGACGGTGCAAAGACATACAGCGAAAGAGTTCTCTGTGATTCAGGTATGCCCGCATGGATGGACGGCGACGAAGTTTATGTACCCGCTGACTATGAAGGCGAAGGCGGAACATATGTATTCCAGGGCTGGTTTGATGCTGTAACAGGCGGTAACAAGATTGAAACTGCTAAAGCTACGGTGACAAGCAACATCACACTTTACTCACAGTTCAAGTTCGAACCCTTCACATATACTATTAAGTTTATGAACCACGACGGTAGCGTACAGCTCGGTATCGGCGAATACGAAAAGGGCCAGAACATTGAAGCTCTTGTAGTAACTGCTACAAAGGCAGCTCAGGGCAGAGCAGCTGATGATACATACACATATGTATTCCTCGGTTGGGATAAGGCTGTTCCCTCTTTCTGTGAAGGTTACAATGTAACATTTACAGCTCTCTACAAGCCCGTTTATAAGTACTACGATGCAAAGTGGTATAACTCATCACTTGATGCAGACGGCAACTGGGTAGCAAACAAGGCTACTGCAACTGACGATGCAGGCAACGAGGTTGAAACATACCTTCTTGCTACAACACATCACACTTACGACAGTAAGCTTTACACTCCCTCCATCGATAATCTTACCTGTCTTGAAACAGCTCCCGACGGTCAGACCTACGTATTCGCAGGTTGGTACTATAACGACGCTGAAGGTAATGCAGTTAAGTACGAAAGAGGCATGCGCATCACTGCAGAGATGGAATTCTATGCAACATATACTCTCACAGCTAAGACCTACACTGTAACAACAGTTGTTAAGGGCGACGAGACAAAGTATACAGTTGCTGACGGCGATACAGCAAGCATTTCCGATCCTCAGGCAGGTTATGTAAATGCAGAAAAGCACGACGAGTTCGTTGGCTGGTATGCAGATGCAGCATATACAACTGAGTTTGACTTAGACGCTGAAATCACTGCAGACACTAAGATTTACGCAAAGTTCGAAGAAAGCAACCACGACTTCACATCAAAAGAGCTTGTAACAGCTCCCACCTACTATGCAGAAGGCGCAATGGATGTATGGTGTGATTGCGATAAGACCAAGACAAAGAAGAGCGAGTCAATCGATATGCTCACAGATAACGTTGCTCCCACAGGTACTATTTACCTTGGTAGTCTCGGCAAGTGGAGCTCAACCGATGCAATCGGTGGTGCAGCTCTCGACTATGACAACGAAGGCAACAAGTTACCCGTAGCTCTCTTTGCAAATGCAGAAACAGACGTTATCATTGCTGCAAACGATGCAGGCGATGTAAATGCTCTTTATAACGCAGCCGGTACAGGTATTGGTGTTAAGCGTATCAGAGCGTTCGTATATCCCGCTAAGTATTCTCTTACTGCTGACACTTATTATGCAGCTCAGCAGGTAGCAGTTGACGTTTACGTTGACGAAACAGAAGCTCTCACAAACAATGCTAACTTCTCAATCAAGCTCGGTGACATCGTTGTTGCTGACCTTACAGAGGACGGCAAGGCTCAGTACGAAGACGGCAACGTTAAGTATAAGGCTCTTGAGAGCGGCGAAGAATATATCCTTTACTACTATGTAATTGATAAGGCAGGTAACCAGCTTAACAGCAAGGTTAGAACTGCAGCATTCGTATACGATAATACAAACCCCGAATTTACAGTTGTAGGCGAAACAAACGGTGCTGCAACTCCCACATATTGCGGTGTTGCAACTGTAACAGGCATCGAAAAGGATGTTGTTCTTACTGTAAACGGTGAAACAGTAGCTGTTGACTACGCTGAAGGCGCAGAAACAGGTACATACGAAATCGCATATGCTGAGGGTATGTACAACGTACTTATCACAGCAACAGATAAGGCAGGCAACTCATACTCAAAGAAGATCAAGATTGCTGATCATTCATACTTCACAACAGAGAGTGCTGCAAGCTGCGGTGTTGCAGGCTACAAGAAGACAGAATGTCTCATCTGCGGTGACGTTGCAGTTAACGAAACCTATGATGCACTTGATCACATCTGGTCAGACCGTCAGGTTATCCCCGCTGACTGTGTAAATAACGGTACTATTATCGTTACATGTTCAATCTGCGGTGACAAGGTAGTTACAGTGTTTGAAGAAGACGGCGTAACACCCGTAATTCCTGCACTCGGCCACGAGTATGCAAAGAATGATGAGGGCGAAATCATCTACACAACAGCAACAGAATCAACCTGTTGCACAAAGGGTGAGGCAGAAGCATACTGTGCAATCTGCGGCGAAGGCAGAATCACAACTGAACTTGCTCTTAATCCTAAAAACCATGAGGAAATCACAGCTACATATGCAGATGCAACATGTACAGAAAACGGTTACTATACAGAAAGATGTAAGTGTAACACTGTAATTGTACATAAGGACCACGAAACTGATCCTGAAATCTATGCAGCCGGCCACGGTACTCTCGAAGACGGTACTGCATACTGGGCTATAACCGAGCCTACCTGTTATCAGGATGGTGCTAAGGTTCTCAAGTGTCTCAAGTGCCAGGAAAACATCAAGGTTGACGGCGAAGACGTAATTGAAGTACTCGAGGCAACAGGCGAACACGTTAAGGTTGTTGCTAACCCCGATACTTATAAGGAAGAACACCGTGTAGAATACAAGTGTGCAACTGAAGGCTGTACATTTGAGTACGAGGATAAGATTCTTGTTGATGAAATCCCCGAAGAATACACAGTTAAGTTCGTTGCAGAAGACGGTGAAACAGAGCTTGGTAAAGTAGTTGTTGTTGAGGGTAATCTCCTTACTCAGGCTCCTGCGGCTCCCACAAAGGATGCAACAGTTGAGTACAGCTACACATTCGCAGGTTGGGCAAACGGCGATAAGGTTATTAAGCTTCCCTATGAGGTAACAGAGGATATTACTCTTAAGGCTACCTTCAAGGAAACAAAGATTAAGTATACACACATCTTCAGAGTACCCACATCTTACACAGAGACTCTTGCAGCAGAAGCAAACACAGCTCTTTATGCAACTCTTGTTGGTACTTACGGTGACGTAAGAGTTCCCTCAGGTACTCCCGTACTCAGCCTTACAGGCGATGAAGCTAAGCTTTACAAAGTAGAGTTCAAGGGCTGGATGAATAAAGATGGTGAAATCGTAACAGACTTCACAGTTGTAGGTAACGCAGAGTTTACTGCATACTTCGAAGCAGTAGCTATCGAGTATAAGGTAACATTCTACAACGGCACAGGCAATTTCGTATGGAGCACAACAGTTGATGCAGGTGAATCAGTAAGCTTCGGCGGTACAACACCCACTAAGGCATCTGACGGTGATTGCCATTACGAATTCAACGGCTGGTACACTGATGAGGCTGCTACTAAGGCTTACAACGATGCAGCTATCACAGCTGATACAAGACTCTATGCAGGCTTTACAGCAATTGCTCACGATGAGTTCTATGTTGTAAACACTGAAGCAGGTGTAAACGGTGTTACACAGGCTCAGACTTGCGTACTTCCCGAGCTTACAGAATATATCTGTAGCGAATGTGGCCATACAAAGGCTGTAGAAACAAAGGCAGCTCGCGGTCACAAGATGAGCGAATACACATATGACGAAGAAACCGGAAAGATGGTTTCAAAGTGTGAAAACTGTGATGTAACAGATAGCTATAAAGCTTCTGTAACAATCAACTTCGTAAATGAAAACGGTATTTCACTCCAGCTCTCAACAGTTCAGATGAGTGCTAACGGTACAGTTGAGTACACAGGCAAGCTTCCCGAAAAGAATGCAGATAACGAAAACACATATGTATTTGCAGGCTGGAAGGATGAAGAAGGCAATGTAGTTTCTAATGTACTTGGCGTAAAGGTTCCCGCAGATAAGGATGCAACATATACAGCATTCTTCACCGCAGTACCCCGTACTTTCGTTGTAAGATACGTTGACAACAACAACGGCTATGCAGTAGTTTACTACTTCAAGGACGCTGACGGCAACGAAATCACATTCAAGTACGGTGATGCCGTTCCCGCAGCTCCCGCAGGACTTGAAGCTCAGCTTGTAGTACCCGGCTTCGAGCAGCACGGACATAAGGTATTCGATTGCTGGAATATCTCTGCAGACGCAACTGTTACAGGTGATATGTACATCACTCCCAAGTTCAAGACAGTAGAACATGAATGCATCGAAATCGGTAAGACAGGTGCTACATGTACTGAAAAGGGCGGCGTTGAATACAAGTGTACAGGTTGTGAATACAAGTATGTTGATACTGATGCAAACCTTCCCGCACTCGGACACGTATGGGATGCAGGTACAGTAACACTTGAGCCCAACTACGCAACACAGACTGACGGTGAACGTACATACAAGTGTACAAGAGAAGGTTGTGACGCTACTAAGACTGAAGCTATCTCAGGTAAGAGCAGATCAATCAAGGTAACCGTTAAGGATGATAACGGTGCAGCTATTGAGCACGCAACAGTTCGTCTTCTTAAGGACGGAGAAATCGTTAGAGTTCAGACAACTGATAACAAGGGTGTAACAATCTTTGCAGGTCTTGATAACGGTAACTACTCAGTATATGTTGTTGATACCAACACATCATACAGTGATATCGTTGTTAACGAAGACGGTTCAGTTAAGAACGGCGATCTCATCGCAACACCTGAAAAGGAAGAAATTGATACATCATGTAAGTGTACTTGCCACAAGAACACATTCTGGGGTATGATCTTCAGACTCTTCCAGAAGATTATCAAGCTCTTCACAGGTAAGGCATCTTGCTGTGCATGTCCTTCAGACGCTATCTAAAAACAAATTAACAGCCGAAAGGCTCAATCAGAAGCGCTCTCCTTACGGAGGGTGCTTCTTTTTATGTGTTTGGTATTGAAAAATGGCAAAAATCAATATATTGTGGTTGATTTTTTTGCTTTGTCAAGATACAGAAAAAGCCCAAAAAATCACTGAAAATTGCATCGTAAAACTCAACAAATAAACTATTTTTAATATATGCAATATGTAGAATTCAAAAAAAATTCAAAAATATCTTGAAATTCTTGATATCACTATGATATACTACCTATAGTTATAGGTGTCTCTATGGGCATTTTGCACCCTTTTTTAGGCAAAAATAGCCTCGGTATTATTATAGGGAATCCTATTTTTAATATATAATTCTTTCATTTAAGGAGGAAAATTTTATGAAAGTTGGAAAGAAAGTACTCAGTATGGTGCTCGCCATTGTTATGGTGATCTCCAGCGTATCAGTGTGCTTTGGCGTACTCGGCTCTCTTGCGGCTCCTGAGAATCCTGCTCTGGCTCTTGAGAACCTGATGACCCAGATTGAGTTACACTATGCGACACTGGCGGACTACATTCTTGCGGTCGAAGAGGCAACAGAAGAAACCTCTGCCGAAGCGCTTAAGAAGGTCCCCAAACCCGGAACAACCGGTACATGGGAGGTTGAGCTTGACTCATCCACATCCTCATGGTATTGGGTTACATCGGCATATGCTAATGTAGCAGCGGGTAAGACAGGAAGCTACACAATTAAGGGTCTTAATGACGCTATCAAGGCTGATGTTGCGAACAAGATTAACGCAACAACTAACTACAAGGGCCTTACAGCAGCTCAGTTCAATGAGATTCTTGATTACTATGCATTCGGTGAGGCTACTTCAACAGTAGTATTTGATATTGGTGAAGGCTTTGATATCCTTCAGTGGGCACCGAAGTATGACGATATTCCCGTAACCAGTGAAGCTCTTCAGCTTTATAGTGCAAAGGCAACCTTTACTGTAGATTCAGGCTCAGGTAAGGTTACTGCTGTTGACTTCGAAAACATTCAGCAGGACTCAGAGTCTCTTGCAGGAAACATGGAGATGGTAAAGGAAGCTATTGCTGACTTTATCGGTAAGGCTGACACATGGTTCAGTACTGATTATAAGGCTCTTGACGTTGAAACTCTCAACAGTACTGTTAAGGCTATATCAGAAGATATCGTTACATACGAGCTTGCAGTTACAGTAGGTAATTACGAAGAAGTATGGGACGCATACGTTGCTCCCAATATCACAGGTAACAGAAAGTGGGCAGAGGTTAAGCAGTGGTATAAGACCAACATCGTTGGTTATGTTGCAGATGCTTATGCTACCCAGTATCAGTCTACCTTCGAATCACTCTTCACAACTGCTGACGGCCAGACAACAGGCGCTGATCTTCTCGAAACTTACAAGCTTATCCAACTTCAGCTTGAAAAGTTAGACGAGCAGACAGCTTATAACGGTGACGAAACAGTTAACATCACCGATATGATTATCGAAGCATTTGCTGAGAAGAACGACCTTGCAGCGGCTAAGTACTACGCTGGCGTTCTCTCACGCCACGAAGCACTCGGTCATAAGCTTGCAGAAGCTTTCGCAAACGAGCAGTTTAATTCATACGTTAGCCAGTTCCAGGCTATGGTTGATACTGCTACAACAAAACACACTTATGTAACATCAGCCGAAGCAAAGGCTATGGGTCATAAGTGGGAAGAGTCATGCGACGGAAACTGCAGCCAGAAGTGCCCCGCTAGCGGTAAGGTAACAAAAGATGCTGACGGCAACATCGTTGGTTATACATACACAGCTAAGGATGAAAACGGCAACGACGTTGAGTATACATGTACTCAGCTTGGTGAGCACTGCGTTCACGACAACTACAACTATGCTGAGGATTTATACTTCGGTACCGATGACACTGTCGGTGTAGCTGACGTTATCGCTATTTTTGAGGCTAATGTATTCCCCTACATCACAGATGCTGCAGGTACAGTTAACTGGGGTTACCTTGTTAATGTTGGTAAGAACAGCATTCACTACGGCCAGACCTCATTCGTAACTCTTAATTCAGATAACTGGATTAAGTATTATAATGCAGCCGGTGTTGTTAACCTTGACGTTAACGGTGCTACATATAAGGAATACAAGGCAAAGATGGATGCTTATATGGATGCCGCTATTCTTACCGGTAGCATGACATATGCTCAGATTTCCAACATGGTTAACGATATGCTTGCCATGGGTTATAAGTCCTGTAAGGAACTTTCCACCAACGCAGGTACTAAGGACCTCTTCGAAAAGATCTTCGGTAGCGAAGAAGATGGCAAGGGTATGAAGCCCTATGATGAATTCATCAACGACCTTAAGCGTCGTGCTGTTAACCGTATCTATGACCTTATCAGTCAGGTAAACTATTACTATGACGAAGGTGACGGTGCAATTGACGGCAAGGGTGTTGTTGCTTATCACAACTTCGAAGCTATTCTCGGTGCTTATTCAGCAGTTTCCGGTGAAGCAATTCCCGGCGTGCTTCTTAAGTTCCTCAATGCTGCCCCTGTTTACGATCCTGATGCAACGCAGTTTGCAGAAAAGGAAGCAGCTGATCCTGACTACGTAAGAGAGTTTGACGAAGTTTCAGCACACTATGATAGCGTTACAACAGACCAGAACGGTCAGCTTTCAGTTGTTGCACAGGCTGAAGCATATCGTGATATGCTCAAGCAGCTCCGTAACAGTGCCGGCGGTAAGGACGCAGACAGAGATATCCGTGATATGCTCTTCGACCGCCACAACAACGCTAACAACTACAACAGTTCATCAATGTACCAGTACATCTGGCAGCAGAAGAACGGTTCACTTGACTATAGCTTTGTTCAGACACTTCTTGACACAGTAGGTCTTACAACAGACAAAAAGGCAAAAGAACTTCTTACCACTGCTATCGATTCATTGGACGCTATCCTTATCTCTGAAGATATGGGTACACTCCTTGGTTCACTTCTTCTTTCAAATATGGAAGACGGTCAGCTTTACAAGGAAAAGGCTAACGATGATGGTTCAAAGACAAAGCTTTACGGTTATGTCGGTACATCAGGCTCAACTAAGGAAGTATTCTGGCTTGAAGGCAAGGGCAAGACAAGCCACACATATGCAGGTGTAAACTATACTCTTACCAAGATTACCAACGCCCTCGGCGTATGGGAGGTTAACTATACCTATCAGCTCGGTAACGGAAACACAAAGACTGTTACTAAGGGTCAGGAAATCAAAGACCTTAAGGAATACCTTATCAACTTAATCATTTCCTACCTTTACAGCGGTGAGCTTCCCACCCTTCTCTTTAAGGCTCTTAATGAGATGGTAGGTCCCATGATTTACGACATGGCAGGCGAAATGAACCTTTACCTTGAAAAGGGTACAAATGGTTGGTTCTTCCCCGCTTTCCTTCGTTGTACTCTTGGTACTATGCCCTGGATGTATACAGAAAACTCATCATACGGTGCTACAGACCATGACGGTGTTCAGTTCCGCCAGTGGTTCGACGGCTCCTTCAACGATGACTTTAAGGCAGCAAATTCAGATAACCCCAATGCAAAGACCGGTTGGCCCAACTACTCAAATACAAGCGACTCAACACGTAGTATTCTCTGGGTTGCTGACCAGGCTCCTATCTATAAGCCTGACAGTGACGCTTCACTTAAGAGAGCATACTGGGCTGAAGAAACAACAATTGCAAACGTAAGCGAGCATAAGGGTACCTTCCAGGGTGTTCCCGCATCAGCATGGGAACAGCTTGACAGCAAGGGTACATGGCAGATAACTGACTGGGATAGCTTCTATAAGGCTATGGCATCAGCAACCTCAGGTTACCACGCTCTTCTCGGTGGTCTTATCGCCGGTTCTACTATGGGCTGGAAGCTTAAGGCTAAGGTTCTCTTCAACCTCAGCGGTACAATCCAGTTCTATGCCTCAAATGGTTCAGATACTGTATATGACGCAGTTCTCCTTCCCCTTTATGAGCTTCTTGGTATTCCCGCTTACAATGCAGGCGGTTCAGACGCTCAGAAGCACGGTTACCGTTCAGCTTCACAGCTTGTAACTGACTGTTCAGAAGGTGGCGTACTTTCAGACAACACATACTACATCAAGAACTTCGGTTATGACGTATTCTACCATCTTCTTGATCCTATCGTATATTGGCTTGAAACACAGCTTCTTGCTAACCCCATCGGTACAATTCTTGACCTTCTCCCCAACCTTCTTGCAGCTGTTGAATACAATCAGCTCAGACCCAAGCTTGACAAGATCAACCTTCACTATGCATATTCAGTAAGCGTTGTTGTTACAAATGTAACAGGTGCAGGTGATATGTACCTTTCAAAGGATACAATTCTTCCTCTTGTTGATAACTTAGGCGTTGAACTTACAAAGGGCTTCACAGGTATTCTTGAAAGCCTTACAAAGACAACCCGTACCGAGTACGGACCAACGTATGATGATACGAACGCATGGAACTATTATACGAACTTCCTGTTAGAGGATGAAAAGAACTCGAAGGGCGAAGTACTGTATTATGACTATAATGCTAATGCTTCGGGCTATAATGCAAAATATACAAATCCCGTTCCGGCATCTGAGCTCGGAGAGAACAGCTCAAAGGTAACCAAGAAGGTTGCATATCGTGACGATAAGGGCAACTACTACCTTGCAGACGGTCTCCTTTCACAGACTCTCTTCGGTCTTGCTGGTGAAAACATCCAGTCTGCATACACATGGAAGAATGGTGTAGGCTCACTCAGCCTTACTATCCCCACCAACAGACTTATGGCAATGTGTAGCGCTTCCTATAAGGACGTTACAGGTATCAGAGAGACTCACCACATCTACCACCTTACTGCTGACCACGCAGACGTACTTCTCGTGCTTCTCCGTTGGCTCATGAACGACGGTGTTCTTACAGTTGTTGGTAAGCTCCTCGGTTCAGAAGGTATGCTCGGTACTATCCTCGGTGCTCTCACCGGTCAGGCCGATAATATCGTTGGTATTCTTGTTTCACTTCTCAACGAGTACAAAGTAAATGCTTACGAGTATAAGAATATCTATGCTGATAAGGTAATGAACTGGCAGAATAAGGACCTTGGTGTTGAAGGCTTCGTTCTCGGTCAGTATCTCACTGAATCAGCAGGCAGCGTTAATAAGATTAACACCGCTATCAAGAACGTTGACAATCTTATTCCCAAGCTTCTTCCCACAATTCTCAGCCTTCTCGGCGATACACTCGACGGCTTCCTCGGCAAGCCTCTCGAGCTTCTCGGACATGAAATTGACCTTAGCTTTATCAAGACAAAGCTTGACAATTTCGATCCCAAGACACAGACACTTGCAGATCTTGTAGCAGATATCATCGCTTCAAACGAGCTTATGGATATCGTTGCAACAATTCTTTTCGCACCCACAACAACAACTAACGATAAGGGTGAAGTTGAACAGAAGGACGGCCTCCTTCCCGGTCTTCTTGGCAGCGAAACTGTTGCTAAGCTTATTCCCGCTCTTGCTAAGTTCGGCTTCGACGTAAGCCCCAACGGCTTCTATAAGAACGTTGCATCCACAGGTAAGTTTGCAAACGCAGGTCTTGCTGACTGGCTCAAGAGCTGTGGCGCAGACAGCGCTGACTGCTCATGGAGTGACATTGTAGCTCCCGATGCAGGTTACAACTGGTATAAGGGACTCAGCCTCAATTCAGCTGAGGCTAAGATTGATGCATTCTTCTCAATCATCACAGACCTTATCTCACCCCTTAACTCAATCTTCTCACTCATCCTTTGCGGTGAAGACCTTACATTCTTCGACAAGCTTACTCTCGAAGGCGGTAACGGTTACGCAAGAGGTATCAACCTCATTATCGAAGCTCTCGGTGTTGGCGATGTTACACTTCCCGACTCAACATACAAGGCTTCAATGACAGAGGAGCAGTTCATGTTCTATTGCTTCGGTGATTCATACGGTAAGGGTCAGAACGGCAACAGAAACTGGACATTCATCCGTTCACCTCTTACTCCTGTATTCACTGCTATCCGTGCACTTCTCGTAGGTGACGATGCTTCAAATACAGCCGGTATCCTCGAAAGTCCTCTTACTGTTCTTCTTGAGAAGATCCCCAACATCGCATTCTTCATGTATACCTACGATACAGATGAGATGGATGAGAAGGGCATGGCAATCAGAACATCTAACCTTGCAGAAGCAGTTAAGAATATTATTGCTCCTGTACTTAAGATCCTTGACATCATCGATCCCGTTCTTTCAAAGATTCTTGAGCTTGACGTTGGTCAGCTTATCGTAGATATCCTTGATATTGAAACAACACTCAATAAGGCTATTTCAACAGCTATCGCTGCAGAAGGTCTTAATGAAGAACAGATTAACATCAGTTCATTCATCGACTTTGGTGCTCTCGCAGTTTGCGGTGGTACTATGACAGTTTACAACACCAAGGTTGATCCTATGACTCTTCCCGGCGCAACAGGTGCATTCCACCGTTCAGTCGGTGTTGCAGGTCAGACACTTGTAACCCTCGTACGTTCACTTCTTACTGAAGATATGCTCAAGCTCTTCAGCGGCATGTATACAAACTTCATCTCAAAGGGTGGTATCGACGGTACAGATAAGGATCCTGAAGTAGTTGTTAAGCTTACTCAGATCGCTGAAGGTCTTGTTGACCGTTGTAAGACTCCTGTTCTCGATGCAAACGGCAAGTACAACGGTACTGCAGTTGACATCCTTGTTGGTATCATTGTTGACCTTCTTACAGACTACGAACCCGGTACAGGCGTTCCCATGTTCTACGAAGTTCTCGGTGATGCTCTTAACGGTAACATCGACGATGCAGCAGCTTATGTTAACAAGTACGCTATCGAGCATGTAGGCTATGACTGGGCTACAGTTACTAAGGATGAAAACGGCAACGTTCTCTTCACTGAAAAGGAAGTTAACGAAACAATGGATAGCCTTGATATCGTTATTTCAAAGGCTCTTCCCGACATCCTCAACATCCTTACATCAACAGGCGTTCTTGACCTTTCAAGCCTCGGCGTTGAGCTTGCAGGCGGCAACGCAGGTCTCTTCGACATCGTTGCAGGTCTTCTCGGTGACCTCGTATTCACCGACGAAATGATGACAACAATTTATGACCTTCTTATGGGCGTATTCGGCGGCGGCGTAAGTGGCTTCCGTGATATCGCTAAGGAAGCAGGCTTCGACTTCACAGCTAAGACTCTTTACACAGCAACAGGTGCAAATGCAATCGGTACAGGTCTTAAGGCTTATATGAGCTACAACCTCGACATCGCTGCTGACGGTACTGTTGACGGTGAAGACCTTACATGGGAAATGATTAAGAAGGCTCACTCAATCCAGGCATATGAATACGACGAAAATGGTAACGTTGTTACTGTTGACGGCGCAGCACAGAAGGCATTTGACGAAAACGGCGCAATCGTTTATGACTCAACAATGTCCTTCTATACACAGAAGACAAACGAAGCAGGCGAGTATATCTACACCTACACCAACGCTAAGGGTGAAGCTGTTGAATACACCTCAGCTCTCGTAAATCTCAAGTCCTTCGCAGAAAAGACAGGTACTAAGGATGTAGAAGATGAAGACGGCAACACTGTAACAGTTGACGTTTACACCAAGTACGACCTTACACCCGTATATACTGAAACTAAGAATCCTGCTGTTACATGGACATTCGGATTCCTTGAAGGCAATGAAAACTTCTATAAGAACCTTGACACATTAGTATCATCACTTTGGGACTTCATTTCACAGCTTGAACCCCTTCTCGAAGCTCTCTTCTTCGGTGAAGAAACAGGCACAGCAATGAAGGCATTCGATACTCTTAATATCGAAGGTCAGGATACCTATGCAAATACAATCCTTCCCCTTCTCCGCGGCTTCGGTCTTGACGCTATCCTCATGTACCTTGACGAAAACAAGGTTCTTGACGATAAGGGTAATGCTACCAACAAGACATATCTCCAGGCTCTTAACGAGAAGCGCGGTACCAAGTACGGTGTAGCTGAAATTCCCAACGCACTTATCGGTACCAACGAAGAAATGTACGCACAGGCTAAGGCAGCTGACGGTACATACGATATGGAAAAGTTCCTCCAGATCGTTGTTAACTACGTATTCTATTTCGTAGAAATTCTTGCTGAGTATCCCATCGCAACTCTTGCAAATATGCTTCCCACTCTTGCATATTTCATCGTTGGCGACGGTCTCAACGAAGTTGTTTCTAACCTTCTTACATTCGTAATGGTATTCATCGAAAGACTCGGCCCCGTTCTTTCAGTTAGTGTTAACGACCTTGGTGCAGGTCTCATCGACTACCTCGGTACTAACACATGGGATTCATTCCAGGAAATCTTCAAGTTCTATGAAGGTGCAGACGGCAAGAAGTACTTCGACGAAATCACTTACGACGAAGATGGCAATATCGTAAGAACTCCCGTTCCTGCTGAAGAAGCACACATCTCACTTACAGAGGCTCTTCTTTCATTCGTTGCAAATATCAAGCTTGATATGGCAGGTATCTACGGTTACGATGAACCCTACTACAGAACAATCACTGCATTCATCGATGCAGACGTTGAAAATGCAGCTTGGGATATCATCAACGCTAACACCGATTCAAACGGTGTAACAGATCCTGCAAAGCTCGAAGCTGCAAGACAGCTCCGTTCAGTAGCTCTTACTGAGTTCCTCAGATCTCTCGCAGCTCTCGGTGATCCCATTGGCGGCAGTGATGAAACAAACTACAATCTCACAACTCAGTCTGTAACTATCGAAAAGAACAACAAGGGCGAAATTACAAAGGCTGAAATCACAGATACAACAAAGACAGTTGCTGAAAAGAACCTCGTTAAGATTGACCCCGTAAACGGTCAGCTCAGAGTTTCCAAGGCAGACGTTCTTATGTTCCTTCTTGACTTCATCTTTGCTAACACAACCCTTAAGGAAGTTCTCGGTTCAGCCCTCGGCTATGACATCACCGACGAAAACGGTACAGACGCAGAGCTCCTTGACAATATTCTTACAGGTGTATTCCGTAATCCCGACCAGGTAGTTGACCTTATCGTTACTCTCTTCACAGAGTATCAGGTTGGTAATGCTGAAGGTATCACACTTATGGCTATCGAAGAACAGCACTATGACTTCTACGACGATGCAGGTCTTACATACGCAGATGTAACAGCTGACGGCTACAACGGCTCAATCATCGCTCGTACAAAGACAGCATATGCTATCGATAACCTCGACAAGCTCGTTGGTACAGTACTCAACCTCTTCAAGGCTGATCTTACCAAGGAAGGCGCACTCCTCAACGGTATCGTTGCAGAAGATGCTGACCTTACACTCAGCAACCTCGTTAATACTCTTCTTGAAGGCTATCTCTTCACAGACGATATTATCAATGACCTTCTCGGTATGCTTGTAGGCTTACTCGCTTCTGACGACGTTGATAACATTCTCGGCGCACTTGCTGACATTCTTAACAACATCACAGATGCTAACGGTAATGCTCTTAACATCAAGCCCGCAGCGTTCAAGAACAATGCAGTTCTTGAAGAACTTATCGGTGACGCAACTTCATGGAAGGAAGTTGGCGAAGCTCATAAGGAATATGAATACAAGTACGCAACTCAGGTTTACGATGCAGAAGCTGAAACATACGTTGCAGCTGAAAAGGACGGCAAGCCCGTTTACGAATCATACTACAACGCAAGTGCTGCACTTAACGGCACAGCTTATGATGTAGACGTTGACGAAGACGGCACAGTTGATTACACTGCAACTCTTGAAGCAGTTTACAACGAAAAGCAGGCATCAAGAACCGAAGGCGACAAGACATACTATAGCTATACCTACACAACCATTGAAACAGTTGATGGTCAGGAAATAGCAACAAAGCATGATTTCGAACTCGAAGAGGCAGGCGTAACTACCTATGAAGTACTCGATGCTGAAGGTGAGCCCGTACTCGGCGAAGACGGTAAGGCTATCGTTTACAACCTTGCTCCTGTAATGGTTGACGATACAACCAGCCAGAAGACAGCTGTTAAGTTCCATGCAAACTGGAACATCGTTGTAGAGCCTACAGATGCTGCTGATGCAGACGCAGTTCTTGCAGCAAGAAAGGCATCAAGAACAAAGTTTGTTGAAGTTATCTGGGATATCCTCGAGCCTCTCTCAATGGTTCTCGAGCTCTTCCTCACAGGCGGTAACATCACTCTCTACGGTGAAATTACACTCCGCGGCTTTGACGGCTATGAAAGCGTAATTCTTCCCATCATCGAGGCTCTCGGTGTGCCCGTACTTGCAGATGTTGACGGTAACAATTACCTTGCAACATACTACAAGGATCAGGCTTCCTATGAGCTTGCAGTTTACGGTGGTACAGGTGAAGACGATCTCGGTATGACTGTAGCACTTCCCGGTGATAAGGGTATTATGCTCCACTCAATTATCGATGCACTCTTCGCACTCGTTGATTCACTCTGCGAGCGTCCCGTATCAACTCTTGCAACAGTACTTCCCTACCTTGCTCGCTTCCTTGAAAGCGACGGCGTGGATGCAGTTCTTGCAAACCTCCTTTCACCCGTAACAGCAATCACAGATCTTATTAAGAACATTTACAACCTTGACATCATGGGTCTTATCAAGGGCTTACTCTACAATGTAGCAGGCGATATGGAAGGCAAGCTTACCGATTATGAAGATAAGTTTGCAGCATATCTTGCAGGCAAGATTGAAGAGGCTGAAGGCGAAGGCAGCACATATGCTGACCAGATCGCTCTTGTAGACAACACAGATGAAAACCAGCCCACAATCGGCGGTACCGGTGTTGACTTCTCCAAGCTCTCATTCATGGATATCGTTTGGGACATCGTTCTCAACGTATACATTGAAATCGGCGAGCCTAACGAAGAAGGTCTCAAGGATGCAATTAAGCTTAAAGATATCATCAACGACCAGCTTCTTGTAACAATCGCATCATGTGCATGGTACGATGTTAACAAAGACGGCACCGTTATGATCAAGACTCCCGAGTTCAATACTCAGAACCTTGACAACAGCGAAAGCGTAAATACAGAAGTATCAGCTGAATATGTTGTTGACCGTGAGTCAGTTCTCCTCACAGTTCTCGAATCAATCGTATTCCAGCCCGGCGTACGTGATCTCCTTGCTAAGTTTGTTGATATGTTCGACTTCAGCGACGAATCACTCAAGGCTTACGAATTCCAGAACGAAGCAGGCGAAATCAATGTAAACGGTCTCCTCAGCGTACTCGTTTACGGCGTATTCAATGATCCTCAGGCTATTGAAGCTCTTCTCATTAACCTCCTTTCATGGTACAACATCGTATATGAAGAAGGCAGAGAAGTTCCCGATACACTTACAGGTATCACAGGTAACGGCGAGTGGACTGCTCCCCTCAATAAGGACGAGCTCAACAATCTTCCCACTCAGCTTGATAACCTCATCACAGCAGTTCTTCCTCTCGTAGGTGAGCTCCTTCCCGCACTCGGTGTAGAGCTTCCCTTCGCAATCTCCGGTGACAATGTAGAAGCAATTGTTGAAAACCTTCTTACATCACTCTTCGTAGATTCAGAAGACAAGGCTGGCCTTGCTACAACTATCTTCACTGCACTTGTAGAGCTCTTCGGCAAGAACAAGCTTGATTCAATCCTTGATCTTGTATACGAACTCACAGGCGGTGCTGACGGTGGCATCAACCTCACTCTTAAGTACTTCAAGCAGCAGAATGCAACAGTTAACGCTGTATTCGCAGGTCTCGACACTTGGGAAGCTGCATATGAAGCATTCAAGGTTGAAAAGGCTCCCGTAGCTGACGACGAAGCAACAGAGGGCGAAGAAG
>JAFZFT010000132.1 GCA_017555765.1 Clostridia bacterium | reverse complement strand
CAATATAAGCACTGACATAGCTTTGAAACAGATCTTTTTCTTCACCGGTCAGCCTTGCTGTGAGTTGTTCTTCTTTCTCCGCAAGTGCACTCAGTTTCTTTTTGAGCTTGGATGTCAATTCGGAGTTGACTTCTTGCGGCTCTATATTGCCATAGTAAAAATCTTCAATAGTGCTTGACATAATTTTATCTCCTCATATATACTATGAAGAGGCTTTTATGGTGCGAAAGAATGTGTATGATAACGCCGTGAAAATGTATTTTAGGTAATCCGTTATAATCATTCGTACCAGAAAAAAGCACTTCTCAGGAAGTGCTTTTTTCAATTAAATCCGTCATTCTGACGGAATAAATCCATCTTCGATGGATGAAATCACTTCGTGATGAAATCCGACTTCGTCGGGAGACAGACGGATTTAATTTCATCTGAAGCCGAAGGCAGAAGATTTCATCCAAAACTTGTTTTGGATTTCATCGTGAGTTTTGCGAACGATTTCATTAAGCATTTCAGCAAATCCGTCATCTTCAATCAAACCAAAAAAACTAAGCGAAAGCTTAGTTCTTTTTTTATCCATTGCGAAAGCAATGGCATATCATCACCGAAGGTGCATATCATCACAGGCAGTGTGCTTAAGCTTTCGCAATGATGAAACCATACCCCCCACGAACAATCCGAACCTTTGCCGATTGGTGAAGGGTTCGGATTATTTTTTTGTATCACACTGACTCCGAAATAAAAGTTTTGTTCCGGATTGTATTGAATATACCGCTTTTTATGATATAATCGATTTGGTTGTATTTTCTGAAAACTATAAAAGGAGAAATACTATGAAGAAAACAAAAACAGCTTCATCTCTTACCATGAAGCATAAGATCGGCTACGGTCTTGGAGATGCAGGCGGATGTATGACCTTTGCAATAATGGGAAGTACCTTTGCTATGTACTGTACCGATGCTCTTAAGATTGATACAAATCTCCTCGCAACACTTCTTGTCATATGGAATGTATGGGATTTTGTCAATGACCCTCTTATGGGTGCGTTTATGGATAAAATCTTTGCCAAAAAGAATAATCCCAAGGGTAAATTCCGTCCCTGGCTTCTTCGCAGCGCACCGCTTATATGCATAAGCTTTATAGCACTGTGGTCTGTTCCTTCCTTCTTTGAGGGAATCTCTCTTGTCTGTGTGCTTTTCGGTCTTAAGCTTCTCTACGAGGGCTCATATACTATGTTTAACATTCCTATGGGCTCCTTGCTTTCTGCTATGGCTGATAATGATAAAGACAGAGCCACTCTTTCATCAGCACGTGGCCTCGGCTCTGCAGTAGGTAACGCAATTCCTGTTATGCTTATGCCGATGTTTATTAAAAAGTTCGGTCAGACACAGGCTAAGGGTTATGCTATCGGTGCCGCTATATGTGCGGTTATAGGTTTTGTTATGTGTCTCGGTCACTACGCTATGACAGAAGAACGAACAACTGCAGTCAACGAGAGTGAAGAACCGCAGAATATCAAAATCACAGATATTCTCAATGTTTTCCGTGTGAATAAGCCCTTCCTTGCTCTTTGTATTCACGGTCTTTGCATCTGCACAATGCAGTATGTAAATAACACCATTACAAACTATATGTTCTCTGCAGTATACGACGATATTGCACTCGTTACATACGGCTCAATTGTTTCAGCACCCTTTATGATGCTTGCACTTCTTGGTGGTCCTTACTTCGCAAAGAAATTCGGCCTTGAAAAATTTATCCGCATCGGCCTTCTTATAGGTGCCGCAATGTATATCGGCCTTTTCGGACTTCATATGGTTATTAACGTCAATCCGTACGTTCATATGATTATCAGCAACTGTGCAATGGGTCTTGCAAGCATATCAATCTATATGCAGTGGGGACTTGTAAGTGAAGCTATCGACTATAACGAAATGATTACAGGCAAGCGTACCGAGGGCTCTATCTACGGCACATTCAACCTTTCACGCCGCGTCGGACAGACCATCGGTAACTCCGCAACCGTACTTATGCTTGGTTGGACAAACTATAACGCAGATCTTACAGTTCAGGCTGATGAAACCATTATGGGCATCAAAATGATTGCCGTACTTCTTCCCGGTGTAGTTGTTTTAGGCTCTTGGGCAGCATTCAAGTTCCTCTGGAAGATGGACGCCGAAACAAGAAGAAAAATCGATGAATTCAAAAAAGCTCAGAAGGAGCAGTAAGTTATGTATAAAATAATTGATACACCTTGCGGAAAAATCAAAGGTATAAAAACCGGCCCGGTCATTGATTTCAAGGGTATAAGATATGCTACCTGTAAGCGTTGGACCTATCCTCAGGCGGTTACCGGCTGGAGTGATATATATGATGCAACCCGATACGGAAGCTGCTCATTTCAGCCGAGAGCCTTTTATAACGAGGAGGAAAATCCGGGCAAGATATTTTATTACAACGAATTCCGCAAGGGTGAAAAATACAGCTACGATGAGGACTGTCTTTTTCTCAATATCCGAACACCTGAGGATACAACACCCGACAGCAAGCTACCTGTTCTGATTTATATTCACGGTGGCGGATTTACGGGCGGTTGCGGTCACGAAAAGCACTTTGACGGTCCTGTATGGGCAGAAAAAGGTGTTATAAGCGTTACGATAAATTACCGTCTCGGCCCTATGGGCTTTATGTGCCTTCCCGAGCTTAAGGACGAAGCAGGACATACAGGAAACTACGGCCTTTTCGATCAGATAGCGGCTATTAAGTGGGTTAAGAATAACATCCGTGCATTTGGCGGTGATGAAGAAAAAATCACAATTATGGGGCAGAGCGCAGGTGCTATGAGCGTTCAGCACCTTTGTCAGACGAGCTTTACTGACGGTCTTTTCCGTAGTGCGGTTATGTCAAGCGGTGTCGGTATGGGATCCTTTATGACAAGTACTCCCGAAAAGAAATATGACTTCTGGAAAGAGGTTATGAAAAACACGGGTGCAGAAACCCTGGAGGATTTCAGAAATGTTTCTCCCGAAATCCTTTTCAGAGAGTGGAAAAAGGTCAAGGGCTCTGCAATGTCCTCGGTTCCTGTAAAGGACGGTATAATCATCAAGGATAAACCTGTAGTCAAAAAGATTCCTTATATGGTCGGCTGTACAAGCCACGATATCGCACCTGCCGTTTTATATAAGCTTACAAAAGGCTGGGCAAAAAAGAATGATGCATATATGTGGTTTTTTGAAAGAGCTCTCCCCGGTGACAATAAGGGTGCATGGCACAGCAGTGACCTGTGGTATTGGTTCGGCACTCTGGGAAATTGCTGGCGTCCTATGGAAAAAGTGGATTACATTATCAGCGACACAATGAGCACCTATCTTTGCGATTTTGTAAAAAACGGCAAGCCTGACGATGGCGATAAATTTACCGCTTGGAGTAAGTGCAAAAAGAACGGTGATGTTATGTGCTTCGGTGATTCGGTTTCCTCAAAGGGCAGAATGAAAATGCTCATTTATAACACACTTACAAATAAACCCGTCGGCGAATAAATTAAAAATCAGGTAATTCGTACTATTTTCTTTTCCACAAATTTTCTTTCAGAAATTTATTTTCCGATTATGCAGAAAAATAATTTACAAAACGATAAAGCTATGCTACAATTATTAAAAATAAGGTGAATTTTTTATAAATCACGCCTGTAAAGAAAGAGGAAAAAAATATGGACACTTCAAAAGTACTCGTTTTTATAAGAGACATTTTCTTAACCATAGGAATTCTTATCACAATGTTCTCTCCTTTCACTAACCAGTCAGGAGTACCTTACGAAGCTGAAAATGCAGACGAGCTTGTTATGAGTATGTCAGTTGTTTCGGACACACATGTCGAAAGACTCAACCCGACAAGCTTCAAGTATTTTTATGAAATACTCAAAAACATCAAGGCCGGTGAGGATGTTGACGCCGTGGCTTATCTTGGCGACAATGTTATGAATAGTCAGTATCTTGAAGACACCTTCTTCTACGGTGCTCTCCAAAAAATAAAGCCCGCTGAAAATCAGTACGTTATTACCGGTAACCATGACCTCGGACTTGGTGAGCAAAACTACGAAGCTTCATGCGAGGAGTTCATCAGAAACAACAATCTCTATCTCGGCAACAATATCGATAAGACCTACTACTACAAAATTGTAAATGGTTGTTATGTTATCGCCCTTGCTTCCGAGGATGAAACAGCTCAGGGCTTCCATATGAGTGACGCTCAGATCGAGTGGCTGAAGGGCGTGCTTGAAGAAGCCAAGTCAGCGAATGCTCCTATTATTGTGCTCAACCATTTCCCTATTCATGAGTTCGGCGGCACAGACTCAAAGGGTAATCCCAGAGATAATCGCGAGCTTGCATGGATTCTCAATAAATATGACAAGGTTATCTACTTATACGGTCACCGTCATTACAAGCTTACAGAAAACAGCTTCAAAAACTGGGAAAACGTCAATGCCATCAACCTTCCTCGTGTTACAGAGTATTTTGAATATGAGCCGGGCGACGCTATTGTTCTCGAGGTATATAACGATCACTTCCTTGTAAGGGGCAGAAACTTCGTTAACGGTGAATGGATTGACGGCCTCGAATATACTTACAAATTCGAAACACCTATCAAATAAAACACCCAATCACACACAAAAAGACCAAGTCAATCGACTTGGTCTTTATCATTTTATTCACTTCAGATCAATTCGCGGACATTACTCTTACCTGTATCAAGGTTGAGTGTAAGTGTCTTAGCTACGCCGTTTTCTGTGTAATCAAGGCGGATATCGTCCTTGCCAACGAATTCAGCAGCAGTAACCTTGTAGTCCTTGTCCTTGAAGAAATCCTTGAGGTAGCCGATTCTCTCATCGTCAAAATCGCCTGCGTTGTCGGAAACGAAAAGTACGTTACCGCAGATGGAGTTAACCTTACCGTGAAGGAGCTTCTGATCCATATTGTAGCCGATGTTGATATCACGAAGGAAGAATACGTCGGGGTCGTTACAGAAGGCTCTTCCGTCAAGGTGGTTACGGAAGATTGTGTTTGTGATAGCGTTCTGTGATGAAGGCATTTCTGCATTGGTTCTTACACAAGTAACAATGGAGTTGATGTTGAGGCTCTTTCTGAGCTCAAACTTCCAGTTCTTGTTAACGTCGCAGGAAATACGGCAAGCGTCAAAGATGCCCATACAAGTACCGAGAGGTACACCGCAGCCGAGAATCCACTTGTCACCGCAAGCCTCACGAAGAAGATCTACACCGTCGCACATAATTTCACCACGGGTCTTGCCGTTTCTGGGCTCGATACACTGGCTGTAAAGGAAGTCGAGCTTAACCATATCGAAGCCCCATACATTGAGAATTGTGTCGAATACCTTCTTTATGTATTCGCGCACCTCGGGATTGTAAATATCGAGGGTATATGCACCGCCCCAGCCCTGACAGCCGAGCATCTTCTTGCCGTTACGGTTGTGTGTTAAGAGCCAGTCGGGATGCTCCTTTGCGATGGTTGATGAAACCTGAGCTGAGAAGGGAGCAAGCCAGATACCTGCCTTATAGCCCTTTTCGTGGATTTTGTCTGCAATGTATTTCATGCCGTGGGGGAACTTTTTCTCATCTGTAACAAGCCAGTCACCTACTGCTGCCTGATAGCCATCGTCAACCTGGAAGATGTTAACCTCTTCGCTTGCTCTGTCGAGGCCGTTAAGGTCACGAAGGATAATATCCTCGTTGATGTTCTGGAAGTAGTTATACCATGATGTGTAGCCTGAAAGGTGGTCGATAGCGGGCTTCTTACAGCCTACGAAATCGAAGAAGTACTTATCCATTACCTCGTCCATTTCGCCCTTGATGATAGCAATGTCAAACATTTCGTATTCCTGACCTGCCTTGAGGACAAGACCTTCAACGTCCTTCTTGATGTTGAAATCGTCATCATCCATATCAACCTCAAAGATTGTGTAGCCCTTTCTTTCGCTCTTTGAGCCGTAAAGAGTGATTTCCTTTTCGCCCTTCTTGCGGAAATAGCAGTAGGTATAGCCGTGGAATTTACCCTCTTCACCGTACTTTTCGAAGTGGTAGTCACCTGAAAGTCCTACGAAATGAGCAGTGAACTTTGAAATCTTTGCAGCCTTCATAAGACCGTCGAGCTTGTCTTTTTTAGAGAATTCTCTTGAGGTTGTCCATGCCTGATAGCCGTTTGCATAGAATAAATCCTTATCGTCAAAGTCTCTGTCGCCCTTAAGGATAAGCTTTGACATTGTCATATCCTTTTTAGCTGTAAATACACCCTTAATGCTGTCGCTTGTTTCCTCAAGCTTGAAAGAAAAACAGTCATTGTCAAAATTCTTGCGCTCTACCTTTGAGCCGCCTACTGTTATTTCAGAGTAGAGTTTGAACATTGTAAAATCCTCCTGATTGCATTATTTTTTCTTAACTAATAGATTTTATCACAGATAGCACGTAAAATCAATAGAATTTATCTTTATAATCTGCACTGAAGTGTCAGTCTGACGATTCCGTACGGCAGTACGGGGATTTACCCTTACACTCCCCTCTTTTATTGACAAATCCCTCTTTCTCTGTTAAATTAGTATTTGTAAAAAGTACTGCAAAAAAAAAGGAGAAATTAAAATGGCTAAACAATGTGAATTATGTGGTAAAAATCATGCAACTGATATGCTCTTCGGTGTGAATATGTGTAAATCCTGCTCCGATCATTCCCATAAGGCTATTATCGGCGACTTAGATGAATTGAGATACTTTTTATCTCCGGGAGCCTTCCCGAATCCAACTGCTCAGGCGCAGGAAAAACTTATTAAGCATTTCGCTAAAAAGTACGATAAGCTGACCTCGGGTCACGATTTAGAAAAGCTGGATGCACAAGGAAAAGCCGATGCAGAAAAACGCATCGAAGAGAATAAGAAACGCATCGAAGAAGAAAAAGAGCGCAACAAAAAGCTCCGTGAGGACAGACTCAACAGTCTGCGCTTCAGAGGCTATGAGGGCTACTACGAATACAAAACCGTTGTAATCAACGACAATAGTGACGGCGGTGTATGGGCAGATACTATCTCCTCAACCCTCAATAACCTTGCCCTTGACGGCTGGCGTCTCGTCTCATCATATACCAACGAGCTTGGCCACAACAGTAAGCCGGGCAGTGTCCTCTCCGCAGGTACAAATGCGACCATCGACGAGCATATTTTCATACTTGAAAGATTCATAAAGCTATAATCCGTCGGGACTGTCCCTTTTCTGTTGACTTTATCCACGCGAAGGGATATAATGTAAAAAAGCGTCGCAGAGCGCACTTCAGGAGGATGAAAATATGAAAAACAAGAATGTCTTACAGGCGATAAAATTCGCACTCTTCTCCACTTCAGCGGGTATTATTCAGGTCGTTTCCTTCACAGTTATGAACGAGCTTATTGTACCCAACCTGAACATTCAGAATGAAGCTTTATTGAAAATTCTCAATGCGGAGTACGGTGTATGCTACCTTGTAGCCCTCACTCTTTCAGTGCTCTGGAATTTCACCTTCAACCGCCGCTACACCTTCCGCTCAGACTGTAACATCCCCGTTGCTATGGCAAAGGTTGCGGGCTTCTACCTTGTTTTCACTCCCGTGTCCGTAATCCTCGGCGAGATGGCTTCAGGCAAGGGTGTAAATGAGTACATCATACTCGGCCTTACAATGGCATCAAACTTTGTGCTTGAGTATCTTTTCTGCAAGTTTGTTGTTTACCGCAATCAGGAAGATACTATTGACAAGAAATAAGGCTCTCAAAAATCCGCCCTTGTGGCGGATTTTTTCATGTACCGAAGGTACAATTCATGACGAAGTCAATTCATGATGCAATCAATTCATGCCGTAAGGCAATTCATTCCTCCCCTCTCTGTCGAAGGAAGTTACCCTCTGCTTTTTAACCTTCACGTTTCAGCATAGCCTTCCTTTCTGAGGGAGGTGGCAAAATCGTAGATTTTGACGGAGGGAGTGTGGCACTTCTTTTTCATCTTCACGTTTCAATGAGACTTCAATCGTGGTATCGCTCAAGCCGCTCAGGCTCATACTTTTGTCGGTTGTGACAAAAGTATGCAAAAGCACGCTTTTGTGTGCTATAAGTCCGAAATTAGTTTCGCTGATGCCACCCTTAAAATTTAATAAAAGAGATAGGAACATCCCCTGACTAACACATTCGTCATCTGCGGGCTCAACGTTTCTCCCGTATATTCTCACCACGGCTCGCCCTTTTCACAGCTCACCTTACTTTTACATTCTACAAAGGAGACCGCTAGAGAGTACCCTTTAGTCAGCTTGTTAACTTGTCTATTGTTATCGTCTGCAATTCAAGACCCGTATAGTTCGACTCTCGCTGACCGCTCACAAAGTGATTTCAGTAAAAGAATCCCTCCAGCCTTCTGCAATTTTACTATCAGCAGTATTAAACCTTGCCCGCTGCGGAAACTGCAAACGGAGGGCGGGTAATATCTTAGGGCGTAATAGGATTTAATAATAGCTATCTTTCTCGGCAGATATCACTGATGGCTCGCTTCCGTAGTTTGCTGTTGGAGGCGGACTATATGTATATTTTAAAGATGCCGAGCCGTGTCTATAAAAAAGCGTGCTTTTGCTTCCTTTTGTCACAACCGACAAAAGGAAGTGCCAAGCGGCATGAGCGTATCCACGGCGGGGGGTGTTATTGAAACATTAAGGTGAAAAAGAAGACGGCCCCTCCAAGGGTGAGTACCGCCCAAACACCCGCACATTTTTTTGCAAAAAAATATTGAAAAATCCCACATTATATTTATAATATAATATATAACTTATAGGAGGTTATTACATATGAAAACCTACGGCACATATTTTCAGAACGACAGTGCTCTGCCGATAAAATACGGCGAGATAAATCTTATAAACCCCGAAAGACAGAGACTCAGAGGCGAGCCTCTCTATAAGGGCGTTGAGGCCCACCCCGTTTTCCAGGGCTTCTGCGGTACAGACTTTGAGCTTATGAAAATGGGTAGAGCAGGTAAGCTCGACGCAAAATTCCCCGAGGGAGAAAACCGTCTTATCAACGGCCACGAGGGTGTTGTGTGGGTACCTTCGGAAAACCGCTTTGCGATTGTTCTTATCCGTGGCGGTGACAGCTACGACCCCACCCGCTACAGAGAGGATGAAACCTATTTCGAGTACGGCTGTGACGGTGCTGACGGACTTTTCTGCGACAAGAACTACTTTAACCCCGATATGCTTCTTCATCTTCCCGAAAGATACGAGGGTCTTACAAAGCTTCCCCTTTCCGTTGCGAAGAGGCTTTCATTTGCTGATCCCTATGCCTGTGCAATCTTCCAGCTTGAAAGAATGGAGGACCTTGGTGAGGCTCATAATTTCAGAATCGAAATGGCAAAGCACAAGTGCAGTGAAGCCGAGGCAAGAAAGATCGCAAAGGATGCAGTTTTCGAAAGAACAGTTGTATTCGGTCTCGGTATGACAGGTCTTTTCATTGCTGATCAGATAAGACGCCACCACCCCGATGCAAAGATTCTTTTCATCGGCAGAACAGAGGAAACAGGTAAGAAGGTTGTCTTCTCAAAGGAGATTGCAAAGGCAGACTACCTTTGCACCTCAGGTCTTTCCGAAAAGGAAACTGCGGAAAAGATTATCGAAAAGCTCGGCGGCAGAGCTACAATGTTCGTTGGCACAAGCGGTACCGACATAGAGCACAGAGTAGCCTTTGAGCATAAGGTGCTCGGCTGCAACGGTGTGTACAACAGCTTCTCATTAGGCCCCGTTGTAAAGTACGACACTATGCCCTTCGGCTTTGAGAATCACCTCATTTTTGCATCAATCAACTTCCGTCAGGAGCATATGGAAAAGGCTATTGACGTACTCGTTGACAGCCGTTATGATGAGGTTGTTGAGCTTATCGACAAAGAGGAATTCATCGCTGACCCGCTGGACGCTTATGAAAACAAGATATTCTCCAAGGGTGCACCCCTTAAGACCGGTGTAATCTGGAACAGAGACTTTATCGAGGAGGACAAATAAAATGAAGGCTATTGTAATCCCTACCCCCAATGAAATAGAAATAAGAGACATTCCCATGCCCGAGGTGAAGGAGGGCGAAGCTCTTCTTAAGGTGAAGTACGTAGGCATCTGCGGTGCTGACCTTGCATCATTTACGGGCAATCAGCCCTTTACAACCTATCCGAGAATCCCCGGTCACGAGTTTTCCGCCGAGATTGTAGAAATACCCGAAAACGACAAGGGACTCAAGGCGGGTGACATCGTAACCTGTAACCCCTACTTCAACTGCGGTGAGTGCTACTCCTGCAAGAGAGGCTTCGTAAACTGCTGTACTGACAATCAGACAATGGGCGTACAGAGAGACGGCGCCTTCTGCGAATACATCGCAATGCCCGTTGAGAGAATCTACAAGGGTAAGGGACTTTCCGCTGAGGAATTAGCTCTTATCGAGCCCTTCTCAATTTCACAGCACGCAGTTTCAAGAGCCGAAATCAAGGAAACAGACAATGTACTCGTAATCGGTGCTGGCCCCATCGGTCTTTTCGCCCTTCTTGCCGCAAAGCAGAAGTGCGGTCGCATCGTTGTTGCGGATATTCTCGATAACCGTCTTGCACTTGCTAAAGAGTACGGTGCTGACGCAGTAGTAAACACAAAAGCACAGTCCCTCGAGGAATTCACAAAGGAATTCACCGACGGCAACGGCTTCGACGTATGTATCGAGGCTTGCGGTGCACCTGAAACCTTCCTTGCCTGCATCGATAATGCCGCTTTTGCGGGTAATATCATTCTTATAGGCAACGGCAAGAGAGAAACCACCTTCAATCATTCCGTACTTCTCAAGAAGGAGCTTAATGTACACGGCAGCAGAAACGCCCTCAAGGACGATTTCATCAACAACATTGACATCGTTGCCGAGGGTAAGGCTGATGTTATGAAAATGGTCAGCGGTGTATACGATATGGAAAATGCTATTGATGCTTTCGAGGCACTCAGAAACAATAACGGTACTCTCGCAAAGCTTCTTATAAAGATAGGTGACTGATATGAAAGAGACAGTAATTCAATTCGGTGAGGGTAATTTCCTCAGAGGCTTTTTCGATTATTTCCTTCATAACCTCAACAAAAAGGGACTTTATGAGGGCAAGGCAGTTGTTGTTCAGCCTATTGCTATGGGCAGAGCCGAGGAGCTTAATGACTGCGACTGCAAATACAACCTCTATTTAAGAGGCATTCAGAACGGTGAAATCATCAAGGAGCATACTTTTGTTGAGTCAATCTCAAGATGTATTGACCCCTATAAGTCCTATGAGGACTATATGGCTCTTGCTGATAATCCCGACTTCCGCTTCATCGTTTCCAACACAACAGAGGCGGGTATAGAATTCGTCGAAAGCTGTAAGCTTGAGGATAAGCCTGCTCTTTCCTTCCCCGGAAAGCTCACTCAGCTTCTTTACAGACGCTATAAGAATAATCTCAAGGGCTTTGTTATCCTTGCCTGCGAGCTTATTGACAATAATGGTACAGAGCTTAAGAAGTGCGTTATGAAGTACGCTGATTTATGGAATCTCGGTGATGACTTCAAGGCATGGCTCGAAAGCGAAAATCACTTCATCAACACCCTTGTTGACCGTATCGTTACAGGCTATCCCAACGATGAAACAAAGGATATACACCCCGATGACAAATTCCTTGACACTGCGGAGATTTTCCACCTCTGGGTTATCGAGGGCGACTTTGAGGATGAATTCCCCCTTAAGAAGGCAGGCTTCAATGTTATCTGGACAGACGACGCAAAGCCCTACAAGAAAACAAAGGTAAGAATCCTCAACGGCTCACACACAACTCTTGTTGCCGGTGCACTTCTTATGGGCATTGAAACCGTAGGTGATGCTATGAATAACGAGCTTACCAACAAGTTCCTCGACCACTGCCTTCAGAATGAAATTCTTCCCACAATCGGCGCAAGCGAAAGTAATATTGCCTTTGCAGGCAGTGTACTCGACCGCTTTAGAAACCCCTTCATTCAGCACAAGTGGCGTTCTATCGTACTCAACTGTGTAAGTAAGTTCGCAGTTCGAGTACTTCCCACCCTTCTCGAATACAAGCAGCAGAACGGCTCTTATCCCAAGGGTCTTTCAATGGCACTCGCCTATCTTATCCGCTTCTACAAGCAGGATGAGCCCGTTGACGCTCAGGATGTTATCGAAGCAATGAAGAATGACAGCATTGCGGATATTCTCGCAAACACAGCTCTCTGGCAGGCAGACCTTAGCGATATGACCGATATGATTACAGAGTACTACAATAAAATCGACGAACTCGGTGCAAAAGGAGCAATGGAATGGATACTGTCAGAATAAATGCAAGGGACAATGTAGGAGTTGACCTTGAATCGGGTCACAAATTCGCCCTGACCGATATAAAAAAGGGTGACGCCGTAATAAAGTACGGCTACCCCATCGGCTCTGCAACAGAAGACATCTCCGAAGGCGAAAAGGTACATTCCCACAATATGAAAACAGGTCTCGGCGACCTTCTTTCCTATGAATACAGCCCCGAGTTTACTCCCCTCACTCCCGAGGAGCCCTTCCTGATTGACGCCTATGCGCGTGAAAACGGCGACATCGGTATAAGAAACGATATATGGATTATCCCCACTGTAGGCTGTATAAACAGTGTGGGTAAGGCTCTCGCAGAAAAAACGGGCGCACTTTTCTTCTCTCACCCCTACGGCTGCAGTCAGCTCGGTGACGACAACAGAATCACCCAGCTCATTCTCAAGGGGCTCATCCTTCACCCCAATGCGGGCGGCGTTCTCGTACTCGGTCTCGGCTGTGAAAACAACAACATCGGCGAAATGAAAAAGGTACTCGGCGAGGTAAACGAAAAGCGTATACGCTTCCTTAACATCCAGGACTGCGAGGACGAAATGGCAGAGGGTACACGAATCATCGGTGAGCTTCAGGCTATTGCCGCTGAGGATAAAAAGGAAAAGGTACCCGTATCAAAGCTTAAGGTCGGTATGAAATGCGGCGGCTCCGACGGCTTCTCAGGTATAACCGCTAACGCAGTTGTAGGTCTTGTCACCGACAAGCTCTGCGCTATGAATGCTTCCTGCGTGCTTACCGAGGTGCCCGAAATGTTCGGTGCTGAAACAGTACTTTTCAAAAGATGTGTCAACGAAGATGTATTCAAGAAGAGCGTTGCTCTTATCAACAACTTCAAGCAGTACTTCCGTGACCATGGCGAGCCGGTTTCCGAAAACCCCTCCCCCGGCAACAAGGAAGGCGGCATAACCACCCTCGAGGAAAAATCCCTCGGCTGTGTGCAGAAGGGCGGTGCGGCTCCCGTTGTTGATGTGCTCGACTACGGCGACAAAGTTGAAAAGTCCGGACTCAGCCTTCTCAACGGCCCCGGCAACGATATCGTATCAATCACAAACCTTACTGCGGCAGGCTGTCATATCGTACTCTTCACCACCGGCAGAGGCACTCCTCTCGGCGGTGCAGTACCCACAATAAAGATTGCTTCAAACGATAACATAGCTGCTAAAAAGCCCCATTGGATTGACTTTTCAGCCTTCGGTGAGGACAAAGCCGCTAAGGCAGATGCCCTTGTCAGCCTCATAAAAGAGGTTGCATCAGGCAAGCTTACAAATAACGAAATCAACTCTTCAAGAGAAATCGCAATATTCAAGGACGGTGTTACCTTATGATTATTGACGCTCATGCACATTTATGGAAAAAGCAGGCGGGCACGGTAAACGGTAAGCCCGTATACAGTATCGGCGGCGGCAAAAGCGATTTCGGCGGAGTTATCCGTCAGATGATGCCCCCTTATATGCTCGACGGTGAAAATACCGTGGATAAATTCATCGCAAATATGGATTATGCGGGTGTTTCGGGTGCGGTCATCACTCAGGAGTACATCGACGGAAATCAGGACAGCTACCTTCTTGAAGCAAAGAAGCTTTTCCCCGAGCGTATTAAAATCTGTGCTCTTTACGAGGAAAAGGAAATGGGCGACATTTCCGCCTTTGACGGTATAAAAATCTGTGCAGGCAGACTCACCGATAAAAACCTTCTCAATCATCTCTATCCCTTTGAGTTGGCGGATAAGTTCGGCAAATTCATCTCAATCGACCTTGATGACGGCGACGTACAGTGTGACGCTATGAACAAAATTGCAAAGCGCTTCCCCGACCTCCGCATTGCAATAGGTCACTTCGGAATGGTAACACGTGAAGGCTGGCTCGAGCAGATAAGACTTGCAAAAAACAAGAATGTCTTCATCGAAAGTGGCGGCATCACCTGGCTTTTCCACGGTGAGTATTATCCCTACCCCTCAGCAGTTGAGGCTATTATCGAATCTGCAAAAGAGGTAGGCTTCGACAAGCTTATGTGGGGCAGTGACTATCCCCGCACAATGACTGCAATAACCTACAAGATGAGTCTCGACTTCATCGAAAAGACCGACCGCATCTCCGACAGCGACAAGGCGCTTATCCTCGGAGAAAATGCGAAAAGCTTCTACGGCTTCGGCGATTTAGCCGTACCTAAGAAGGTAATCAATATGGTGGAGTGAGTCTGAGAGGTCAGGAATCGGGGTTGCCTTCGGCAACGAACAGTAGTCAGGAATAATAACAAGCAGTAAGGAATAAAACTTACTGCTTGCTTTTTGTTTATGGCGAAAATACATCTTGCAGGGGGGCGATGTCTGCAATGTACCTCCTTACGCTCATCCAACGGGAAAGTACTGCTTTTTCATCTTCCCGTTTCAATCAGCCTTCAGCCGCGGTAACGCTCAAGCCGCTCGGGCTCATTCTTT
>JAFZFT010000131.1 GCA_017555765.1 Clostridia bacterium | reverse complement strand
CACCGTCTTAATAAATTTTAATACTTTAATATAGTATCACAAATTTTGGAGCGTGTCTATAAAATAAGGCAAAAAATATAGAAAAAGCAAAAAATTTACATTTTCTTGCAAAGGAAAGTATTTTAAAACAAAAAACAGTCGAAACAAATGTCCCGACTGCTATTTGTCTGTTATATTAATCAGAACTCCATTTTTGCTTCAATGTAAGCAACGAGATCCTTGATTGCAACTCTCTCCTGCTGCATTGTGTCACGGTCACGTACTGTTACACAGCCGTCTTCAACTGAGTCGAAGTCGTATGTAATGCAGAAGGGAGTACCGATTTCATCCTGACGGCGATATCTCTTACCGATTGAACCTGCATCGTCGAACTCGATCATGAACTTCTTCTGAAGCATATGGTATACTTCTTCAGCCTGCTCATTGAGCTTCTTTGAAAGAGGAAGAACTGCTGCCTTGATGGGAGCAAGAGCGGGATGGAAGTGGAGAACAACTCTTGAATCGTTCTTTTCTGCATCAACAACCTCTTCGTCGTAAGCTTCTGTCATAACTGCAAGGAAGAGACGCTCAACGCCGAGAGAGGGCTCGATAACATAAGGAATGTATCTTTCGTTTGTTGTGGGATCAAAGTAATCAAGGCTCTTGCCTGATGTGTTGATGTGCTGAGTAAGGTCGTAGTCGGTTCTGTCTGCAACGCCCCAGAGCTCACCCCAGCCGAAGGGGAAGAGATACTCGAAGTCTGTTGTAGCCTTTGAGTAGAAGCAAAGCTCGTCTGCATCGTGGTCACGAAGACGAAGATTTTCAGGCTTCATGTTAAGGCTGTAGAGCCAGTCACGGCAGTATGCTCTCCAGTAATCGAACCATTCAAGGTCAGTACCGGGCTTGCAGAAGAATTCAAGCTCCATCTGCTCGAACTCACGTACACGGAAGATGAAGTTACCGGGAGTGATTTCGTTACGGAAGGACTTACCGATCTGTGCAACACCGAAGGGTACCTTTCTTCTTGTTGTTCTCTGGATGTTAGCGAAGTTTACGAAAATACCCTGTGCGGTTTCGGGACGAAGATAGATTTCGTTCTTGCTGTCCTCTGTTACACCCTGGAAGGTCTTGAACATAAGGTTGAACTGACGGATATCTGTGAAGTTGTGTGCACCGCAATCGGGACAGGGAATAGCCTTTTCATTTATATAAGCAGTCATCTCTTCGTTTGACCAGCCTGCAACGTTTGTGCCGTCGAAGCTTTCGATGAGATTATCAGCTCTGTGACGTGTCTTACATTCCTTACAGTCCATAAGAGGGTCAGAGAAGCCTCCAAGGTGACCTGATGCAACCCATGTCTGAGGATTCATAAGGATAGCTGAGTCAAGACCTACGTTATAGGGATTTTCCTGAACGAACTTCTTGAGCCATGCCTTCTTGATGTTGTTCTTGAGCTCTACGCCGAGAGGGCCGTAGTCCCAAGTGTTTGCAAGACCGCCGTAGATTTCACTGCCGGGGTATACGAAGCCTCTGCCCTTACAGAGAGCAACGATTTTTTCCATTGTTTTTTCTGTGTTTTTAAGCATTGTTAAAAACCTCCTTTTTGATGCTCTTTGCCGCTGGCTTGCGACAAAGGCGAAAATCTGAAACAGATGCATACTATAATAGATTAAAGTGCTAAAAAAGTCAAGCAAAATGGGAAAAATCATATTCTTTTGCTGAATAACCTTTGACTTTTTATTTTCAGGGTGGTATAATCTGCTAAAATACAATAAAAGGAGATAAAATTATGCTTAAGAAATCACTTTCACTTGTTCTTGTTATTCTTATGGCGTTTTCCTTCGTGGTGACTGCATCCGCAGCAGACGAGGAAGCCGTACTTACAGAAACTGAGGCTCTCGCTATCGCTGAGGTCGGTGTTGCCGCTCTTGTTGCTGAGGAAGGCGACGAGGTTACTCTCGGCGCAGGTCTTGCAGACGTACTCACCGACAATGCAGATACTCCCGAGGAAATCTCAAGAGTAATCGGCCGCTTTGTTTTCATCGAGGAAGACAAGGTTGAGGAGCTTTCCGATGCTATCATCGCAGACAGTGTTTACACCGTAAAGGTTATCGCTGACGGCAAGGAAACCGTATACGTTGCAGTTGACACAGTGAAGTACCCCGAAATCTATGACGCAAGAGTATTCCTCAGCGTTGTTGACAAGCTTCTCGTTAAGTGCGACGAGGTTGCCGCTGCAGACGGTGTAGATATCACCTCAGACAATTACAACCCCATGTCATACAACCACATCGCAGGCGAGCTTGCTCTTCATATGATGCTTGCAGATGCAACCGATATGCTCGGTGCAAACAGCTGGAACAGCGCTCTCAAGGATATCTACGACAGAGCAGCACTTGTTAACCTCAATGTTGACGAGGCACGCTTCCCCCAGTCACTTATGTCATTCCTCGGCTGGTTTGTAACATTTATCTTTAACATTTTTGCATAAGAAATAACGAAAGGACACCCTCAAGCGGGTGTCCTTTTTTTACTTGATTTTTGTCTGTAATATTCCGATTACTTTTTTCATTTCTTCGGGAGCGGTACAAATCTCTCCCCTATTGCTTTCAATAGAAGCGAGAATATCCTCTGCGCTCATCCATACCACCTCAGACACCTCGGTAGTCTGAAGTCTGAAGGCAGTATCCTTATTCCATTCTATGGCATATATGCAGTTATATTCGCTGTCAACAAAGCGTCTGCCGTGAAAAACATTTTCATAACGTACCTTCTGCTCAAAAATCAGCTCCGGTTCGGTACTGTCTGCATGTACCCCAAGCTCCTCTTCCAGCTCCTTGATTGCGGTTTCCAAAAAGTCCGAGCCGTATTCAACGTGACCCGCAGAGGAAGCATCAAGACATCCGGCATAGCTGTCCTTATTCATACTGCGACGCTGCAGAAGCAACATAAGCCTTCCACACTCAAAGCGGTAAAGGTAGGTATGACTTGCTCCGTGGAGAATACCCTGACTGTGAGCCTCGGAACGGGAAACTCCTTTATCTGCGGGAGTTGCATCCTCATTGTACGCCTGAAGAAGCTCGCCGTTATCGCAAGCAACTCCGAGCATAGCAAACGCCTCGAGTACCATTCTCTTCTGGTCAAAGGCAAATACGGTCTTATGTACCTCGTCAACATCGATAAGCAGAAGCTCATCCATATCATGTTCAGACACAAGCACTTCCTTCACCTTGTCAATGCTGTCCTTTATAACAATCGCAAAGCACTGAGAGCCTCCGCCTCTTGTACCGTTAATGCTCTCGTCAGCAGATGCGTATATACCGGTGAAATACATCTCTGCGGCCTTGCCCCCGAGATTATTCAATATGATCCTTGCCGGCTCACAGCTGTTATCTGTTATGCTTATTTCCACACCGGTCTCCATCTTCAATGATCTGCAGGCTGCATCTATAGGTGACTCAAACTCCGGTATTCCGCTGCCGGGGATTGCATAACAGTTGGGGAAGTCCGTTTTCGTACCGTTCCGTTTACCGATAAGAAGATATTTTTTCTCTCTTTCGGAGTCATCTACTACGAAAACAATATCCACAGTCTGTCTGCCGGGGATAAATTTCTGTCCCCTGCCCTCGGACGCACGTGCTATCTCCTTTGCCACCTGACCGAGCACCTCGTTCTTTATCTCTGCGGGAATCATAGAGTCCAGTCTGTCAGTCTCACCTCTGAGTATGGCATTGCGTATATCTGTAGCATGGTACGGAAAATCACTGGTCTGCTCAGGATTGATAAACTCCACATCAAGGGTCAGGCCCTTTTCTTTCATTACGTCAAGTATATCCTCTTTGTTTCCGGTACAGAAATGGGTAACATCAAAGCTTTCACAAAGCTTTATAACATCGTCAAACCACTCTTCAAAGCTTTCCCTGTCCTGTATGGGAACGATAATAACATTATCAAGCCCCTCGGTGTTGAATATTTTGCGAAGCAGCTTTTCTCTTTCAATTGCGGGGATACAGTTTCTCGGCGTACCGTTTTCGTAACAGGAGCCTATACCTACTACAAGTCTGTCGTAGCTTCTTGCAAGACCTGTAAGAAAGCTCTTATGTCCGATATGTATCGGCATCCATCTGCCGATGGCAAGTACCGTTGTCGGTTTATTGTTCATTTTGTGTTCTCCTTTAATGTTTTGCAACTCGCAATTAACATTCGTCTGATTCGACCACAAAGATTGCGATGTAGTTTGAAGGTATTCTCGTTTATTGCTTGTGTATTAAACAACAGTTGCAGCCGGCCTTCGGTTTCACATTCTTTGAGGGCAATTTCAAATTTCGAAAGCATATCCGTCTTGCTTTGTCCGTAATTGGCTTCCCGAATATTGGCATAAACGCTACTGGAACTTTTGCGAATTTGGAAAAGAGTGTTGGATGGTGCTTTTATGTTTTGACAAAGCAATTCGACATCAGTTGCAAGCTGTTCCGCATAGGTCAACAAATAATTTTTTGCCATATAAACCACTCCTTTCAAACGCATTATACCACATTTTCGGAAACAAATCAACGGCTTGCCGTTGCATATCATCAATGCGAAGCATTGTATATCACCAACACAAAGTGTTGTATCTCATCAAGCCGCAGGAGTATGCACCTTCGGTGATGATATACGCCTTGCGGCGATGATATACACGCTAAAGCGTGATGATATACCAAGCCTGCGGCTTGGATAAAAAAAGAAGTAACTTTTGGTAAACAAAAGTTACTTCTTTTTTGGAGCTGGTGGCCGGATTCGAACCGGCGACCTGCTGATTACGAATCAGCTGCTCTGCCAACTGAGCCACACCAGCT
>JAFZFT010000130.1 GCA_017555765.1 Clostridia bacterium | reverse complement strand
ATGTTAAAAGAGAGCCTATGGATTTTGCTCTCTGGAAGAGTGCGAAGCCCGGAGAGCCCTATTGGGAATCACCCTGGGGTCATGGCAGACCCGGTTGGCACATTGAATGCTCAGCTATGGTAAGACGTTACCTCGGTGAAACTATTGATATCCACTGCGGCGGTCAGGATCTTATATTCCCTCATCACGAAAATGAAATTGCGCAGAGTGAGTGCTGCAATGGCAGTCCTTTTGCAAAATATTGGATGCATAACGGTTTTATAACCGTAGATAAGGTTAAGATGTCAAAGTCACTCGGTAACTTCTTTACAGTTCGTGACGTTGCTGAGCAGTACGGCTATGAGCCTATCCGCTACCTTATGATATCATGTCAGTACAGAAGCCCCATTAACTACAGCTTTGATGCTATTGCACAGTGCAAGGCTTCTCTTGAAAGACTTTACACATGTCGTGACAATATGGACTTCGCTCTTAAGAATGCAAAGGACGAAGCAGGTGAAAGAGATGCAGAAATCATCGCTCTTATCGACGGTAAGAAGGACAAGTTCATTGAAGCTATGGAGGATGACCTTAATACAGGTGAAGCTCTCGGCGCAGTGTTTGAGCTTGTTCGTGACATCAATACAAATGTTAATGACGGTGTACAGTCAAAGGCGCTTGTTGAGTACGCAATCAGTGTATTTGATGAGCTTATGAATGTACTTGGTCTTCTTTATAACCGCAATTCAGCATCAAGCCTTGATGACGAAATTGAAGCTCTTATTGCTGCAAGAAACGATGCAAGAAAGAATAAAAACTGGGCAGAGGCTGACCGTATCCGTGATGAGCTTAAGGCTCAGGGTATTGTGCTCGAAGACACACCTCAGGGTGTAAAGTGGCACAGAGCATAAGCATATCGTGTTTAAAGCAGTAATTCGGTTGTAATTACTGCTTTATTGCTCTGAAAAGAATCGGTAAAATTATTTTATGTTGTAAATGTTTTGCAACAGACTTCCGTTTAATACATGAAAATCTACCATTCGAACAAAAAGCTGCAAAAAAGTGTTATGTAGTGATAATCTTATACTGCTGTTTTAAATCTTAAGATTCTTTCTGCAATATTGACAGGAAGTAGATTTTATGATATTTTAAAACAAAGAGTAGGTATTATAAAAAATGAAAAAGGAGATAGCAGTTATGAAAAAAATATCAAAATTTTTAGCGGTATTTCTTTGCGCAGTAACATTGTTTATGATGTGCGGATTCAGTTCCTATGCTATTTATCCCTCTAATCCTTTAGGGTTCAGAGGCGAAGCTTCTGCTTACAGTATAAAGCTCCTGTGGGATGTTCCTAATGAGAATTATTTATATAAGCTTTATCAGAAAACAGACGGCAAGTGGGTTGAAATCTACGGCGGAAGATGGAGCGGTTATGTTGTTAAAAATCTTGAGCCGGACACAACCTATACCTTCGGTATAAGAGCATCTTATTTCGGTGTTAATAACAGCCTTAATCCCGAATATAAAACAATTAAGGTTAAAACCTTACCGGAAGTTGTAGTGCCAAAGCAAATTATTGAAAATAAAAACCATACAGGTGTTGATGTTGCAGGTACTATAAAGCTCGAATGGGATGAAATCAGAAACGCTGACGGTTACCGTGTTTATCAGAAGGTAAACAATAAATGGAAATTCATAAAGAATGTCAATGATAATTACTGTGAGATAAACGGTTTAACAGCCAACACCTGGTACGAATTTGCCGTTAAGCATTTTTACATCAAGGACGGCAAAAAGGTTAATGCAAAACTTTACGGAACAATTCGCACACGTACTTTCGATATGAAATCAATGTCCCATGTCAGATGTGAAAATCTTGATGATACAGGCTTCACACTTACTTGGGAAAAGGTTTCCGGAGCAACGGGATACCGTATTTTCAAGAAAACAGATGGCGGAAGCTGGCAGAGAGTAACTACTGTGGGTAAAAACACATTACGCTATAATGTGAATTTCAGAGAAGCGTCAAATACTTCATATATTGTGCGTGCGTATGCTAAAACCGGCTACAGCGGTATAAAGTGGACGAATTACAGTAATACTGTTAAAATTCCTGCTTATGAGCTTAATTTTGAGAAGATGTCTGTGCTTACTGCTGAGGATATCAACGAAAGCACTCTCACTCTTAAATGGGATGCAGTTGACGGTGCAAGAGGCTATCGCATATTCAAAAAGGAAGCCGGTGGCAGTTGGAAGCGTGTCACAACTGTAGGTAAAGATGTAAACAGTTATACTGTTGACAGAAATCCGGGCGTAAAAACTTATTATACTGTACGTGCTTACACAAGAACATCTGAAGGCATTAAGTGGAGCAAATACAGCAACTATTTAAAGGCCTGATTTTGAATGCCACCGTTTTTTCGGTGGCATTTCGTGATGAATTTATAGCTATTGTTAAAATTGTCTTAATTATATAATTGATTCAAGGGGTTGTTTTATGGAAAAAATTAGTTTATTGCCTGAGTATACTTCGTCATCTCCTATTGCGGTTGTTGATTCGGGTATGGGCGGTATAACCGTACTTCGCAAACTGCACCGTATTATGCCGAATGAAAATTATATATATTTCGGTGACTCTGCCAATTCGCCTTATGGCACTAAAACAACTGAGCAGATTAGGAAACTTACTGTAAAAGCGGTTGAAGCTTTGATGGAAAGAGGTGCCAAGAGTGTTGTTATTGCTTGCAATACTGCAACAAGTGCTGCTGCGGCATATCTTAGAGAAAAATATCCTGATTATCCCTTTGTCGGACTTGAGCCGGCGATAAAGCCTGCAGCTTTGTCAGCTCAGTGGCCGAAGGTGCTTGTGCTTGCAACACCGCTTACATTAAAGGAAAAGAAATTCAACGACCTTATGGCCCGCTTTGAGGGTGAAGCTGAGTTTATCAAACTTCCTGCTCCTGAGCTTGTCGGCTTCGTGGAAAGCTGTAACCTTGATTCTCCGGAAGAGATTGCTTATCTTGAGAAAATACTCGAGCCTTATTCGGGTAATAAGGTTGATGCGGTTGTGCTTGGCTGTACACATTTTCCGTACGCGAGAAGACAGATTCAGCGTATACTGGGCGATGAGGTGCTTGTTTTTGATGGTTCACTCGGTGCTGCCAGACAGTGTAAAAGACTTCTTGAGGAAGCCGGACTTCTTAACGATAGTGCAGAAGAGGGTATCGTAATTTTTGAAAACAGTGACCCTACAAAAATAGAAAAATGTAAGTTTATGTTTAATTATAAAGGTTGATTATAATGAGAATTCAGGATGAATTAAAGGAATATTTAATATCACAAGGTGCAACTGATGTTGGGTTCTGTCATATAAACGACGGAGACTTTGGCGAATGCCGATATGGAATAAGTGTCGTTGTTCATTTATCTGATGCTATTGTTGATGAAATCGGCGCAGAGCCGACTCATACATATTTCAACCATTACAGAAGTGTAAATGCATTTATTGATTCATTGCTTCTGAAGGCGGGATTGTTTCTCGATAAAAAAGGCTATAGATATATAACTGTTGCTGCATCTCAGAGCATTAACAAAGATGGCTGGAATTATATGGGGAGATACTCTCATAAAAAGGTTGCCGCTCTTTCGGGACTCGGTACTGTAGGGAGAAGCTCAATGTTTCTCCATAAAACCTACGGAGCTAATGTCAGACTCGGTTCAATTTTTACTGATTGTCCCTTTGATGTCAGCGATGTTGTACCTGTAAGCCTTTGTAAGGATTGCAACCTCTGCGTTGAAGCTTGTCCTTCAGGTGCTATCCTCGGCGGAGAATGGTCTGCAGAGGGCAACAGAGAAGATATATTTGACGCTGAAAAATGCAGTAATTATATGAAAACTAAATTCAAGCATATAGGTAGGGGTGCCGTCTGTGGAATTTGTATGAAGGTCTGCCCTTACGGGAAATAAGGTGGTTGTATGAGTAAAATCGTTATAGTTACGGGTGGAAATTCCGGCATCGGAAAAAGTACAGCACAGTCCCTTGTATCAAAAGGATGCAAAGTTTATGATTTCAGCCGCAGAGATATAGCTTGTGAAGGTGTAATCCATGTGAGTTGTGATGTAACCGATGAGTCACAGGTCAAAAAGGCTGTTAATGCTGTACTCACCGAAGAAGGTAAAATAGATATTCTCATAAACAGTGCGGGCTTTGGTATATCCGGTGCAGTTGAATTTACAACACTTGAAAGTGCCAAGAAACAGTTTGATGTCAATTTTTTCGGTACAGTAAATGTTACAAAAGCGGTACTTCCTGCTATGCGTAAGCAAGGCGGTGGTCGTATAGTCAACATAAGCTCAGTTGCGGCGGTTGCTCATATTCCTTTCCAGACATATTATTCGGCGACTAAGGCTGCAATCGAATCCTACACATGTTGTCTTGCAAATGAAGTGCGTCCTTTTGGAATATCCGTTACTTCTGTACAACCCGGCGATATCAGTACGGGCTTTACAGATGCAAGAGATAAATCCTACGACGGTGATGATGTTTATGAAGGCAGAATTTCAAGGAGTGTTGCCGGTATGGAAAAGGATGAGCGCAAAGGAATGAGTTCCGATGTTGCGGGAGATTATATAGCCCGTATAGCGCTTAAAAACAGTGTAAAGCCTATTTATGCTATAGGCATAAGCTACAAGGCAATCAGTACGCTTTGCAAGGTTTTTCCTTGTGGGGTACGAAACCGTATAATCGGAAGTCTCTATGCTAAATAAAAGAAAACTGTTGCATTCATTTGAAGTGACCCCCAAAAGTTAGACAAAGTTTTTTAGAAAAACTTGTGCAAATTAAATATTAAGCAGCTAAAATGGCTTGAGATCTGTGCATAGCAGGTGTCAAGCCATTTAATTTTAGCTTGATTCTGCGATTGTTGT
>JAFZFT010000129.1 GCA_017555765.1 Clostridia bacterium | reverse complement strand
GACTGAGCATAAGAGAAGAAGAGTGCAAGAGCAGTAAGTGCCGCAGAGCCGATTGCAAAGCCCTTACCGATAGCCGCAGTTGTGTTACCAACAGAGTCTAGCTTATCTGTAATGCTTCGTACCGACTTATCAAGTCCTGACATTTCTGCAATACCGCCCGCATTATCAGCGATAGGACCGTAAGCATCAACAGCAACAGTAATACCTGTAGTTGAAAGCATACCTACCGCCGCAAGAGCAACGCCATAAATACCGGCACCGTTACCCGAGCCCTTACATACGAAATATGAAACGAAAATACCTATACCTATAAGAATAATCGGCATAGCAGTTGACTTAAGACCTACTGCAAGACCTGAAATAATATTTGTTGCTGAGCCTGTCTCACTCTGCTCTGCAATTTTCTTAACTGACTTATACGCATCCGAGGTATAGAATTCTGTAATGATACCGATTATCGTACCGACGATTATACCTACAAGAATCGCAATACCGTAGCTGAAGGTACCGAGCATCACCTTACTAAGAGCAATACCCGCAACGAGTACGATAGCGGAAGCAACATAGGTTGCAGCCTTGAGTGACTTATGAGGATCACTCTTGCCGCCCTTGACAAAGAAGGTAGCAAACATAGAAGCAATAACACCGATAGCCGCAATTATCAGCGGATAGAAGGCACCCATCTTACTCTGACCCACAGGTGCAAAAGCGGCAACACCGAGAGTGATAGCCGAAATAATAGCACCAGCATAGCTTTCGAAAAGGTCTGCACCCATACCCGCAACGTCACCAACGTTATCACCTACATTGTCAGCGATAACAGCGGGGTTTCTCGGGTCATCCTCAGGGATACCCGCCTCAACCTTACCTACAAGATCCGCACCGACGTCAGCAGCTTTTGTATAAATACCGCCGCCCACACGCGCGAAAAGAGCAATAGCAGAAGCACCGAGGCTGAAGCCGAAAAGTACGTCAGCATTCTCTGTTATAGCGTAGATGCCCGAAATACCGAGCACACCTAAACCTACAACGCACATGCCCATAACCGCACCACCTGAGAAAGCAACAGAAAGAGCCTGCTTCATACCGCCCTTCTGAGCGGCATTTGTTGTTCTTACGTTAGCGCTGGTCGCAACGTCCATTCCGAAGTACCCTGCCGCAATTGAAAACAGTGCGCCCACGAGGAAGCATACTGCTGTCGTCCAGCTGAGTGCAAAGCCGATTGCAAGAATCAGCGCAAGTATAAAGAAAACAAGGATTTTATATTCCGCAAAAAGGAATGCCTTTGCGCCCGAGTGTATAGCAGAGGAGATTTCCTTCATCCTCTCGTTACCCGCATCCTGCTTTTTGATTCTTATGGCAAGTGCGACGGCAAAAACAAGTCCGAGCACACCCACGAAGGGAATAATATAAGGTATGTAGTTCATTAATTTTTCCATAAAAAGACTCCTCTCTTAATGAACTTTAAAGCGTAAAAATACAACGCTTTTTTTATAACGGAAATAGTAACATAATTGCACAAAAAAGTCAACTTATGTTTTATAATTTTATTGATATTGCATCATTTCCTATATGCAAATTGCATATAATATTCTGTATCTCACCTATACCATTATATATATGTACCTTTGCCAAGTAAAAATAACGGCTATTTTGTATACTTTTTACCACAGTACAAAGCTATGCAACCCGCTTCAATCAAGATTTATACAGACTAACCAAAAACAAATGCACAAAATTAGTTAATAATCCGTTGTTTTTTTGGTTATTTTATGGTAAGATATAAAATGTTAACGTCAAATGAAATAACTTTATTTGAATGTAGCAAAATTCGGGCTCTGTAATAATGGGGCCTAAGGAGGTAATGGAATTGAAATCCTACACAGTAAACAACATCAGAAATATCGCCATCGCAGGTCATACAGGTAAGGGCAAGACAGCTCTTTCCGAAGCTATGCTCTATGTTGCAGGCGTAACAGACAGACTCGGTAGAGTTGCTGACGGTAACACCATCATGGACTATGACGCAGAAGAAAAGAAGCGTCAGTGCTCCATTTCAACCTCAATGGCTTCTCTCGAATGGAGAGATACAAAAATCAACATCCTCGACGCTCCCGGTAAGTTCGACTTCGCCGGCGGTATGGCTGAAGCAATGCGTGCAGCAGACTGTGCTATCATCGTTACATCTGCAGGTTCAGGCATCGACGTAGGTCTTGAGAAGGCTATCAAGGCTGCTGACCAGAGAGGTATTGCTAAATTCTTCGCTATCACCAAGGTTGACTCAGACAACCGTGACTTCTATAAAACATTCGAAGCTCTCAGAGCAGAGCTCGGCAACAAGCTTTGCCCCGTTGTTGTTCCCTATATGAACGGCCCCGTTTGCGAAGCTTTCGTAAACCTTTGCTCAAACAGAGCATTCAAGTATCCTAACGGCCGTCCTCAGGAAATCGATCTTGTTTCCGACGACAACGTTGTTAATATGAGAGCCGTACTTGAAGAGGCAGTTGCTACAGTTGACGAAGCTCTTATGGAAAAGTTCTTCGAAGGCGAGCCCCTCACTCAGGAGGAAATCATTGAAGGTCTTACAAAGGGCGTTGAGACCGGTGAAATCTGGCCCGTATACGCTTGCTCCGCTACAAAGGTAGACGGTTGTGATATGCTCCTTGACGCTATCATCTACTCCGCCCCCTCACCCGATAAGGCTAAGCCCGAAATCGCAACAGACGGCGACGGCAACGAAATTGAAATCACAGCTAAGTCAGACGGACCTCTTGCAGCACTTTGCTACAAGACCATCGCTGACCCCTTCGTTGGTAAGATGAGCTTTATCAAGGTTATTTCAGGTAAGATTACTCACGATACACCCTGCTACAATGCAAGAACAGGCAAGACTCAGAGAATGGGTAAGCTTGTAGCTGTTAAGGGTATCAAGCAGGAAGACATCACTGAAATCACAACAGGTGATATCGGCGTTATCACAAAGCTTGACGATCTTGCAACAGGTGACACAATCTGCAGTGCAAAGGATATCATCAATCTTGCACCCGTTGACTTCCCCGCTCCCTCACTTTCAATGGCAGCTATCGTTAAGAAAAAGGGCGAAGAAGATAAGGTTGCTTCAGGTCTTCGTAAGATTTCAAGTGAAGATCCCACAGTTGTATTTGAGACCAACCACGAGACAGGCGAAATGATTATTTCAGGTCTCGGCGAACAGCATCTTGAGGTTGTTGTTTCAAAGCTCAAGACAAAGTACGGTGTAGAAATCGACCTTAAGACTCCCAGAGTTGCTTATAGAGAAACTATCCGCAAGTCATGTCAGGTTCAGGGCCGCCATAAGAAGCAGTCCGGCGGTTCAGGTCAGTTCGGTGACGTATTCATCCGCTTCGAGCCCCATACAGAAGACCACCTTATTTTCGAAACAGAGGTTGTCGGCGGTTCAGTTCCCAAGAACTTCTTCCCCGCAGTTGAAAAGGGTCTTCAGGAAGCTATCCTCAAGGGTCCCCTTGCAGGTTATCCCGTAGTTGGTCTTAAGGCAGTGCTTTATGACGGTTCATACCATCCCGTTGACTCAAACGAAATGGCATTCAAGACCGCTGCAAAGATTGCATACAAGAACGGTATGGCTCAGGCTAACCCCGTAATTCTCGAGCCCATCGGTGAACTCAAGGTTTATATGCCCGACGCTAACCTCGGCGATATCATGGGCGATATTACAAAGCGCCGTGGCCGCGTACTCGGTATGGGCGCCGCTGATGAACCCAAGATGCAGGAGCTTGTTGCTGAAGTACCCATGGCTGAAATGGGCGACTTCTCCGTAACTCTCCGCTCTGTAACCGCAGGCAGAGGCTACTTCACACTTGAGTTTGCACGTTATGAGGATGCTCCCATGAACGTTGCACAGAAGGTTATCGAAGAAGCCAAGAAGGATATGGAAGAATAAGATAATACATAAGCCCATCGCCTTATGCGGTGGGCTTAATTTACGGAGGTAATAAATTGAATAGCTATACAGAAAAATTCAAAAAAGCTGAAGAGCTATATGATAACGACAGCTTCGGGGAAGCACTCCCCCTTTTTGAGGAGCTCTGGAAGGAAACCGGTGACGGTGATGCGGCACTGATGTTTGCAAACTGCCTTAAATGTCTCGACAGAGATGATGAAGCCGTACGTGTATACAACTACATTATAGAACTCGATCCGACCTTGGAGGCTCCTTTATACAACCTTGCGGGAATATACTATAACCGTGAGGAGTACGAAAAGGCTATGGAGCTTTACCAAAAAGCCGCCGAGGCTGATGCGGAGTGCGGCGACGCCTACTTCAAGCTCGGAGAGTGCTGCCGTATGCTTGACACGGATAACACCGAAAAGGCTATGCAATACTATCAGAAGGCTGTTATGGCCAAGGAAGGCACCATATATGCCGATGATGCCCACTTCTTTCTCGGTATTGCATATCTTCGGCTCGATAATCCCGTACCCGCCTTTGAGCACCTGAAGAAATCCAATGAACTGTCCCCCGACAAGGCTGATACTCTTCATTTTCTCGGACTCTGCTGCGAACACCTGAATAAGCCCGACGAGGCTATGGAATACTACAAAAAGGCTTTAGCACTGGAGGACAGTTGCGATACACACATAAATCTTGCACTATGCTATAAGGATAAGGGCGACACAGAAAAAGCATTATTCCACACACAGACCGCTTATGAGCTTAACCCCGAGGACGCGTTTGCTCTCTTTTACTACTGTAAGCTTCTAAGCCTGAGCGGAGAACCCAGGAAGGCTTATACCCTGCTGAAAGAAACGGATATCAACTTCGACAAGGAGGATATGCTTCTTGAGCTTCAGGTCCTTCTCGCCTTGGATCACAACGACGGTACTGTCGCCGACGAGGCTTACAGCAAGCTTAAGGCTATCTCCCCCGACAGAGCTGAATTACTCGGCTACAGTGAGCTGAGAGAAAAGCACATAAAATAAGAAGAAACCCGCTATGAAAACCATAGCGGGTTATTGTTTTATGCAAGAACTGCTTTATCCTTTTTCTTGAGTACAACCTGCACGAGAAGTACTAAACCTACAAGGGCAATACCGATAACGTCAGTTGCAACACCGGGATAGATGAGCAGTAAGCCGCCTATCGCACTTAGGATTCTCTCATACCACTTCATATTGCGTACGAAATAGCCTTCAAGAGCCGCACCAACTGCACACATACCGATTAACGATGTAATACAGATAAGGATAACCTCACCTATATTTGTGTCGATAAGGAGCATTGCGGGATTAAGTGCGAAGATGTAAGGTACGATAAATGCACCGATTGCAAGCTTTGTTGATGTAAGAGCTGTTTTCATCGGATTAGCCTGGGCGATAGCCGCACCGGCATAGGCTGCGAGAGCAACGGGAGGAGTGAGGTCTGCAACAATACCGAAATAGAAAACAAAGAAGTGAGCTGCGATAGCGGGTACACCCATTTCCATAAGAATGGGAGCACAGGTTGCCGCCATAATACAGTAGTTTGCGGTGGTGGGAACACCCATACCGAGTACGATACAACAAAGCATTGTAAGGAAGAGTGCTATGAGCAGGTTACCGTTTGCAAAGGAAAGGATACCTGTCATAATCTCTGAAGCAAGACCTGTAGCAGTGATAAGACCTGAAATAATACCTGCAACACCGCAAGCAACCGCAACAGTAATCATACCCTGACCGCCGGCCGCAAGAGCTTCAAATATACGCTTGAAGCTGATTCTGTTTTCCTTGTTGAAAAGACTTACAAAGATTGCAATTGCAATTGCGATTGCAGCTGCGTATGCGATTGACTTTGTGTTTGTTGAAACAAGGTAAACAAGAATGATAAGAGGTAAAAGAAGGTAGGTCTTCTTAAGAAGATGCTTCACTCTGGGAAGCTCTGCTCTGCTGAGACCTCTGAGGCCTTCTTTCTTTGCCTCGAAATGTACTGTGATGAATACACCTGCAAAGTAAAGAGCTGCGGGAAGTATTGCTCTTAAAACGATGGATGAATACTCAACGCCGATTGTTTCAGCCATAAGGAAGGCTGCCGCACCCATGATGGGAGGCATTATCTGTCCGCCGGTGGAAGCTGAAGCCTCTGCCGCAGCGGCAAATTCGGGCTTATATCCGGTCTTCTTCATAAGAGGAATTGTAACTGCACCTGAGCCAACGGTGTTAGCAACAGATGAACCTGAAACCATACCCTCGAGAGCTGATGCAACAACCGCAACCTTAGCGGGACCGCCTGAGAAACGGCCAACAAGTGCGTTTGCAATCTGAATGAAGAAATCTGCAATACCTGTTCTTTCAAGGAATGCACCAAAAATGATGAATACAACAATGTACTTTGAGCATACATTTACGGGAGTGGTAAGAATACCCTCTCTTGAATAGAAGAGAGTTCTTACATAAGAAGTAATACGGGCAAACATATCCGGATTACTTGAGCCCCATATGAGAGCATAAACGAGAAGTACGCTTGCAACGATAAGTATGGGCATACCAACACTTCTTCTGCAAAGCTCGGCAAGACAAATTACACCGATAATACCTACAACAACCTCAACCTCGGTGATTTTATAGCGCTGAAGAATATCAGCCGCATTAATTGCGTGGTAGATGAATGCGCCGCTACCTGCAAACATAAGTATAAAATCGTACCAGGGAATGTGGTTTACCTTCTGAACACCCTTCTTAGCAGGGAAGACAAGGAAGCCTATGAACATAATAAATGCCATAAAGGTTGTAAGTCTTATCTGATCAAGCCAGGTTGTAAAAAGTGTTACATAAATACAGAAAACCGAAAATGTTGCAAGGATAACAGAAACTATGATTTTCGGTGTTCCTTCCCAAATACGGACGTTTGACTCTCTGTCAAATTTTTTCATAACAGCATCGACGTCCATAACCTCGGGTTCGTTCGAGATATCTTTTTTCTTGAACAGAGCCATAAAAAACCTCCTTTATATTATTTCACAGAAATACGGCTGCAGTAAAAACTGCAGCCGAATCATACACATAAAGCTTAAAGCTTACTTTGCTTCAACTGTAACGCCCTTTTCAGCAAAGTACTTAGCAGCACCTGCGTGGAAGGGAACTGTCATACCGCTTGTAGCGTTTTCAAGAGTGAGCTCTGCACCCTTAGCATGTGCAGTTGTGATAGCGTCAATGTTATCAAAGATAGCCTTTGTGATGTTGTAAACATCGTTCTCTGAAGCGCTTGCGCTAACGATAAGAGTAGCCTTAACTGTAACTGTTGTTACGTCCTCTTCCTGACCCTTGTATGTACCTGCGGGAACAACATACTCTGTGTAGAAGGGTGAGTTGTCCATAAGAGCCTTTGAAAGCTCACCGTCGATGGGGATAAGACGCATTTCCTTTGATGTTGCAAGGTCTGTAACTGCGGGAGTGGGAGCACCTGCTACAACGAATGCTGCCTGAATCTTACCGTCGAGAAGAGCGTCCTTTGAATCGTTGAATGACTGATACTGAGCATCGATATCATCGATTGTAAGGCCTGCTGCACCGAGTACGTCAACAGCGTTGAAGTAAACGCCTGAACCTGCTGCACCAACTGAAACCTTCTTGCCCTTAAGGTCAGCAACTGTCTTGATTTCGGGATCGATTGTGATAAGCTGAACAGCTTCTGCATAGAGACCTGCGATTACGCGGAAGTCTTCGATCTTGCCTTCAGCTTCAAATGAACGTGTGCCATCCCAAGCATATGACATAACGTCTGACTGAACTGTACCGAGCTGATAGTCACCTGCTACGATACCGAGGATGTTAGCCTTTGAACCGTCTGTGGGAACAACGCTTACGCTGATACCTGTTGATGTTTTAATCTGGCTACCGAGAGCGTTGCCGTATGCATAGTATGTACCGCCTGTACCACCTGTACCCATTGTCATCTTTGTTGCGGGAGCATCTGTGCCTGTCTTGTCACCGCCGCATGCTGCGAAAGCGAAGAGCATGATAGCAGCGAGAGCAATTGCGAGAATTTTTTTCATGTTGTTTTCCTCCGTTTAATATATTTGCTATAATTGTATAATATTTACGCTTTTTTGTCAAGTAAAACGGCGTAAAATATTCTGTACCCGCCCTATTTATTCCTAGTACAAAATGCATAAAAATACAGCATTTATCGTACCCTTGTATTCTTATGCAACGAGGCGGATATTCCCCCACGCTCAGCGGTACGAATAAAAAAATAAAAAGCTACTGCACTGAGCAGTAGCTTTTTTTATTATCTTTGTACTATCAATTAAACAAGTTCGATAATGCACATTTCTGCAGCATCGCCACGACGGGGACCTGTTTTGATAATACGGCAGTAGCCGCCGTTAACTTCCTTATACTTGGGGCTGATTTCAGCGAAAAGCTTGTTAACAACATCTCTCTTGGTGATGTATGCAAGAGCCTGACGCTTATTGTGAAGAGTATCTTCCTTGCCGAGAGTAATCATTTTCTCAGTCATGGAACGTACTTCCTTTGCCCTTGTAACGGTGGTTTCAATGCTGCCATTCTCTAAGAGATAAGTAACCATACCTCTGAGCATTGCGTTTCTGTGATCGCTTGTTCTGCCGAGCTTTCTGGTACCTGCCATTTGAAATCACTCCTTTACCGTTAGATAATTATTCGTCTTCGTTGTGAAGATCAAGACCGAATGAATGAAGCTTATTGATAACTTCATCAAGAGACTTCTTACCAAGGTTACGAACCTTCATCATATCGTCTTCAGTCTTGTTTATTAAGTCTGCCACTGTATTGATACCTGCACGCTTCAGACAGTTGAATGAGCGTACTGATAAGTCAAGTTCCTCAATAGTCATCTCGAGAATCTTTATATTGCTGTCGGTGTCTCTGTCGACCATAATCTCTGTGTCGTATGCCTCACCTGAGAGGTCTGAGAACAGAGCGAGATGTTCGTTGAGAAACTTGGCACCGAGGGAAACAGCATCAATTGCTGAAATTGTTCCGTTTGTCCAAACTTCAAGTGTAAGCTTGTCAAAACCGATATCCTGGCCAACACGCATGTCGTCAATTGTGTAGTTTGCCTTAAGAATCGGTGTGTAAATTGAGTCAATAGCAATTACACCGATAACAGGCTGCATGAGCTTCTTATTCTGCTCAGCCGATACATATCCACGACCCTTGTTGACAGTAAGTTCCATGTTGATGCTTGCATCTTTATCAAGAGTACAGATGTGAGCATCGCTGTTGATGATCTCAACCTCTGAATCGCACTTGATATCGCCGGCTACAACTTCGCCTTCACCGCTTGCATCAATGTATACTGTTTTGGGTCCGTCGCCGTGAATTTTAAGAATGACGTTCTTAAGATTAAGAATAATTTCAGTAACATCCTCTTTTACGCCGGGGATTGTTGAAAATTCATGAAGTACGCCATCAATTTTCACGCTTGTAATTGCGTAGCCGGGAAGTGATGAGAGAAGAATTCTTCTAAGGCTGTTGCCTAATGTCACGCCGTAGCCACGCTCTAACGGTTCAACGATAATCTTGCCGTAGGTACCGTCAGCTGCTAATTCTGCAGTTTCGATTCTGGGCTTTTCAATGCCTATCATGCAAAACCCTCCTTACTTATTTGTGGATGTGTTTTACGTTAAAACTAGTCTATTACTTAGAATAGAGCTCGACGATAAGATGCTCTTCAACGGGAGTATCTATCTCTTCACGAGCGGGGATGTGAGTAATTGTACCCTTGAGTTCGTTCTTAGCTCTTTCCATCCATGCGGGAGTGAGAACTACAGGTGCGTCGGAACCTGTGAGGCCCTCAAAGAGAACTGATGAACGGCTCTTAGCAGCAACTTCGATAACGTCGCCTGCCTTTACAAGGTATGAGGGGATGTTTACCTTCTTACCGTTAACTGTAAAGTGTGAATGGGTTACGAGCTGACGAGCCTGACGGCGTGTAGCTGCGAAACCAAGGCGGAATACTACGTTATCAAGACGGCGCTCAACTAAGATTAAAAGGTTGTCACCGGTCTTACCGGGATGCTTAACAGCCTTCTCATAGTAATTACGGAACTGCTTTTCAAGAATACCGTAAATGAACTTAACCTTCTGCTTTTCGTTAAGCTGTAAGCCGTATTCGCTCTTCTTTTTCTTCATCTTACCGCCGGGATTGCGGTTTGTCTGCTTCTTGGAATAACCCATAACTGCAGGAGAAAGATCTAAAGCCTTACAGCGCTTTGCAATAGGTTCTCTATTCTTTGCCATGTCGCTTTACCTCCTATTGTAATTATACACGTCTTCTCTTGGGGGGACGGCAGCCATTGTGAGGAATAGGTGTAACGTCTTTGATCATTGTTACATCGAGACCTGCAGTCTGTAAAGCTCTGATAGCAGCTTCACGACCCTGGCCGGGGCCCTTAACATATACTTCAACGGTCTTCATTCCGTGTTCAATTGCAGCCTTAGCAGCTGTTTCTGCAGCTGTCTGTGCAGCAAAGGGAGTGGATTTTCTTGAGCCTCTGAAGCCCATTTCACCGGCACTTGCCCATGACACGGCGTTACCCTGTAAATCAGTGATGGTAACGATTGTGTTGTTGAAGGTGGATTG
>JAFZFT010000128.1 GCA_017555765.1 Clostridia bacterium | reverse complement strand
GGGAGGTAAAAAACAAACTCAGCAACCTTTTGGCTACTGAGTTCTTGGTGCGAGAGACGGGACTTGAACCCGTACGAGCTGCCCCACACGCCCCTCAAACGTGCGCGTCTGCCGATTCCGCCACTCTCGCATATTTGGTGCACTCTCTCGAGCGCTTGTATACTATACCACCATTAAAATGAAAAGTCAATACTTTTTTATAAAAAAAATCAAACTTTTTTTGAAAAAATTCCCCGGACCGAAATCCGGGGAGATTTGTCAGAAGTCTATTTTCTGTTCTAGACTTATTGCGGCATCAGTTTCTATTGCTCCGTCGGGAAGTACAATATAATAGGTATACTCCTCAGGCTCATAATAGAAGTTTTCGTCAGCAACTGAAAGCTCACATAAATAGCTTTCGGAATCGCTTTCAATTATTGTAACTGAAGTGTCTGAACGCAGAATGATATTACTGTCAAGCTCCATATACACATAGGGAGCCTTGATAAATTTCGGGTTACTTCCGTTAAGTGCACCGATTTCTATCACAATGGTATTGTCATCTTCGCTTTGAGGAGTAAACACAACAACGCAACCTGAAAGCTGGTTATAAACTCTTCCGTCTGAAGCAATGTCACCGGGGTGGATAGTTTCAAGGTTGGGCTGCTGATTTGCAGGTACTGTTACCTCCTGTGTTGTATCCTCGGTAACGTCCGTTTCTGTAGTTGCTTCCTCTGTGGTTGCTTCTTCAGTAGTAGCCTCCTCGGTGGTTATTTCCTCTGTGGTTGCTTCTTCTGTTGTAGTCTCTTCCGTGGTAAGCTCTTCTGTTACTGATGTTGTATCTTCTTCAGAAGTTGTGCTTTCCTCTTCATAAGGCTCAGTTGAAGCTTCTGTTGTACTGCTGCTCTGAGTGGTATCACCATAGTTTATGTTGACAATGGGCTCTGAACCATCCTCGTCTTTGCCTGAAAGTGTACCGATTATTATGCCTATCATAACTGCAAGCACTACCACAAGCACACCTATAACAATGTACCATTTTTTGTAGTTCTTTTCTACGGGTGCATCTTCTTCATCATCCCTGAAGGCCTCTGCAAAAGCAGCTTTATCCTTTGCTCCTACACTTGCTGCTCCGTCAGTACGCTTAGGTGTAGTGTCGTACTCGGGTACAGCCACGGGTACGGGCTTGGGTTGTGAATTTTCATTGAGAGCTTTTCTTACATAGGCTTCAATATCGTTTTTCATCAGCAGGGGAGAAGAGTATCTTTCTTCGGGTCTGAATGCAGTTGCAGTGAAGATGATTCTTGCAAGATTGCCGTCTGCGTTTGAGGGCATCGGGAGCATATCTCCTCTGAGTCGTCTCGAAGAGGCTCTTTCTCTGTCTTCATAGGAAACGGGAGCCGGGTACTCGGGGAGGAATGGACCGCGGTTGTTGTTCATGAGCTTATAGAGTACCATTCCGAGAGCATAAATGTCTGCGGAGGTACTATCCTTACCCGCAAAAATCTCAGGAGCTTTGTAGCTGTTTCCTCTGCCGCTCTTTTTACGGTACATACTGTCGATGCCGAAATCTCCGAGCTTAAAGGAAGCGTTTTCTCCCATAAAGATGTTATCCGGTGTGATAAACTTATGGATAATACCCGCCTGACGGAATTCATCCATAGCGTTGCAGATATCCCAGCCTAACTTGACTGCTTCCTTGTGCTTGATGTGTCTGTCTTTGAGATAATCGCTCAGAGGAGTCATAAGCTCTCTGAGTATAAGCACATAAAAACAGTTGCTTTCCTTTACTACTGTGTAATCGTAATAATTAACAATGTTTCTGCTTTGTGAAAAGGTACGCATCTTTTCTATATTTTCACAGATTTTCTTTTCAGCAAAGGCAAGGTACTCGTCAACGGTTGTGAAGCGTCCTGATTCGATTGCAAGACTTATTTCCTCGTTGCTGCCGGGGAATTTTATTGCTTCTACGGCTCTTGTTATTCTTTTGTCGTTTTCGTAGCCTGAGACCTTGAATACGGTTGTATTTTTACCCTGAGCTACAGTATCTTCAACATTCCACTTGCCAAAAAGCGGTTCAAGTGCGGTTATCTGTTCGTAAGTCAAACATACCGCCTCCTTTCGGATATACTTTTTTAATAATACCATTTCACCGGCGTTTAGTCAAGTGTAGCGGAAGATACAAAAGATTACAAAAAAGAGACTTCTGTAAGAAGTCTCCCTGAAAATATGAATTAAAGAGCGTTGTAAAGCTTTGTCCACTCGTGTACCTTCTGTGCATCGTACTTCTCGGGAATGCTTTTCATTGCTACGGGCATAAGCGGAAGCAGCTTGAAGCACTTGAGAAGAGCGGGTACCATAGGAGCAAGAGGTAAGGCAACTGAAGCTACATGAAGAAGGTATGAAAGCTCAATCTTGAGCGGGAAGCCGTCAGCGATTGCCATTTTATCGGCAGTGAGGATTTCCTTTTCCATAATGTAGTTTATATCGTCAGTATCGATGTATGTAAAGAGGTTTTTGAAAAGGTCAAGAAGCACATAATCCTTACCGAAATCAGTGAAGTACTTGTACTGATAGCCCCAAAGACGGCTGACTGCAAGGTCCTTATCACCTGCATCAATAACAGTGTCAGCGAGTATCTTACCTGCCTTCATACTAAGAGCGATGCCGCTACCTGTGAGGGGTACTGTCATACCTGCGCTGTCACCCACAGCAGCATAACCGTTAGCAACGATAAGAGGAAGCATTCTTCTGATGGGGATTCTTTCCACACCTGTGCCGCCTCGTACCTTTTCGCCGATATATGGGAACTGCTCCTTGTATTTAGCGATAGTTGCATCGATTTCTTCCTGAGTAAGCTCACCACTGAATTCGAATTTGCCGACGATGATGTCAACGAAATCCTTGTTGGTGTTCATCCAGTCAATACCGGGCTTACCGAGATTGAAGAAGGTTACTATGTACTGAGGATCTGTAAGCTCACCTGTAAGATTTTCGAAGTATATTCTGTAAACATCGAAAATGTGCTGCTTGTCAAATTCGTTATCAATACCGAAGTGAGAAGGAAGATTTCTTCTCAGGGGAGAATTCATACCGCATGCGTCTATAACAAGGTCGCCACAGTATTCGTATGTCTTTTCGCCATCGGTTGCAGTAAAGCCTGTAACCCATGCACTTGCAACTGTAGGGGAAACTACCTTCTGCCCGAAAACAAGCTTTACACCTGCTTTTTCAGCTTCTTTGATAAGATGATTTATGAGAATCTTACGGTCAACGTCAATTCTCATTGCATCAGGCATAATAACCTTAGTTTTTCCGTCGGGAGCAACATAAGCCATTCTGTTTGAAGGCTCATATTCCTCAGGGTAATCTATACCCACGTAATCAAAAGTATCACCGGGCATTGTGTCGTGCCAGTCGTAACCCATATCTGCAGGATTTTTTGACTCAACGACAGTAACATCATAGCCTTTTTTTGCAAGCACAATGGCAGCTGAAAGACCGCCGTGGCCTGCGCCGCCGACAAGTATTTTTTTCATAAAATTTCCTCCCTTTCCAATTTATTCATATTATACTCTGCGACTTTATAATTGTCAATAAAAACCAAAATTCTGTAAATCTTTAAACGAAAAAAGTCTGCTTTTACAAAAGATTGATAATTTGTAAAATAATATATTGATTTAAGTCGAAAAAAGTTGTAATATTATTTGTATATGTAATTTTACTAAGGTTCAAATGGTGATAAAATGAAAAAATCGATTATCAGTATATTTCTGATTCTGATAATGCTTATATATCCCACGGTAAACGGTCTTGAAATGTACTCCTCCCGACAGACGGACATAAGGACCGAAACCGATACGGAGCTTCTTTCCGAGCTTTCACAGGGAAAGGTGGAAAATGTCCGTCAGAATATTTCTGCAGTACAGAAGGAGCTTTCGGATAAACAGGCGGAAAGTCAGAAACAGGCGGAGAAAAAAGAGCTTCTTGACAAGCTTGACAAGGGTGAGCTCAGTTACCGCAACCTCTTTAAAAATGTGTATATTATGGGCGACTCACTTGTGGATGGAATCAAGGTCTATAATATTCTCAACAGCAATAATCTTATCACTCAGGTAAGCGCAAGTCTCTTCCACCTTAACGATAATGTAGATAAAATGGTAAGGATGAATCCGGAGATTCTTATTCTTCATTATGGACTTAACCATGTTGAGGATGTACCGCAACAGCCGGCAAACTTTATCGGCTTTTATACCAAAATTGTTACAGGAATAAAAGCAAAGCTTCCTGATACAAGAATAATAATCAGCGGAATTTTCCCTGTAGATACCGATAAGGCACGTGATAAGAATTACAAGCGTATAGATGATTACAATGATGCGATTAAGGAAATGTGTAATGAACTCGGTGTTGAGTATCTTGACAACACCGCTGCTTTCAGCAATGCAGATGCATATTATGAAGCTGATGGTATACATCTCAAAGTAGATTTCTACGAAAAATGTTGGTTCAGATACATTGTTGCCGAAAAGGAGATATACAGATGAATAAGCTGCTTATACGACTCAGTGAGGTTGTAGCTTTGGTCTGTCTTGTAGCATTTATTATTTTTGTTTCAAGTGAAGAGGAAATCTCCACCGCAGATCCGAGCGTGCTTTGTACAGAAATTGTTTCTTCGGTAAATACCGAGGATATGACAGAAAGAAACAACCTTTTCTTAAAAAAGAAGTACAATACAGATGCAGACGCTCTTGAGTACTTTTGCTATTACAGCACCGATTCCGTTATGGATGTAAGAGAAATTCTTATAATCAAGGCTGATAAAGAGCAGTGCGAGCAGATAAAGGAAAATATAGAATCTACCCGCACTGAAAAGAAGAAGCTTTTCGATTCATACGCACCTGAGCAGAGTGGACTTCTCGGCTCAGCGGTACTTGTTTACGAAAAAGGCTATCTTTTCTATTTTGTAGGAGAAAATCCTGAAGCGGCTCTTTCAGTTTTCAGAAACAATCTTTAATCAGAGGTATTTTAAATGGTTTTCAGCAGTACGGCTTTTTTGTTTGCTTTCCTGCCTGTTACGCTTGCACTTTATTTTCTCCCCGTAAGCTTTAAAAACAAAAAGAGAGAAATCGGTAAGAAAAATCTGGTGCTTCTTGTAACAAGCCTGGTTTTCTATGCCTGGGGAGAGCCTGTATACGTACTTCTTATGCTTATAAGCATATTTTTTAACTATGTAACGGGTATTGATATATATGCATCCAAGAAAAAAGGCAGAAATAAAACAGCGGCATTTCTTTTTGCAGTTTCTGTTGCTTTCAACCTTTTTCTTCTCGGATACTTCAAATATTCGGGCTTTGTTGTTGATAACATAAACAGTATTTTTGGTACGGATATAGTAAACAGACAGCTGCCTCTCCCGGTTGGTATATCCTTCTATACCTTTCAGATTTTATCTTATATAATCGATGTTTATAAGGGCAAGGTAAAGGCACAGAAAAAGCTTATCCCCTTTGCTTCATATATAACGATGTTCCCTCAGCTTATTGCGGGCCCTATCGTACAGTATTCGGATATTGAAAAGCAGCTTTCTGACAGAAGAATCAATAAAGAGCTTTTCTGTGAGGGTGTACTTATTTTTATACGCGGTCTTGGTAAGAAGGTTATTTTTGCAAATCCTGCGGGTAAGATTTATACAGACCTTCTTCTTACGGATATTTCCACTCAGTCAATGACTACTGCTTGGTTCGGAATTCTCTGCTACAGTCTGCAGATTTATTTCGATTTCAGCGGATACTCAGATATGGCAATAGGCCTTGGCAAAATGCTCGGCTTTGAGTTTGTAAGAAACTTCAATTTCCCATACAGTGCAACAAGTATAACCGATTTCTGGCGCAGATGGCATATAAGCCTGAGCTCCTGGTTCAGAGATTATGTTTACATACCTCTCGGCGGCAACAGAAAGGGTAAATTCCGTAATATACTGAATATTCTTGTTGTCTGGTCTCTTACAGGTATGTGGCACGGTGCCTCGTGGAATTTCATTGCCTGGGGTGCATTTTATGGTGTACTTCTCATTGCCGAAAAGTTTGTGCTCGGCTCATTGATTGAGAAAATACCGACCGCGGTAAGAAGAGTTGTTACGATGGTTATCGTAATGGTCGGCTGGGTATTTTTCTCAAACATCAATATCGGCGATGCCTTCACATACCTCGGTGCAATGGCGGGCATCAACGGAAATCTTCTTTTTGACGGTAAGGCCGCGTACCTTATCGCTTGTTACGGCTTCCCGACTACGGTTATGTGCCTTTCTTCGGCGGGATTTTTCAATCGTCTGCCCAAAATTAAGAACAAGACGGCAGATATTGCTGTCCGTGGTATTTTCTATGCCGTAGTGTTTATTCTAAGTATAGCATTTTTGCTCAGTGAAACCTATAATCCCTTCTTATATTTCAGATTCTGAAAGGAAAATTCCCGATGCAGGAAGAAAAATACAACGATACAAAACAGAATACTGATGAGCTGCAGGAAAAGAGCTTTACTTCAGCTTTGGTTTGCTATGCCCTTATTGCTGCGTTTATTCTTCTCACTGCGGGTGCGGGTATTTTTACCCTTGCGGTAACTGACAGAAGCTTTTCGGAGAGTGAAAACCGTGTGCTTTCACAGAAACCTGCATTTACCCTTTCAGGTCTTCTTGACGGTAGCTTTATGTCCGATTTTGAAAGCTGGTTATCCGATCAGTTTCCCTTAAGAGATGAAGCTATTTCACTCAAAACCGATTTTGAGCGTCTTGGCGGAAAAAGAGAGGAAAATGGTGTTTATATCGGCGAAAATAACCGCCTTTTTGAGCGCCCCGCAGACTACAGTGCGGATAATATCAAGACAAAGGCCGAGGCTATAAACGGCTTTATTTCAGCTTATCCTGAGGTGAATGCTCTCGTTACGATTGTGCCTAACAGCAGCTTCATTTATTCCGAAGAGCTTCCCGATTTTCTTACACTGAGTAATCAGGAAAAACAGATAAAAGAGTTTTATTCTGCTCTCAATTCAAAAAATCTTAAGACTGTTGACACTTTACCCGTACTTTATGCAATGAAGGCGAAGGGTACTGATTTATACTATCGTACGGATCATCACTGGACAACGAGAGCCGCCTTCGGAGTGTACTCGCAGATAGCTGATATATGGAAGCTCAGTGCGGATACTGAGTATACCTTCCACACGGTCACAGACTCTTTCGAGGGTACTCTTTTCTCAAAATCAGGCGTACACGATACAACTGATACTATAGAAATATGCGTGCCTGAGGGAAGTGTAGAAAGCTATACTGTCAATTATGAGAGCCTTCAGCTTAAATCAACTACTCTTTTTGACGAAAGCAAGCTCAGCACAAAAAACAAGTATGAGGTCTTTCTTGGCGGAAATTACGATAAGGTAAGTATAGAAACAACTGCACCCAATCAGAATACGCTTCTTATCGTAAAGGATTCCTATGTAAACTGTATGATACCTATGCTTACACCTCATTTTTCCCGTATTGTTGTTGTAGACCCGAGATATATGACAGATACTATCGAAACGGTGATGGGTGAGTATACCTTTACTCACGTCCTTTTTCTCTATAATCTCAACACATTCAACGAAGATTCTGCCCTTTGCGATGTGCTTTGAAAAGTTTTTAAAAAACTTAAAAAAATTATCAAAAAAGTATTGACATTTTGTTTTGATGGTGGTATAGTATACAAGCGCTCGAGAGAGTGCACCAAATATGCGAGAGTGGCGGAATCGGCAGACGCGCACGTTTGAGGGGCGTGTGGGGCAGCTCGTACGGGTTCAAGTCCCGTCTCTCGCACCAAACCAGAAAAATCCGAACCAAATTTTCCCGATAGGAAAAGGGTTCGGATTTTTTGTTTATATCTGATTACATATTGAAAAAGCTCCGTTTGATCGGAGCTTTTTTAACACAAAGTACTGCTATTCAAAAAAATATTTATTTTTGTATTTTGAGAAAATCAAAGAGTATAAACATATTTGTGTAATATGAATTGTATCTTCTTGTTTATACTATTTCGATAACATTATATAAATCATCAATAGGTACAATCATATATTCTGATGAAAAATTGAAAGGATAAAAAACCGGATTTTCAATAAGTTCATCTAATACAATAAACCTATATTCTTGCTGCTGTGAAAAAGCAATATCTTTACATAACAAATGTCTAAATCTGTTATCATAAGTTGTTACCATTTCTTTATTCTTCTCATATTCTTCAGAACCTGTTGCCAAATACGCAAACATCTGTAATGTATTAATATCATAATCATAATAATGAATATAGTCATTTGCTACAGTGTGATTTTTAATTTGGCTGACATCATTTATAAACCTGCTTATATCAAATATTATAAGCGCGTGAGTTGCTTTTTTGAAATCAGTTTTGATACAATCAATTTTTTCATGTGATATCTTCAAAAATCTTTTTCCATCTTTTTCTTTGATATCTTTTTCATCATAACCTGAGATACAAAAAACAGGCATGTTATTTACATCTTGAATTGAAACTAAACACTCACTTTGGGGAATAATCGCCATGAGTTCATTTGTTTCAGGATGATACATTTTCGCACGTTCAATCTTTATTTTCATTTTTCCTTCTAACAAATCACCCTGCCCCTTATTGTGCTGTTCTTTTTCCATTAAAACATAATTTTGTGATGGAGTAAAACGCAATTTCCCATCCACTATTTGTTTTAAATGATCATATTCTCCATATTTTATAAATATCTTAGGTTGCATATTCTTACTGCTCCTTTTTGTTCTAATTTATAAAGTTTAGTGGTATTATATATTTCAATTATATCAAATTTTTCTAACTGTTTCAATGCGTAGCAAATATATAGCATTACCAAACTCTAATGTCAATCTTTTTATTTTAATCAATTCCTAATAATATAGTGTCAAAAGTCTTAAAAAGTAACATGTTTTTATAAAATATTCAATCCGCACATTCGACTAACCTCTTGTTATAAGGTAAAATGAAATTACCAAATAACAGGAGGACATTTTTATGAGCAGAAAAACAAAAATTAAGTTTACGGATTTTGAATGCAATTTGCTTATCAACGGTATGAACGAGTATCGTAATATGCTTTTGGCGGAAGATTTACCCACAGAGGATGTTGATGAGCTATTATTGAAAATCATTGATAAAAGTGAAAAATAAGGAGGTTGTCATTATGTCAAACAAAAATTCAATTCAATATCGCCGTGTGGGTGATTATTTAATCCCTAACCTAATCTTACCACCCGAAGAAACAGCCATAACACTTGGCAAATGGGGAATGATGCACAAGTCTTATCTTGAAAAGCATAATCGTGTTCTTTTTAGTTTACTGCTTGCTGAAGGCAAACTTTATCAGCACTGTGCAGAAATAGAGAATCAGGCGAGGGATATGTTTGATACTCTTGTGGAGCAGATGAAAGAGGCTGAAGGTGTAACAGAGCAACTAAAAGCAGATAATCAGATGGAATGGATTCAGAAGATGAATAACATTCAACAAAGAGCAACTGAAATAGTTTGCAACGAACTCATCTATACATAAAGATAAACGCCCCGCAGGTTTTGCAGCCTGCGGGGTTCACCTTATATATTCTCGTTTCTGAGAG
>JAFZFT010000127.1 GCA_017555765.1 Clostridia bacterium | reverse complement strand
GAGGATGCGGCGATAAAAGAGTTAGAAACAGTGAACGGAGAAAAGAAATGAAAGAGGCTTTCAGAGGTTATGTTGAGCGTCTTAAAAATAACTGCTCTGTAAAAACCTATGCCTTATGGTGGGTTTTCAGAGGCGGAATGATAGCTATGGCAATATACTCTCTTTTTGATCAGAGGAATGCGGGCGAAACAGTTACGGCTGAAATTCTTATGAATATGGCTTGTATGTTCATCTGGGAAATCTGTATGGCTATGCCTAAGAAAAATGTTTTCCGCTATATTCAGCCCTTTTTGCAGACGCTTCTTACAATTTACATATTCATAGCCGTTACGGCGGGCTTCCTTCTTGATTTCTATTACAAGGTACGCCTCTGGGATTCATTGCTTCACTTTATGTGTGCCGTATTCGGAGTCTTCTTCGGTTATGAAATCACCTGTGCTCTTTTCAAGATGGAAAAGCGTACGGCATCAAAAACGATGACAGTAATCGCATCTCTCGGCTTCTGTATTATGGTTACAACCTTCTGGGAAATCTTCGAGTTCGGCTGTGACCAGGTGGTCGGTATGATGAGCGGTACTCCCAATGATGTTCAGCACTGGTCATATGAGATTGTGGAGGCAACAGGCTCACCCAAGATACAGACCATATTCGAGTCCTACGATGTTGGCAGATGGCCTATAATGGATACCATGGGTGATATGGTGCTCAATATGGCGGGCGCACTGCTCGGTACAGTACTTCTTGTTATCTATCCCTACAGACACAAGGGCAAGTATAAGTTCGACTTCAAGAAGATAGTCGAAGGGAAATAAAAAAGAAAAAACCATTGTAAACGGTGTATCCGGATACAATGGTTTGTTTTATTACTAATCCCTAGTCCCTGATTTTATCACAAGGTGATGTTGAAAACAAGATGATTATATGTTAAAATCGAATAAAGGAGATGATACTGTGGGAAAGTTCAGATGGGCATATATAGGTAGCGGCGGAATCGCACATTCAACTGCAAGAGAAATAATAAAGGGCAATCACGAAATAGTGTCCGTATATTCGAGAAACAGAGAAAAGGCAGAGGCTTTCGCCGAGAAGTACGGAGCAAAGGCTTACGGCAGCTTTGAAGAAGCGGTCTGCCGTGATGAGGTCGACGGTGTATATATTGCAACGCCACACACCTCTCATCTTGAATACTCTGTTGCGGCTATGAAGGCGGGTAAGGCAGTACTCTGCGAAAAGCCCGTCGGTGTGTCTCTGAGTGAGGTTGAGCAGATGGTGAATACCTCAAAGGAAACCGACACCTATTTCTGCGAGGCAATGTGGACGTGGTTTTCTGATGTGGCGCTGAGTGTCAGAAGGTGGGTAAAAGAGGGTAAAATAGGTGAAATAAGGAGTGTTACAATCAACTATTCCTTCCCGGGTATATTTATGCCCAAGACCTCGAGAGTACTCACCCCCGAAACAGCGGGCGGCTCTCTTCTCGATGTGGGTATTTATCCTATAACCTACTGTTACAACCTTTTCGGCGTACCTGAGAAAATAGAGTGCAAGGGAATTCTCCGCAAGGGTATAGACGTCGGTGAGAGAGTTATCCTTCACTATAAGGGCTTTAAATGTAAACTTAATATTTCACTTCTTTATGTCAATGAAAACTGCACAATAAAGGGTACTAAAGGTAAAATAACTCTGCCCGTATTTTTCCATATGGCTTCTAAGGCTATACTTAAGAGTGCTGAAGGGAATGAGGTATACAAGGGCAAGACCGACTATATCACACAGTTTGATGCAGTTGCCCGTGAGATAAAAGAGGGCAGAAAAGAATCCGCCTTCATACCCTTCGAGGCGACGGCGGAGTGTATGAAAATAATGGACGAGTGCCGTAGACAGATGGGACTTGTTTATCCCTTTGAGAAAAAGTAAATATGTGTTTTAAGAAGGGTTGGCGGTTTTGCCGACCCTTTTTTCATATAAAAACACTCGCCCGTATAGCGTCGTCGTTCACAACGACCGATGAAACCCGGCGGGTACAGTCAACTTTAATGCTATATCTCGCATAACCGCTCTCTTTTGCGAATATAAATCAAGTAAAGATTTGCAAAAAGGAGTTGTTTTTATTGGGCTCAGAAATGAAAAAAGAAATACTTTCCTTCTGGGAGGAAAAGGAAAAGCTCAAGGGTGAAAGGGCAATAGATACGGAGCTTACACTGCCCGATTACTGCAAGGATATAAAGCGCATATTAAGGTGTACTCTTACCCCGCAGGTGCAGTCGGTGAGCACCACGGGAGAAAAAATAAGCGTCAGGGGTACTGCTCTTATACGTGTGATATATGCCGATGATAAGGAGAATATCGATTGCTGTGAGAAAAGTACTGATTTTTCCCTTTCTCTTCAGTCTTCACAGACCGACGGCAGGGGAGTGGCACTTGCCCATGCGGTTACTGACTATGTAAACTGCAGAGCTGTCAGCCGCCGTAAGGTCAGTATAAACGGCAGTATAGGTGTTTTGTGCAGAGTGCTTTCAAAAAGCTTTACCGAAATACCCACTGCCGCACCTGAAGGTGTAGAGACAAGCAAAAATAAACGCACTCAGCTTGTTGCGGTGTGTATGGGAGAAAAGAGCTTTGAAATGAGCGAAACCGTCGCCCTCAGTAAGGAAACTCCCTCGGTGGGAAAGATTATTTACACCAATGCCTGGGTTGAAACCGAAAGCCTTCGTGCCGTACAGGATAAGCTTCTTATAAAGGGTGAGCTTTGTGTCAGGACTGTATACCTCTCTGAGGGGGAGGAGAATAAGGTTGAGACTCATATGCACAGAATGCCTCTTAGTCAGATAATGGATATCGAGGGGATAGATGAGGGCTGTGAAATAACCGCCCGATGCAGAATCGGACAGCTGAATGTTACGGCCAAATCCGATTCCTCCGAATCGGGAAGGCTCATTGATATATCCGCACGGATAAACTGCTTTGTTACCGGTGAAAAGGCAACAGAGTACGAATATATAAGCGACTGCTACTGTACTGCGGGCAGATACGCTCCCGAGTACTCCGAAAGGCAGACTGTCGTACCTTTATTATCCCAGAGGCGTAGTATCAGGCTTAAAAAGAGCGTACAGCTACCCTCGGCGGGTGAAATCAGCCATGTGTGGGCGGGTGACTGCAGTGCCGATGCAAAAGTGAGTGAGGGGGCAGTACACGGAAAAATAAAGCTTACCGCCTGCATTCTGTACCTTGATGAAAATAAAAGCCCCGCTTTCTGTGAAAGGGAGCTTGATTTTGATTGTGACACCGAGCTTAATGAGGAATGCTCATCTCCCGTCTGCAGCTTTGATGTGCAGATAAGAGACATAAAAGCATCGTCGGACAAGGACGGCTCAGCAGAGCTTACGGTTGAGGCTCTGACGGAAATCAGAGTGAGTGAGCTTTTCAGTGACAGATATGTATGCGAATTGAAGGAATGCTCTCCCGAAAACAAAAAACGCCCCGCACTTACTGTATACTACTGTGACGGCGGAGAAAAATTATGGGATATAGCAAAGCGGTATTCGACAACAGTTGCCCTCATAAAGAGCGAAAACGGCATCGACGGTGATACTGTCAGTAAGAAGAGGATGCTTCTGATACCTTGCGTGTGATTTTAAGGGACTAGGGAATAGGGAATAGTAGGGACACGGCGTGCCGTGTCCGCTGACCTGACGATAAATCTATCTATAACAAAAACCGTTGTAAGGCATCAGGCTTTTACAACGGTTTCGGTCAGTTGATTCAATTTTTCATTGCAAACATATTTTAATAAATCCCGTACTGTGTTATAATATAAATAACAGCACCCGCCTGAAGCAGAATTATTGCGGGGAGTCCGAGCATAAAGCTTTTATGCAGTGTTTTGTGACGGATACGCTTCATTGTTATGTATTCCGCCAATGCACCGCCTAAAAATGCGAGAGAAAACAGAGTTGCCTCGGGTACACGTCTTTTACCCTTTCTTGCGAAGCTTTTATCAGCCGCAGTTACAATAGCGGTTACAAGGCTTATAAAAGCAAACCAAATCGCTGCGTAAATCATTTGCTTTTTACGAGAAGCTTAAGGTCTTCCTTTGTAACTGTTACAAAGGTACCCGCATTCTTTTCCTTGAGGTAGTTTTTATTGAGTGAGAATACCGTAGCGCAGTTGGGACAGACTGCTATAGCGATATTTTTATCGTCCTTGCAGATTTTAGCCACGCTTGACTTGTCCTCGGTTGAGAAAAGGCGCATAGCAACATTTTTGCCGCATTCGGGGCAATTTACGGGTGAAGAAGTACCCTCGTCGGTGGTTGAAATTTTATTTATAGTCTTGATAGCCATAGCAGTACCTCCGTTAAATGTACTTTTAATATTTTAGATTGTTTTTCTCCTCTTGTCAAGAGGGGAAAGGAAGGAGAAGCCATGTCAAAGAAGCTTATAGCCTTGATTTTGCTTTTTATACTCACATTTACCGCTTGCTCAAAGGCTGAGCAGAATGTAACCGTACCCTCAGATGAGGAAGAAACAACACAACCCGCCGAGGCAGAAGAAGCTGAGGAATTCAGAGGTGTATGGATTTCCTACATAGAGCTTATGGGTAACTGCTCATCAGAGGAGAAGCTTTCATCCTTTATGAATGATATGCTTACCGATTTTGAACGTATCGGTATCACCGACGTCTTTTTTCACGTACGCCCCTTCGGGGATGCTCTCTATCCGTCAGAGCTTTTTCCCACAAGCAGTACTATAACTGAAAAGCAGGGGGATGAGCTGAGCTTTGACCCGCTGAGAGTAGCTCTGGACCTTACCGCTGAGCACGGTATGAAGCTTCACGCATGGATAAATCCCTACAGAGCCTCGAGAGACTCAGATTTAGAAAAGCTCAGCGATGACAACAGAGCAAAAATATGGTACCTTGAGGGAAAGGGCGATGTTAATCTCATCGGTGACAGATATTATTTCAATCCCGCCTCGGAAAGAGCCCGTGAGCTTATAACCGAGGGCTGTACCGAGCTTATGAGAAAGTATCCCGACCTTGCGGGTATACACATAGACGATTATTTTTATCCCGAAAACTGCGGCAGCTTTGACAGTGCCGAATATACTGCCTACCGTGAAGGTGGCGGAGGATTGAATCATTCTCAGTGGCGCAGAGAAAATGTAAATATTCTCGTAAGAGAGCTTTACAAAAAGGTGAAAGCCTTCGGCGAGGATAAGCTTTTCACAATAAGCCCCAACGGAAAAATCGATACCTGTATGAATACCCTCTATGCTGATGTAAGACTCTGGGCGTCTGAGGAGGGCTACTGTGATATGCTTATTCCGCAGATATATTTCGGCTTTGATAATGTCAGCCAGCCCTTTGAATACTGTCTTGAAAGCTGGATAACCGTAACTACAAATCCTAAGGTAAGGCTTATACCTGCCCTTGCTCTTTATAAATGCGGTCAGGAGGATACCTATGCAGGTCTTAAGGGCAGTACAGAGTGGGTTGATAACAGTGACGTGATAAAAAGACAGGTACAGTGCATAAAGGAAAAGGGTCTTACAGGCTTTGCACTTTACAGCGGCTCATATGTAAATTTTTCTGAAAGTTTTTATGAAAAAGAGCTTGATAATTTAATAAGTGTGTTATAATATACCACTATAAAATCAAGGAAGAGTAAACAAATGAAAAAAATAAGAATTGCAGCTATAATTTTATCAGTGATTACCGTTATAGGTTTGATTGCCGTTATCGCTATATATTATTCATCGGATAAACCCGCTACACCTACAGATGTACCCGTACAGTCTGAAATCGACGAGCACATCATAAGAACAAGCGGTGAAATTTCTCCCGAGAGAATAAACGGTGTATATATAACTGACGGCTCCGACGGAAGCTTCACGGATACAGATATTGATTTTCTCAGAAGTCTTGCAGTGCTTGAGCAGTCAATTTTTGACGAGGTTTATATAAACGTACCCGATACGGATGAGGACAGAATCGGAAAGCTTTCCTATGCAGCGGAAACAGTGAAGTCTGTTTCGAAAAAAGCCTTCATCTGTCTTCCTCTTACCGATGAGGGAGTAGCAGAGGCACTGACCTTTACCGATGCTGACGGTTTCATTTTCACATTAAGCGGTTCTTCCTCGGCAGAGGAGATAAATTCCCGCCTTGCAAAAGTAAAGGCGGCGGGGGATTTCACAACCGTTTTAAGCGTACAGTCGGCTTTCTCCTTTGACGGGATAGAAACCGCAAGTCTTGACAGAGTATGCTATACCCTCAGCAGAGAGGGCGATGCAGAAGCTCTCTCCGATGCTCCCGAGGGAGTGGAGGTTATGTGTTGTCTTGATATAACTGCGGCAAACGGAAGAACAATCACCTCCGACGTACCTCTTAAAAACCTTTACGCATTAAGAGAAAATACCTCGGTAACAGTTATAGGCTTTGACAGCCTTCAGAGCACGAGAAAGAATCTTTACAACTGCTTCGGTGCAGTAAAAACATATATAACAGCGGGCATTGCTCCCGAAATAGCCTTCAGAGAAATTGCAGTAACAGGCTATGAGGGCGGTACTGAAACAGTAAGCGGCTATACTGCACAGATAAATATCCACGGCTCCTATCTTTTCCCCTTCTTTGTCGGCGGAAGGAATATCGGCACATCAGCAAACGGAAACATAAGCACTGTTGTTGACCTGAAGCCGGGCGTAAACCGCTTTACACTCAAGCAGACAGGGGAGCAGATTCACTACTCGGTTAAGAGTGAATGCACGGACGATATAGTTTCTTACATTTTTCCCGCCACGGATATATATGTGCTTCCCGAGGAAAGCTTCAAGGTTACAGTAATTGCTCACTGCAATGCCGAGATTTATGTCAAGGTCGGCAGAGAGGAAATAGAAGCCAAGAAGGAATCGGGTGCTGACGGCTTTGCCTCATTTACCGCACGTATTACCGCACCCAAAACCGAAGAGGAGATTAAAACCATCGGCTCTCTTACGGTACTTGCCTATTTCGGCGACAGTGCGAAGCAATACAAGGGAGTAAAAATCTGCCTTGCGGGTACTGAGCCTTCAACCACTGCGGGGACAACGGGCGCCACACTCAACGTAGGTAACTACAATCCCGTACCTCCCTCAGAGTCATATATAACAGTTCTTCCCGGAAGCAACACACAGAATTATACCGGCAACCTTATGTGCGTCATAAAAGAGCCCTATGCAGATGTAAAGCCTATTTCGTCAGGGGATAACTATTCACCCTCATGCTCGCCTCTTGCGGGTGGTACTATGGACTATGTTGTTGCTGAAAGCTCAGGCTACAACGCCGACGAGGGTGCAGAGGAATATTACTATGATCTCGCCTCAGGTGTGAGGGTAAAAAGAGATATGGTGGACCTTATAAATACAGGTGCAAAGAAGGATAATAATCTCAGTGTGCAGTCTGTTGTCAGCGGACTCGGTAAGCTGCAGATAACCCTCGGTACCGATTGGCGCGTACCCTATAACATTGATTATCCGGGTCAGAATTATTACTATTCCTACAAGAAGTACTTCAACGTAACCTCCTTCAATGCGGATACGGTCAGAATAACCTTCTACCATACGGCTTCCGCCTCGGGGGATATAGATGTTACAGGCTGTGATGTGCTTGAGAGTGCCACCTGGAGCAGCTCACCCTCGGATAACACTTCAACTCTTACCCTTAAGCTGAAAAATGCGGGTGAGTATTACGGCTGCTCTCTTGAGTACGATTCAGCGGGCAATATGGTTATAACAGTAAACCGCAAGCCGGCAGAGAAAAACGGCTATGTTGTCGTACTTGATGCGGGACACGGCGGAAAGGACCCGGGTGCATCAGGTCTCGACTCCACAGTTGAGGAAAGACATCTTAATCTTGCCTACGCCTATTATGTCAAGGAAGAGCTTGAAAAGAAGGGTGTTACGGTTTATCTTATAAGAACCGGTAACGATAAGGAAAAGGATACTATTTCCCTCGAGGAAAGAAAGGCGTTCACCCGTAAGGTAAAGCCTGACCTTTTTGTAAGCATCCACTGTAATGCCTCATACAACCCTGATAGTATAGGTACATCGACCTACTACTACGAGCCCTTCTCTTATAATCTCGCGAATAATATATACACCGAGCTTCTCAGCGTACACAGAAACTACCTTTATGCAGGTAACCCGGGCATTTATTCCGAGCTTGCCGATAACGTACAGTACTATCCCTTCAGCGTAACAAGAATTGAGGATTGCCCGAGTACTCTTATAGAGGTCGGCTTCCTCTCTAATGATAACGAGTGTGCTATGATTGCCCAGCCTGAAAATCAGGAACGCTTCGGCAAGGCTATAGCCGACGGTATATACAAAACTCTTACACAGTAATAAAAGGAGACGGAAAAATGAAAATATTAAAGCTTACACCCGCTATCAAGGATTACATCTGGGGCGGCACAAGACTTTCAAAGGAATTCGATTATGTAACCTTCACCGACAGACAGGCTGAGGCTTGGGTGCTTTCATGCCACAGTGCGGGTGAGAGCGTTATTGAAAACGGCGACTTCAAGGGAAGAACTCTTTCCGACGTACTGAAAAATGAGGGAAAGAGCTATCTCGGTAAGAATTGCGAAAAATTTGAGGAATTCCCCATTCTCATTAAGCTTATCGACGCTCTCGACAACCTTTCCGTTCAGGTGCATCCCGATGATGAATATGCACTCAGAGTCGAGGGCGAGTACGGAAAAACAGAGGCTTGGTACATCGTTGACTGTGACGAGGGTGCGGAGATTATCTACGGCTTCAAAAAGGACATTACAAAGGAGCAGTTCAGACAGAGCATTGAGGATAATACACTTCTCGAGTATGTCAACCGTGTAAAGGTTAAGAAGGGTGACATCTTCTTCATCGAGGCGGGTACTCTTCACGCTATCTGCAAGGGTATTCTTCTTGCTGAGGTGCAGCAGAATTCCAACACAACCTACCGAGTATATGACTACGGCAGACTTCAGAACGGCAAGCCCCGTGAACTTCACGTTGATAAGGCAATCGATGTTACCTCCACAAAGGCACTCGACTGCTCAGGCGCACCTATGGGCGAGGAAGTACAGAAGGACGGCTACAGAGAAACCCTTCTTACAAAATGCGATCTCTTCACAGTAAAGCGTCTTGATATCGAAGAAAAAGCAGTGCTCACCGCAGACGAAAGCTCCTTCGTTTCACTTGTATGCCTCGAGGGTAACGGTGTTGTTATGCACGAGGACAGCTGCGTAACACTTTATAAGGGTGAAAGCCTTTTTGTACCCGCTTCCTTCGGAAGCTTTGAGATTTTAGGCAACCTCACTGTTATCGAGTCAAGAGTATAATTCTTAACAGTCTGTTGACGGCGGGTTGACAGACTGTTATTTTTATGTTAACATTATAGCGTACGTATTTTATTATTAAGAAATAAAGGAGTTGTAACTATGAAAAAAGTAATTTCACTTCTTCTTGTGGCTCTTATGCTTATGAGCATCTGCTCAGTTGGCGTTTTTGCCGCAGGTGACATCGGTGTTGAAAACAGTTCAATCAAGGTTCACGAAAGCCGTAGTCAGATTCCCGTTATCCGTCTTCTCGGTGACGGTGAGCCTCTCTACGACCAGGATCAGAAGAAAATCTTCCATCTCAGAAGCTTCTACATCCCTGAGGATGAAGAGGGCGAGGAGGGTAGCCTTACAGAATCACTTGCAAATGTTCTTCTTCCCTTCCTTATCGACGGTCTTCTTACAGATAACTGGGAACCCTACTACGAAAACCTTCAGAAGGAAATCTCCGAGCTTTTCGGTGACTCCTGCCTTGACGTAAACGGCAACCCCGTAAACGGTACAGGTATTTCACAGGCACGTAAGGACGAAATGGCAGCAGACCTTTCAACGGATCTCAAAAAGGGCAAGGGCTACTACGAGATAAACGATTATCGCTTCTGGTACGACTGGCGTCTTGATCCCATGTATACCGCTGACTTACTTCACGAGCACATTCAGGCAGTTAAGAAGGCGACAGGCTGTCCCAAGGTTTCAATCCTTGCAAGCTGTCTCGGTACACTTGTAACCACAGCTTATATCACAAAGTACGGCACTGACGATTTACACGGTGTAGGCTTTACCGGTAGCGTTTCAGGCGGCTCCGAAGCAATCAGTGAGGCTATCAGCGGCAAGTTCAACTTCGATGCTGATGCAGTAAGCAGAATGCTCGTTGACAGTGACTATGTCGGTGAATTCAGTGTTGACGCTCTTATCACCACATCAATCGACCTTCTCAGCACTTCAGGTGTTATCGACGGCTTTGAGGCAGGTATAAGAGAAACTCTTTACGAAAAGCTTGTTCACGGTGTAACCTCTGCACTTGCTCTTTCAACCTTCTTCACATGGCCTACATACTGGGCTCTTGTAACTCCCCAGGATTATGACGATGCTATGTACTATGTTTTCGGTGACGAAAACAGTGAAAAGAGACAGACCTATGCAGGTCTTATCGAAAAGATTGAAGCTTACAACACTGAAGTAAGAGCAAACTATGTTGATACTCTCAAGAGCATCGGCGAAAACGGCGTTATCTTCTGTGCTGTTGCAAAGTACGGCTTCCAGATTCTTCCCGTAGGTCAGTCAAATGACATTGTATCAGACCAGTTTGTTTCACTTAAGAATTCATCCTTCGGTGCAACAACCTCAAAGATGGGTACAACTCTTACAGAGGAATACATCGCTCAGCGTACAGCTGAGGGCTATGGCGCTTACATCTCACCCGACGGCAAGGTAGACGCTTCCACATGTCTCTATCCCGAGTCAACATGGTTTATCAAGAATGCAAGTCATTCCGAATATACCATTTTCGAGCGTAAGCTTATGTACGATGTAGTCACTGCTGACAAACAGATTTATGTAAATGAAGAGGTTAACGGACTTACCTATTCCCGTTTCCTTGTTTACGATTACGAAACAGATACAATGTCAACAATGACAGCAGATAACTGCAACACAGAGCATTGGGTTACAGATAAGGAAGTTGAGGGCCTCAGCCCCAAGCACAACAAGATATTCAATTTTGTAACAACCTTATTGAAGTGGCTCTATATGATCGCACAGAAGCTCTTTAAGTTTTAATCTCTTACAGACCGTACAAATCAGTACGGTCTGTATTTTTCTATTGACAAACCCTCAACGGGATGCTATTATGTTGTTACAGTGAAATAATCTTCAGGGCGGGGTGAGATTCCCCACCGGTGGTATAGCCCACGAGCCTTACGAGGTTGATTCGGTTAAATTCCGAAGCCGACGGTTAAAGTCCGGATGAAAGAAGAAAAATACATTTTTGTTTGTATTTTTGCCCGTGGATATTTTCCGCGGGCTTTTTTATGTAAAAGGAGACTGATTTTATGAAGAAACAAGACAACCGCAAGCTTGCCGTTACAGCGATAATGGGCGCTGTAGGCTTTATACTTATGATGCTGGAATTCCCCATACCCTCTATTATTCCCGCATTCATCAAGTTTGATTTTTCCGAGCTTCCCGCTCTTATAACCGCCTTTGCGGTGGGTCCCTGGTGGGGTGTTGCAGTGTGCCTTATCAAAAACCTTCTGCACCTTTTTGTGAGCAGTACTGCGGGCGTGGGCGAGCTTTCAAACTTTGTCCTCGGTGCGATATATGTCTTTACTGCGGGTATGATTTATAAGCACAGAAGAACAAGAGGCGGCGCTCTCGTCGGTACTCTTGCGGGTGCTTTTTCAATGGCGGCTATCAGCGTACTCACCAATTACTATTTCGTTTATCCTATCTACGCAAAGATGCTTATCCCTATGGAGGTTATCGTAGGTATGTACTCGGATATTCTTTCCTCTTGCGATACATTGTTAGAGTGTGTACTTATATTCAACTTCCCCTTCAACCTTGCAAAGGGACTCATAGATGCCGCAGTTTGTTTTCTTGTCTATAAAAAGCTTTCTCCGATACTGAAAGTTAGTAAAAAATAACAGTTGACAAATTGGCTTCGTACTGTTATAATACATCAGCAAATTAAATATTTTCCTTATTAAGAGAAGCGGAGGGGACAGGCCCTGAGAAGCTCGGCAACCTGCATATGTAAGGTGCTAAATCCTGCGGTGTGACCGGAAGATGAGGTTAACTTCAAGCGGTCAGACTATGACCGCTTTTTTTAATGCAAAATGCAGAATGCAGAATGCAAAATGGCGGGTCACTCCGTTCCGGAATAATCCGCTTTGGCGGCAATAAAGAAATAAACTTCTACCCGCCAAACTTAAAGATGAAACCTTAAGGTTTATTTTTATTATCAACACTCTTATTGTTTTATAAAACCTAATTTACGCAGGTATAACCTGAAAATTATATATATGGTTGGGTGCGACCACAATTCTGCATTTTGCATTTTGCATTCTGCATTTAAAAACCTTGTTTTAAAATAATCAACATAAAATCAAAGCAAAGGAGTAATTAAAATGGCAAGACATCTTTTCACATCCGAGTCCGTAACTGAAGGACATCCCGACAAAATCTGTGACCAGATTTCCGACGCAGTTCTTGACGATATCTACGCTCACGACCCTCAGGCAAGAGTAGCCTGCGAAACAACAGTAACAACAGGTCAGGTTCTTGTAATGGGCGAAATCAGCTCAACACACAAGCCCGATGTTGCAAAGATTGCAAGAAGAGTTATCAACGAAATTGGCTACGATGACGGCTCAAAGGGCTTCGACGGCAACACCTGTGCAGTTCTTGTTGCACTTGACGAGCAGTCTCCCGACATCGCTATGGGTGTTGATAAATCCCTCGAGCTCAAGGGCGGCGAGGAGGATTCCTACAACCTTCACGGTGCCGGCGACCAGGGTATGATGTTCGGCTTTGCTTGTGACGAAACAGAGGAGCTTATGCCTCTCCCCATCTCACTTGCACATAAGCTCGCAAAGCAGCTTACAAAGGTACGTAAGGACGGCACACTCGCTTATCTGCGTGCAGACGGTAAGAGCCAGGTAACAGTTGAGTACGACGAAAACGGCAAGCCCGAAGCAGTTACTGCAGTTGTTGTTTCATCACAGCACAGTGCAGATGTTGAGCTCGATCAGATCCGTAAGGATATCACAGAGCTTGTTATCAAGCCTATCATCCCCGCAGAGCTTATGAGAGAGGATACAAAGATCTACGTTAATCCCACAGGCCGTTTCGTAACAGGCGGTCCCCAGGGTGACAGCGGTCTTACAGGCAGAAAGATTATCGTTGATACCTACGGCGGATACTCACGTCACGGCGGCGGTGCATTCTCAGGTAAGGACCCCACAAAGGTTGACAGAAGCGCTGCTTACGCTGCAAGATATGTTGCAAAGAATATTGTTGCTGCAGGTCTTGCTTCAAAGTGTGAGGTTCAGCTTGCATATGCTATCGGTGTTGCAAAGCCCGTTTCAGTAATGGTTGACACCTTCGGCACAGGCACAATCGCAGAGGAAAAGATTTCCGAAATCGTAAACAAGGTATTTGACCTTCGTCCCGCTGCTATTATTGACACACTCAAGCTTCGTGCACCCATCTACCGTCAGCTTGCTGCATACGGTCACGTGGGCAGAGAAGACCTTGATGTACAGTGGGAAAAGACTGACAAGGTTGATGCTATCAAGGCATTAGTATAATTTTAATTTAGGAGCTATGAAAATGAAAAAAGAACTTAAGATGAAGCACATCTTCATTCCCGTACTTGTTGTTGTTATCTTACTCGGTATCGTTGCTGCAGTACTCAGCAAGTCAAACGATGTAGTAACACCCACTGACGCTGCAGTTGTTGAAAGCCACACTCACGCAGACGGTGAAGTACACTACGGCGAACACTAAGAGAAAAACGTCCTCACACGAGGGCGTTTTTTATTTCCTCGCCCGGGGGAGACCTATCTAATCCCTAATCCCTAGTCCCTAAACTCCAACTTTTTTTCTCTCAAATATTGTATAATATAAATAATTATGTTACAATAAACTGAATATTTATATTCAACAGCAAAATTATTCAGGAGATGATATTATGTCTTACAAAGAAAAGTATAATCAGTGGTTAACCTTCGATGAAGAGACAAGAAAAGAGCTTGAAGCTATCACCGATGAAAAGGAAATTGAAGACAGATTTTATAAAGAGCTTGCTTTCGGTACAGGCGGACTTCGCGGTATTATGGGTGCAGGCACTAACAGAATGAATAAATACACAGTAGGTAAGGCAACCTTCGGACTTGCAAATTACCTCAAGAGCACCAATGAGGGAGAGATAAAGGTTGCTCTTGCATATGACTCAAGAAACAACTCAGCATATTTTGCAAAGGTTGCAGCAGGCATTTTTGCTTCCTGCGGCTTTAAGGTATATCTTTACGAAACTCTCGTTCCCGTACCCGTGCTTTCATATACAACTGCACATCTCGGCTGTACTGCAGGCGTTATGATTACCGCCTCCCACAACCCCAAGGAGTATAACGGCTACAAGGTATATGACAGTAAGGGCTGTCAGCTCTGTACCGACGATGCCAAGGCGGCAATCGGATTTATCAACGAGATTACAGACTTCTCAGTTATTCCCTTCTCCGACAGTGACGAGGGCATCGAATATATCGGTCAGGCAGTGCTTGAGGATTATTACAAGGAGCTCGAAAAGCAGTCACTTTACACTGAAGAGAGCGACCTCAAGATTGTTTACACACCTCTCCACGGTACGGGTAACCTTCCCGTACGCCGTATGATTGACGGTATGAATGTAACCGTGGTCAAGGAGCAGGAGCTTCCCGACGGTAACTTCTCAACAGTAAGAAGCCCCAACCCCGAGGAAAAGGACGCTCTTACAATCGCTATCGAAAAGGCGAAGGAAATAGATGCAGATCTTGTTTTCGGTACTGACCCCGACTGTGACAGAGTAGGTATCGCAGTTAAGGATGGCGATAATTACGTACTTTTCACCGGTAATCAGACAGGCGCACTTCTTGTTAATTTCGTACTTACAATGAAGAAGGCTTCTCTTTCAGAAAAGTCAACTCTTGTAAAGACTATCGTAACTTCAGAACTCGGTGCAAATATCGGCAGAGCCTTCGGCTTACAGATAGAAGAAACCCTCACAGGCTTCAAATACATCGGTGATAAGATGAATAAGTACGAAGCAAGCGGCGAGCAGGAATTCATCATCGGTTATGAGGAGTCCTACGGCTATCTTGTGGGTACTCACGCAAGAGATAAGGATGCTGTTGTTTCCTCAATGCTTATCTGTCAAATGGCAGCTTGGTATAAAAACAGAGGTATGACTCTTGTTGACGGTCTTAATGAAATCTACGCTGAATACGGCTATTATCTCGACCACCTCGATTCCTTCACCCTCAAGGGCAAGGACGGTGCTGAAAAGATTCAGCAGCTTATGGTGTATTTCAGAGACAAGGGTACAGACCTTTTCGAGGGTATTTCAGAGGTTATGGACTTCGAAAAGGGTATACGTGACCTTCCCAAGGAAAACGTACTCAAGTACCTTTGGGCAGACGGCTCATGGATGGCAGTAAGACCCTCAGGTACAGAGCCTAAGATCAAGGTTTACTACTCAATCCAGGAAAAGACCAAGGAATTATCACAGGCAAGACTTACACAGTACAGAAAAGAAATCTCTTCAGTAATTGAGGGCTGATTATGACAGTAAAAAGCTATGTTGAAAATATCCTTCAGCCGAAGCTTCAGGGTGATGGCGGTTGGGTGGAATTTGTTTCGCTTGAGGGTGATGAGCTAACTCTGATTTTCAGAGGGGAGTGCTCTAAATGCCTTATCCTTCACCGTTGTGTAGCGTGGATTGAAGAGCAGATAAGGGCGGATTTAAAAAAGATCGTGAAGGTCAATGCAATCCGTAAAAGACCCTATTTCCAGGATGTATAAGGAGGTTTTACAATGGCACATATAAAGGTTGTAAGACGCTCGATGCGTCCCGAGGAGTGGACAGACCTTC
>JAFZFT010000126.1 GCA_017555765.1 Clostridia bacterium | reverse complement strand
TTGCATCGCCCGGATTAAGGTCAGGGTGATACTGCTTGGCAAGCTTTCTGTATGCTTTTTTGATTTCGTCGTCGGAAGCGCCCTTGCTCACACCTAAGACTTCGTAATAATCGCGTTTATTTTCTGCCATATTTATACCTCATCAAGGACACGACCCGAAAGCCGTGTCCCTTAGATTTTATTTTTTAGTTAGCATCTGTGAAGTTAGCGTCTGTATAGCCTGCATCGGTATAACCACCGTTATCAGCTGCACCGCCGAAATCACCCTGGTTGAAGTCACCCTGTGCACCTGCAAAATCATTGGGGTTGAAGCCCTGTGCACCCTGGGGGTTAGCCTGCTGATACATCTTCTCTGAAAGCTTGTAGAATGCCTGTGTGAGTGCTTCCTTCTCTGTCTTGATGAGGTTGATATCCTGACCGTTGAGTGCATTCTTGAGTGAATCAATCTTTGTCTGGATTTCAGCCTTATCCTCTGCTGAAAGAGCCTGAGCTGCTTCCTCGGAGAGAATCTTTTCACACTGATATACCATCTGGTCTGCTTCGTTTCTTGTATCTACCTCTTCACGGCGAGCCTTGTCTTCCTGAGCAAACTTTTCTGCTTCCTGAACTGCCTTTTCAATGTCTTCCTTTGACATATTTGTTGATGCAGTAATGGAGATTGACTGCTCCTTACCTGTGCCGAGGTCCTTAGCTGAAACGTGTACGATACCGTTAGCATCGATGTCGAAGGTTACTTCGATCTGAGGTACGCCGCGACGTGCGGGCATAATGCCGTCAAGGCTGAATACACCGAGAGTCTTGTTGTCTTTTGCAAATTCTCTTTCACCCTGAAGAACATGGATTTCAACTGAAGGCTGATTGTCTGCTGCTGTTGTGAAAATCTGACTCTTCTTTGTGGGGATAGTTGTATTTCTTTCGATAACCTTTGTGTTGATTTCGCCCATTGTCTCGATACCGAGAGAAAGAGGTGTAACGTCGAGAAGGAGAAGTCCCTTAACATCGCCGCCGAGTACGCCACCCTGAAGAGCAGCACCCATAGCAACGCATTCGTCGGGGTTGATACCCTTGAAGGGCTCCTTGCCGAGGAAGGTCTTGATTGCATCGTTAACTGCGGGAATTCTTGATGAGCCGCCTACCATAAGCACCTTGTCGATTTCGCTTGTCTTGAGACCTGAGTCTGAAAGAGCCTGACGTACGGGACCCATTGTTGCTTCTACAAGGTCTGCTGTAAGCTCATTGAACTTTGCTCTTGTAAGAGTTGTTTCGAGGTGCTTGGGGCCTGTTGCATCTGCTGTGATGTAGGGAAGTGAGATAGCTGAGGTTGTTACGCCTGAAAGCTCAATCTTTGCCTTTTCTGCTGCTTCCTTAAGTCTCTGCATAGCCATCTTGTCGCCGCGGAGATCTACACCCTGCTCTGCCTTAAAGCCTGCTACGAGCCAGTCGATAATTCTCTGGTCGAAGTCGTCACCGCCGAGACGGTTGTTACCTGCAGTTGCAAGTACTTCCTGAACACCGTCGCCCATTTCGATGATTGATACGTCAAAGGTACCGCCGCCAAGGTCATAAACCATAACCTTCTGATCGGTTTCCTTGTCGATGCCGTATGCAAGAGCTGCTGCTGTGGGCTCGTTGATGATTCTCTTAACCTCGAGACCTGCAATCTTACCTGCGTCCTTTGTTGCCTGACGCTGAGCGTCGGTGAAGTATGCGGGAACAGTGATAACTGCTTCTGTTACTCTGTCACCGAGGTATGCCTCTGCATCAGCCTTGAGCTTCTGAAGAATCATAGCTGAGATTTCCTGAGGTGTATAGTTCTTACCGTCAACGGAAACGTGATAGTTTGAGCCCATCTGACGCTTGATTGATGCGATTGTTCTGTCGGGGTTTGTAACTGCCTGACGCTTTGCAACCTGACCTACCATTCTTTCGCCTGTCTTTGAGAAAGCAACAACGGAAGGTGTTGTTCTTGCGCCTTCTGCGTTAGCGATAACTACGGGCTCGCCGCCTTCAATAACTGCTACGCATGAGTTTGTTGTACCTAAGTCGATACCGATAATCTTTGCCATAATTTGTTACCTCCAAGTTAAATATATGTTTTAGTGATTGTTTTTTATCTTAAAAAGTCCGAAGGACTTTTCCTGACTACTAGCTACTGACTACTTTAATTTGCTACCTGTACCATTGCGGGACGGAGTACCTTATCTCCTATTTTGTAGCCCTTTGAGAAAACCTGAGCGATTACATTTTCACCGAGGGATTCGTCTTCGATGTGCATTACACCGTTGTGGAAATTGGGGTCGAAGGTCTCACCGGCTTCACCAAAAGCCTCAACTCCTAAGCCCTTGAGAATCTCACAGAAGTTTGTGTATATCATTTCAACACCCTTCTTGTAGGATTCAAAATCTGAATTATCAACGCTGAGCGCTCTGTCGAAATTATCGAGTACACCTAAGAGAGACTTCATACAGTCTGCCTTGGCATCACCGTAAATTCCTTCCTTTTCCTTTGCGGTACGCTTTCTGTAGTTATCGTATTCGGCAAGGGTACGTATATGCGCTTCCTTTGCCGCCGCAAGCTCTTTTTCAAGCTCTGCTTCCTTTGAGGGAGCTTCATCTGCGGTTGCTTCGGTTGCCTTTACTTCCTCTTCGGCTGCAGTCTCCTTCTTTTTATCTTTAGCCATTTCTTAGCCTCCTTATTCTTCCAATGTGTCTGTAAGTAATTTACCGACAAGGTCTGTGAGATATTCAATGCTCGGTATAAGCTTCGCATAATCAAGTCGAGTCGGTCCGATGATGCCGATTGCACCGCCGTCATGACCGCCTATGGAGTACCGTGAAACTATCATGCTTGAATTTTCAAGCTGACGGTACATATTCTCCTTACCGATTATAACCTGTACACCGCCCTTTGATGAGGAAAGTGCTCTTTCAAGCTTATCCTTTTCATCAAAGAACTGCATCATATCATATATGTTATTGCCGAATTCTCTGTGGTGGAGAAGATTCTGCTCTCCCTCGAGACGTATCTCTGCCTGAAGCGCCTGATTGGCTATATCGGCAAGTACGACAAACAAGGGACTCATAGCCAGTGCATTCGCTCCGAGTGAAGCAACAAGTGTCTGAATCATAACCGTACCAACATCGGAAACGGGATGACCGATGAAGCAGTCATTGACTATATCGTAGAAACACTGCACCATATCGGGAGTAAGCTCGGTTTCAGTTTTGCACACACCGTTTTTGATTATACCCGAGGAGGTCATCATAACTATCATTGCTATCTTTCTGCCTACGGGCATAAGCTCGATATGCTTGATTGTTGCGCCCTCATCGGTGGGTGTTGTTGCTATAGCCGCACAGCCTGTAAGCCTTGCAAGCATCTCCCCCGCCTTGCCGAGGAGCTTATCGGGGTCACCCGCCATTCGCTCAAGCTCGTTTCTTATAAGCCGTCTGTCCTCACCTGAAAGCTCATCGGTATTCATAAGCTTGTCAACGTAGTATCTGTAGCCTAACTGAGAGGGTATTCTGCCTGCCGAGGTGTGGGGCTGCTCAAGAAAGCCCATTTCGTGAAGCTCACTCATCTCATTTCGGATGGTAGCAGAAGAAACAGATATGGGAAGGGACTGCATAAGCAGCTTTGAGCCTATAGGCTCACCACTTTTGATATATTGCTCAACTATAGCGGCAAGTATCAGCTCTTTTCTTTTTCCGAGCTCCATTTCTTCACATCCTTTCACACCGAGGTGGTGTTTGCTATGTTTTAGCACTCTACTCTTTCGAGTGCTAACTTCTGTCATAACTATACTATCATTGCCAACAAAAGTCAATAGAAAAAAGCAACTTTTTTTATTTTTTTCAAAAAGTTGCTTTTAATTTTATTTTAATTCGTATACAAGTCGATAGTTATCATACTCCGCATGTATCTTACCGTCCTCCACAAGGCTTTGCAGAAGATTTTTTATCATTACTGCAAACATCGGATACTGACTCGCTCTCAGCTTTATGTTTTCCTTCTTTACATATTCGGTGTAGATACTGTCAACGTTTCTGCCCTCGCAAAGAGACAGTACAAGCTCCTTCTTTTCCTTCAGGCGGTCAATATTATACTGTGCGAGGTCTTCTATGCTGTCCGTAGGTGCATCGTGAGATGGTACATATATATCCGCTTTTACGGTTTTTATCTTTTCAAGAGTTTCGATAGTACTGTTTACATCGTGAAAGAAGGGAAGTCGGTACTGATCCCAGGTTTTCTTTGAAAGTACGGAATCGGCAAGGAAAAAGACATTGTCTGCGGTTATAACACCGATCATTTCAAAGCCGTGACCGGGAAGAGGTACTATTTTTATGCCGTCGGGAAGGTTATTCTCCCATATTATCTCCGTTTCACTCGGCTCGGCAAGGAAAAAGGGACTGCTTTCCTTTTTTATATCAACACCCGCATAGTAAAGCTCTGATTCAAGGTCGGGATAACGTATAAAAGGCTTTTCTTTTTCGGTTGACAGAAGTCGGCAGCCATATTTTTCCTGAAAGTATCTGTTTCCGCAGATATGGTCAACATGGCAGTGGGTATTGATAACCGCCGACACGGTAAGTCCCATTTCTGAAAGCTGTCTGTCAAGGGATTTTACCATTCTCGGGTGGTCGCAGGAATCAATCAGTACGGCATTTTTTCCGTCGGGTGTATAGATGCCCACATTGGAAAAGGACTCAAAATACCACGTGTTGTTTTTTATACTTTTTATTTCAAACATATTGACCTCCGTATTGATTTTTCCTTTTATATATGATAGTATTTCTTCGTAACAAAGTCACGGGAGAGACTGCTTATGGTAATCGGTATATCAGGCTCAAGAAGCATAACGGCACCTATACCCGACGGTATTCTGCCAAAAACCACAACGAAAATTATTACGGGCGGCGCTAACGGTATTGACCGCAGCGCAAGAGAATACGCTCACAAGCATCATATACTTATTGAAGAAATACTGCCCGCCTATGACCTTTACGGCAAAAATGCACCCCTTATAAGAAACGATATAATCATTCAGAGAAGCAGCGCAGTTTTCGTTTTCTGGGACGGAAAAAGCCGCGGCTCAGCCTACGTTATAAAGAAATGCAAAAAGCTCAACGTCTTCTGCAGAGTTTATCTGTGGAACGGCAAAGAATTTACCGAATATGAATATGAAGATTAAGGAAGCACCTTCGGGCGCTTCTTTTCTATTATATATCTCCTACGGATAAAAATCAATCCCCGCCGTTTATGTGACGGTGCCTTTTTATTTTTCGTGTGGAGGTTTTTTCAAGCTCCTTCTCACTTATCACATAGTCCTTTATTCTTTTATAAGGAGGAAGCTTTTTGTTTACGGTTTTTACAACTGCAGATATATAAAGCTCGGTCTGCTCTGATGTTACAACATCACTCTTGCTTTTTCTTTTCATTTCATCAAGACAAGGCACTATAACAGCGGTTATATCTCTGTCATTTTTACTATACACCATACACTCGGTAATAAGAGGGCTTTTCATAAGATGATATTCTATTTCCTCGGGAAAAATATTTTTACCGCCGCTTGTGACTATTATATTTTTCTTTCTGCCCGTAATATAGTAAAATCCCTCTTTATCTTTATATCCCAGGTCTCCCGTATAAAACCAGCCGTCACGAAGTACTTTTTCCGTTTCGGCGGGATTTTTGTAATAGCCAAGCATAACCATCGGCCCGCGTACGGTTATTTCACCTATACCCTTTTCATCAGCTTCGGTAATTTTTACCTCGGCACAGCCAAGCGGCTTTCCGACGGAATCGCTTTTTCTTTCAAGGTCACTGTTGCATGTCACAATCGGTGAACACTCCGTAAGTCCGTAGCCGATTATCACTCTGAAGCCGTAGGTTTCGAAAGCTTCAACGGTTGAGCTTTTACACGCCGCCGCACCGACTATTATCTTTCTGAGCCTTCCGCCGAGACTTTCGTGTATGCGGGCAAAGGTCTTTCTTTTACCCTCCTCACTGACTATACCCGACACAAGGGAAAAAAGTCGCAATCTCCCCTTCTTACCGCGTCTTTCAAGCTCTCTGTCTATACGTCTGCCCATTTTTTCGATAAGCAGAGGTACGCACACAAGCACTGTGGGACGGTAGAAAAGAAAATCCGCAGTGAGATTGCGAAAGCCCGAGGCAAAGCATATACTACCGCCCTGACTCAAGACCATAAGCTGAGAAATAGCCTCGTAGGTATGGTGCAAGGGCAAAACAGAGAGGCTTCTGTCTTCATAGGTTATACTTACATTGGTGCTTACCGCCTTAAGGTCGGAAACTATATTTCTGTTTGAAAGCATTACTCCCTTTGCTACACCCGTAGTACCCGAGGTGAAAAGAAGCACTGCCATACGGTCAGGATCGATGCTGTACTGCACACTTTTGCCTTCAGCAAGAGCCTTATAGCCGTACGCAAGAAGAGTGTCAAGGCTTATCAGTCTCGGATTATCAGTAGCCTCTGTGCATATCATAAGGACGCTTTCGTCGGTATACTCCGCAAGTCTTCTGCCACTTTTTCCGTCACAGATCAGTACACTGACGTCGCCTGAGGACATAAGCTGAGCCGTTTCCTCGGAGGGATTATCCTTATCGAGAGGTACTGCGACACCGTCACCTGAAAGCACCGCATAATAAGACAGACACCAGTTATAGGAATTATCACCGACTATCCCTATGTGTCTGCCTCTGAGCCCGAGCTTTTCGTAAAGTGCCAGTGCAAGAGCATCAACATCTGTTCTGAAGTCGCTGTAGCTTACTGCCGCTTCACTGTTATCGGAATTCTTCAGCACAAATGCCGTTCTGTTGGCATAAGCTTCTGCACTCCGTTCAATTATTCCCCTTACGGTATTTATCTCTTTCATAATTCACCGCCTGCCTTTTTTATTATTATGATTTCTAAAAAGCGATGATTTATGCTTAAGTCAGCAAATAAAAAAACAACGGAGCCGTAAACGCTTACAGCTCCGTATAATATTATTCTTCGGCTTTTTCTGCCTTGCCGTATACAAATTCCTGAACAATCGTCTTGTTTAATGCAATATCAAAATCTATAACATAGCTTCCGTTGACATTGCCGTCGCGCCAGGTCTTATCAGCGGGAACCTGCTGCTGGAACACATCGTAGCTCACATATGAAAGCGCATTTATTCCGAGCTTTTTCATCTCGCTCTGTGAAAGGCTTGTTGTGATGTACGGGAATGCTTCGTTAAGAATATTGAGAACCTCGCTCATCTCCATAGTCTTAAGCTGGTCTATAACCGCAGAAAGCACCTTTCTCTGTCTCTGAGTTCTGTAGAAGTCACTGTCAAGCTTTCTTATACGGCAGTACCAGAGAGCTTCAAAGCCGTTCATATGGTTTGAACCTGCCTGAATATTCGTCTTTGCCTCTTTATTCATATACTTTGCTTCTTTTTCGGTAACACCGTCAACGGTAACACCACCGAGAAGGTCTATGATTTTCTCAAAAGCCTCAAAGTTAACTGAAACATAGTCATGCACGTCGACACCGAAGTTATATTCTATGGTATCCATAACGCCCTGAGCACCCGCTTTACTGTAAGCGGCATTCATTTTGTTTTTGATAATCTTTTCTTCGCCTGACTCTGTGGTGTAGGGAATTGAAACATAGCTGTCACGAAGGAATGAAGTAAGCTTAAGCTGGCTGTTTGCCGAGTCAATTGTGAGAAGTATCATTGTATCCGAGCGTCTGCCGGTAACAGTTTTACTGTTTGTTCTCTCGTCACTGCCTATAAGAAGGATATTGACAATCTCTTCACTGACAGGTGCATCAGAGGGAAGATATCTGTCATCGACAATAGTATCGTCGTGATTGACGTTATCGATCATCTTATTAACCTGACTGTACATATATGCAGCAAAGCCACCGACTGCTATTATAAGCACTACAAGTACAGAAACAATAGCTATAAACGCCTTTGACTTGCCCTTCTTTTTCTGAGGTGCTGTATTCCATACAGGTGACGTGGGTCTTCCCGCGGAGGCTCCTGAGGGTCTTCCTTTGGGTGTTCTAGAAGCAGCTCCGGATGTACGCTGACCACCTTGTCCATTTGCAGCTGCGGGACGTGCTCCACCGGCAGTCTTCACTGCAGTACCGCGTGCCGCCCCGGCAGAAACCGGTGCTCCCTTGGGAGTTCTTGACGGGTCTGCGGCTCTCGGCTGTGAAGGCTTTGCTTCAGTTTTTTTGCTGAAAAATCCGTCTATGTCCTCAGCATCTCCGCTATCGACAAAGGATGAAAAGCTTTCATCGTCATCTACACTGACCTTTTTATCAAAGGACTGAGCATTACCCTTGCCTTTTTTGAATTCAAGAGAGAAATTCTCATCGAAATAGTCTGCTTTTGTATATTTGTCCTTACCCTCGGGTCGGGTATTTCCGTTTTTATCCGAATAATATCTGTCGTCCATTGCTGACCTCCATCGCAGACAAAACTCTGCCTTATTCATGTCGGTATTTGAATCGTAGGAGCAAAGTCCTACAAAACCGATTGTTATTTTACATCATATTAATGAAAATCTCAAGTATTTTGATAAAATCTTAATATTTTAATCAAATTTTATACTTTTGTGCTTTACCGTTTGACTTTTACTGTTATTTAGTGTAAAATACTCTGCATGAGTGAGTTGGGCAGTCGCGGGCCTTTACGGCGTGAGGAAAGTCCGAGCTTCATACAGCAGGGTAACGGTTAACGACCGCCGAGGGCGACCTCAGGGATAGTGCAACAGAAATAAACCGCCATTTATTTGGTAAGGATGGAAAGGCGAGGTAAGAGCTCACCGGCATAAGGGAGACCTTATGGCCATGTAAACCCTACCCGAAGCAACACCGACAGGATATGATACGTCAGCTGGGCGAAAACCGAAAGGTGGCTTGAACACGTGAGCAATTGCGTGTCTAGATAGATGATTGCCTTAAATGACAGAACTCGGCTTACAGATTCACTCATACCATAGCTACCGCTCAGGCGGTGGCTTTTTTGTTTTCAAAAGACGATATGTAACCTCTCCCCGCCTCAGGAATAAAATAAGGTGAGGTGTTTTTTATGATAGGGTCGCTTCTGTACTTTTTCTGCCTTCTGCTCGTTATCGTAGCACTGTTTCTTGTATTTTATATCATCACACTTAAAAGAGAAATTACCGACGAGGGATTTTTTGTTGCCGTTGAGGGGTACGAAAGCGACGAAAGGCTTGCCGAAGAGGTTTTCTCCGCTCTGATACAGATTAATCTCTTTAATTTATCATCTAAAAAGCCCGTATACGTCATTGACCGTGACCTGACGGATGAAACACGGGATATTCTCACAAAGCAAATAGAGCCTTACGGAAAAATAATATTCGTAAAATGTACAGATGATGAGTTTATTCTTTTGTAGGTTGCAATCAGATACGGTTTGTTGTATAATTGTATGCAGAATCTGAAAAGGCGGTCAGTTATGGTACAGGAAATTTTTATTGAGGGTATAATCGAAAACGTTGTATATACAAATCCCGAAAACGGCTACAGTGTTCTCGATCTGAGCAGTGACGGTAATCTCATTACTGCTGTGGGTACTGTACCCTCGTGCAGTGCGGGTGAAAAAATAAAGCTCCGCGGCATCTGGGTCAATCACCCTACCTTCGGCAAGCAGTTCAAGGCATCTGCTTGTGAAAGGTCTATGCCTAAATCTGCAGGAGATATGCTCCGTTACCTTTCAAGCGGTACCATTAAGGGTATCGGCCCCGCAACCGCCGCAAAAATAGTTGAGCGCTTCGGTGAGGATACCTTTGATATTATTGAAAATCACCCCGAGGAGCTTTGCAAAATCAAGGGTATATCCCGCGATAAGGCTCTTGATATTCAGGAGCGCTTCAAGGGTCAGTTCGCTCTGCGCGAGGTTATGATAAGCCTTGAAAGACTCGGTCTGAACCCCTCCGAATGTCTCACGGCTTACAAGGCTCTCGGTGTAAATGCCGCTGAACGAATCAATGAAAACCCTTATCTGCTCTGCTCGGATAAGGTGGGACTCCGCTTTGAAAGAGCCGACGAAATTGCAGACGGCTTCCCACGTGAAATAAACTCCCTGCTCAGAAAAAGAGCGGGCATTATACATATACTCCGTCACAATCTCGGTAACGGTCACACCTGCCTTCCGAGAGAAAAGCTGATTATCCCCTGCTTCGAGCTTCTCGGTACGGAAAGAGAAGAAACCCAGGAAATAATAGACGACCTTATCATTGATAAGGAGCTTGTAGAAGAGTACATTGACTCTAAAAGCTTTCTGTTTCTTCCCAACGAGCATTTCGACGAAAAGAAAATTGCAGAAAGAATAAAAATTATGCTCCGCTTTCCGCCCGCAAAGGGTAAGGCTCTCGACAAGGAGATTGACAAGCTTCAGGAGAAAAAGGGCATCCACTTTGAAGAAAAGCAGAGACTTGCAATTACCACTGCCGCCACAAAGGGTCTTCTCGTACTCACCGGCGGCCCCGGCACAGGTAAAACCACCACTCTCAACGGTATTCTCGAAATATTTGAGAAGCAGAAGCTGCGGGTGCTTCTCGCCGCTCCCACCGGCAGAGCCGCAATGCGTATGAGTGAGGTTACGGGCCGTCAGGCAAAGACTATACACCGCCTTCTCGAAACCGAGTGGACTGACGGTGACAGACAGCATTTCGCAAGAAACATGGAAAATCCCCTTGAGGCTGATGCGGTAATTCTCGACGAGCTTTCAATGGTGGATACTCACATTTTCGCAAGTCTTCTCGATGCACTGCCCCTCGGCTGCCGTCTTATTATGGTCGGCGACTCCGACCAGCTTCCGCCTGTGGGTGCAGGCAATGTGCTTCAGGATATAATCGAATCGGGACTTCTGCCCGTTGTTGCACTGACAGAGGTTTTCCGTCAGGCTATGGAAAGCCTTATCGTTACAAATGCACATAAAATAGTGCGAGGTGAATACCCCGAGCTTTCAGCGACTGACAGTGACTTTTTCTTTATGCAGAGGACAAACATCGCAAATTGCGCCCGAACTGTTGTAGAGCTTTACGAAAAGCGTCTGCCCGCCGCTTACGGATATAATCCCATAGAGGATATACAGATTATCACTCCCTCGAGAAAGGGTGAGCTCGGCACTGTAAACCTCAACAAGCGTCTTCAGGAAATTATCAATCCCCCCTCAAAGGACAAGGATGATTACCGTGTCGGTACTAAAGTCTTCCGCGAGGGCGACAAGGTTATGCAGACCAAAAACAACTACGATATTATGTGGACAAGAGGCAAGGAGCACTCCACGGGTATTTTTAACGGCGATATCGGTATCATCACCGCTATAAACCATAATGCCTCATTTATGAAAATAAACTTCGACGGAAGAATAGCCGTTTACCCATTTGACGGTGTTTCTGACCTTGATCACGCCTACGCTATAACAGTACATAAAAGTCAGGGCTCAGAGTTTGAATCGGTCATTATGCCCGTCTGTGCCTGTCTGCCTCAGCTGAGCTACCGCAATCTTCTTTATACTGCGGTTACAAGAGCAAAAAACCGCCTTATTCTTGTCGGTACAAAAGAGCAGATAAATTCTATGGTTGACAACGATAAAAAAACAAAAAGATATTCTGCATTAAATCATTTTCTTATCAATGACTGAACATGAAAATTTCAAAGTATATCTCCCGCATTTTCTTTCCCGGAAAGTGTATTCACTGCGGGAGTATTATCCCCTTTTCTGATGACTTCTGCCGTCAATGCTCACTCAAAGAGTGTACTGTACCCGAGGGCTTCTGTTTTCACTGCAACAGCAGACAGTGCCGATGCGAGGACACCGACACAAAGCTCAGACACATATGCGCACCATTTATTTATACAGACGGTGCAAAAAGGATTCTGACAGAGCTTAAATTTAAGGGGAAAAGCTACTCCGCTGAGCTTATTTCCGAAGAAATTGCCCGTAAGGTCATCTCGGATTTTCCCGATGTGCGCTTCGATTTCGTTACCTTTGTACCTATGAGTGACAATGCCGAAAAGCGCAGAGGCTACAATCAGAGCGAGGTGCTTGCACGTAAAATTGCGGGAAAGCTTTTTCTCCCTTGCCGTGAAGCACTTAAAAAGACAAAGGACACTCCCAAGCAACACTATCTTAATGCTTCGGGAAGGCGACAGAACCTTGCAGATGCTATAATTCTCAGAGAAGGTACGGAAATAAAGGGTAAAACCGTACTCTTACTTGACGATATCAAAACTACGGGAAGTACGCTTACAGTATGCGAAGAGGTGCTTCTGTCTGCGGGTGCGAGGGATGTTTACTGTGCTGTTGCAGCTATACCTGTTTTCGGTAATATCCCACGCAGTATTGACAAAAAAGACAAAAAACCTTAAAATAAACAACTGAAATAAAAAAGAAAGGCAGGTGTGCTTATGCCCGGGCTCGACATCGGAATAGATTTAGGTACCTACTCAATTAAATTTTTCGCCCGTAAAAAGGGCATAATCCTCTCGGAGGAAACTGCCATCTGCTATGATACATTTACAGGTGATGCAGTTGCTATCGGTAACAGTGCGGGTGAAATGCTCGACCGACTCCCCGAAAGCCTTGTACTCAAGTGTCCTATAGAGGGCGGTGTTATTTCGGACTTCCCCGCTATGACACAGATTCTTTCTCATTTCATAAAAGAGATATGTAAAAACCGTGTCTTCAGGCCGAATCTCATCATAAGCGCCCCATGCTGTGTTACATCACTCGAGAAAAAGACGATCATCGAGGCCGCTTGTACCGCCGGTGCAGGAAAGGTACACATAACCGACGAGCCTATAGTTTCGGCAATCGGTGCGGGACTTTCCATTGAGCACCCTCACGGTGTTATGGTTGTGGATATCGGTGCAGGTACAACAGATATCGCAGTTATCACTATGGGAACTGTTGCATTTGCATCTTCGATAAAGACGGCGGGTGCAAGCTTCGACGAGGCTATCAGCAATTACCTCAGAAGAGACAAGGATATAGTTGCGGGTATTCATACCATAAGAAAAATCAAGCACACCCTCGGAAGTGCATTCCCACGAGACGAGGAAATTGAAGCAGTATACTCGGGCAAGGACTATATAACAGGACTTCCGAGGCCATTCCTTGTAAGAGCAAGCGAAACCGTCAGGGCACTCAAGGAGCCAATAGATACTATCTTCTCGGCTATACTCGATGTACTTGAGCAGACTCCCCCCGAGCTTTACAGTGACATCTGCAACGAGGGAATTCTCCTCACGGGTGGCTCGGCAAAGCTTTACGGCATAGACAAGGAGCTTTCCGCAAGGCTCGGTATAAAGGTAAGCTGTGCCGCCGACAGTGAAAACTGTGCCGCAAAGGGTGCGGGATATATTCTCAAGAATATGAAAAGACTCGAGGATAACGGATATACCTTCCGCTCAAAAGAGAATCTCAATATGTAATGGACTATAAAAAGAGTTCCTCAAGATAAAAACCGTTGTTAAAGCATAAAAAGCTTTGCAACGGTTTTACTGTTATGCTTATAAAACTGTCTGTTCATCAAATTCTGACTACTTTAAATGGGTTATATTTTACAGGCTGTTTTTAGCTTCACCCCGCATCAAGCATAGCCTCGGCAAAAATGGCATAGCCCTTCTCGGGGTTATTGACAAGTACGTGAGTGACCGCGCCTACAACCTTGCCGTCCTGGATAATCGGTGAGCCGCTCATACCCTGTACGATGCCGCCGGTTTTGCTTATAAGCTCACTGTCGATAACCTGAATAACCATATTTTTGTTGTCGGGGCTGTCGGAATTTATCTTCAGTATTTCGATATCATAAAACTGCTTTTCAGCGGAGTCAACGGTTGAAAGTATCTGCGCCTTCCCCTTTTTAACCTCGTCTGCCGTGGCTACAGGATAAAGCTCCGCTTCCTTGTCCCACTCGTCAAAAACTCCGTATATCCCCGTGTCGGTGTTACCCGCAAGCACACCTATACTCTCGCCTGAAAATACTCCGCAAAGCTCACCCGCAATACCGCTTGTACCCTTACGGCAGCCCACTATATCCGCTTCGACTATATCTCCGTTAAGAAGAGGAAGAATATCTCCCGTGTCCACATCGCAGACCGCATGACCGAGTGCGGCAAAAATTCCCGTTTCAACATCGTAAAAGCTTACTGTGCCAATACCCGCCGCACTGTCTCTTATCCATATACCACCCTTATAGCTGTTATCAAGGCTGCTTAGTACGGGAGTGAGCACTGTGAGATAATGCTTTCCGTCACGGATATACTCAACCTCGAGACTTTTTCCGCCACTGTACTTTATCTTATTATGCACCGCACTGCTGCTGAGAGTCTGCTCTCCGTCAATTTTACAGATGACATCCCCTTTTTTCAGACCCGCCTTTTCACCCGGTGAAACCGAACTCTCCTGACTGTAGATTGAATCAATATCTACTATCAATACTCCCTCGGTGAAAAGCCGCAAACCGATTACATCGCCTGAAATTGCAACATAACGGCGCTCACCTACAAGCAGTGTGGAATCCTTTATGGGAATATTAAAAAGGCTGACCTTTACCTTGTACTGCCCTGCCGCAAAGCTTCGCATACCCTTCGAATCGGTCTGCTCGTAGGTTATTGTGTAGATGTCGCTTACCCCAGAGGGCGTATCCTGAACAGTATATATCTCGTCGGGCACTGCAAAAAAGCTGTAAACAAGCAGCGAGAGAAATCCGACGGTAAGAAAAAGCAGACTGTATCTGATACTGTTTACAAATTTTGCCATAAAACCGCCTCCTTTGAAATTTACGTGTAACAATAATTTGAGCTGATCAGTACAAATTATTAACGGAAATTTGAGGCGTATTTTCTTTATTACAGAATTTTACAAATAAAAAAGCACATCCCGCCATATAAAAGCAGGATGTGCTAAAATTTTATTTCAGATAATTCCCTATAAGAGAAAGGATGCGGGCGGTGCTTCTGCCGTCGCAGGCACTCATAAATCTTCCCCTGAAGGAGTCGATTTTTTCCTTATCAGAAACTGAAGACGCATTTCTGACAGCATCAAGAAGCTTTTCGGAGTCCTTGATGATTTCACCCGGAAGCTCATTATCGTAATCAAGATAGAAATCAGGCTCAAACTCGCCAAAGTCGGAGCAATAAAAGACCATAGGCTTTTTAAGAAGTGATGCTTCGAAAATAATCGATGAATAATCGGTTATAATAACATCTGCAAGGCTTAAAAGCTCCTCGGTGGAGTCCTTGGTATAGTCCTTTACACGGGAATAGAAGGCATCCTTGAAAAAGACTTCAGGAGTGAGCGGGTGCCTTGAAACAACGAAAATTTCGTCATCGGCAAGATCATTATTAAGCTTTGCCCAGTCTATTTTCGGATCGAGCACCGAAAGCTCTCCCTCATTTTCTCTATAGGAGGGGAAATATACATATACCTTTCTGTTTTTCAGAAGCGGGTGCTTATTCTGTATTATCTCCTTGTTGACCTGAACGAAATCCTTCTTAAGAAGTATATCCGTAGAGGGTGCACCGAGAGGCTTTACTGTTTCGTAATCCACACCGAAGGCATGGGTGTAAAACTGCCTTACATATTCACCCGTTACTGCCACATCACTGTACTGCGAGTGGTTTTTATACTCTCTGAAATGGGATTCGGTTGTGTTTTTATCAATACCGAAGCGACGGAAGGCTCCGTTTTTATGCCAGAGCTGAATTACCTTCTGTTCGGGACGAAGTCTTATACCTCGCAGGTATTCGAGCTCACAATCAATAACTATAACCTTACTTGTAAGAAGATACCGCCTTATTTTGGCTACATCTTTGTGAGTGTGGGGATTAGCCTTTCTGAAAATCACCTTCGGGAACTCACATTCCGAATAAACTGCTTCCAGGTTTTGGTTGAAGCGTCCCTTTTCAAGAGTACTGTAAAAGAAGACTCTGTTTTTAAGCTTACACGAGGAATAAACAAGGGTGAGAATGCGGCTTACAAGGCTTACAAAAAGCTTTACAAAAAAGGATGCGGTTTTCTTTATATTATTCTTTACCTTTTTAAGCTTTACATTCCTGAAAAGTGTGTTTTTATACCTTCTCTGCATCGAAAGAGCGCCCGCAGGCATATTTTTCTTTTCCGTGAGAAGATATTCGACCGCCTGCTGCTCGGTGTAAGGGATATAAGCGCCCGTATGGGAAAGCTTTCTGAACCTCGAATGGGTATAAAGCTTATACATATCCGTTATGGAGTTGTCGCTGAAGCTGAAACGGATACCTCTCAGATGCTCAGTACGGAAAAGCTTGTTTGCAAAGAACAAATCAAGTGCAAAGCTGAAATCTCCGTTTTTCACTCTTTCTGCATTGAGGTCTGAGTGGTAGAAAAGCTCGGTAAAGGAATATTCTGTTACCTTTTCACCGTCAAACTTTGAGAGTGGCGAGGTTGAAAAGCCGTATTTATCCTTACCCGCAAGGCAGAGATAATGACGCATAAGAAGCTTCGGATTAAGTCTTGCAAAGCCGTCCTGGAACATTATATAGTCGGTGCGGCTCATTTCGAGGGCAAGATTTTTGCACTCCGCAAGGCTGTCCCCCTCTATGAAGCGTACGTTTTCACTGTTTTTCCATTTTTCGGGGAAGATATCTTCTAGTCTTGCATCAACAAGCAATTCAAAGGATGGCATTGTCTGACCGAAAATTGATGAAACCTGAATTGCGAGTCTTTCTGTATGGTGATGGGCGGTTTTCTCGTTTTTGGCAATAACAAGGGTTACTTTGGGATTTTCTGCCATTTCCTTTTTATTGTCTATGAGTCTGCCACCATAGAAAATATCCTTGTTTTTCTTTAAAAGTACACCTCTGCCGCTGTTGGAAAGCCTTGAAACAAGCTCTGTTATTATCGAAGCATACTTCTTTATACTTTCGTCATCTAAAAACCAGAAGTGCCTGTAATAGCTGTAAAGAAGTACAGTTATCTCTTTGCTGTAAACCTGGTCGATATAATAGGTGCGAAGCCTTACGAACTCCTTTTTCTCGAAGTCGGTTACACTGTTCTCAACCGCTTTATCGAAGACCTCTCCCGCCCTTTTTACGATATATTCGTAACCTGAGATATATTCCTCTATGGTAAAGGGAGCTACACCGTCGTTTATAACCGATGAAACATAGCACACATTGCCCTTACTGCAGGCGGATATAGTACCGCTCTGAAGAGCAAACTCAACTGTAAATGCCGCTTCTCTTGCTCTGCCGAAAAAGTTGAAGCGGAGATTTTTTTCTTCAACACTGCTCTTTAAAAAGAGCTTGTTGGTAACTGCGGGATTCCAGAGAATATCTGTATCGAAACGGCTCATACTCTTTCTTTTTGTAAGAGCACGTGAGGATGAGAAGCGGTGCTCACCGTATTCGTCACTGCTTATCATGGGAGCTATGCAAAGCTCTGCCTTTTCCTTCTCTGCGCAGTTATAAAACTGTGAGAAAAGGTTTCTTGAAAAGACTACACTACTGTCGGCAAAGGCTATATATTTACCCTTTGCAAGTGTAATACCAAGATTTCTTGCGGCAGAAATACTGACATCGTCACATTTGTGAAGAGAGAAGCGTTTATCGGAAAGATACTGCTCCATTACACTATAGGTACCGTCAGAGCTTGACGCATCGAGCATTATAACCTCAAAATCCCTGAAGGACTGTGACTTTATCGAATCAAGAGTGGCACTGAGCTGCTTTTCGCCGTTGTGCACTGCAGTAATTATACTGATTTTTATATCGCTCACTGTATACCACTCTCCTTTTTACTGTTTATTGGTTATTCTGTAAGAACAGATACTGCGAAGAGGAATTGTCCGTCCTCGCTGATTTCCTTTGACGGTGTCGCCTTTTCAAGCAGATAGTCAGGCGCAATACCCGTACCGTCGAAGCTCACTCCCGAGTAAGGAAGCACTTTACCTGTTGTGAGCAGTACTGCACTACCCTCGGAAAGGACAAAGGCTTCGGTTACAACTGCAGAGCCGCCGCTCGTCTTCTCGGCAAAAATTACTGCCTTGCCAAAATCTCTGAGGCTACATGCAAAAAGCTCAGCCGCCTGCTTGGTAGAATCTGAAACGAGTACACCAACCGGAAGATTGACTTCGCCCGCAGTGGTGGTATAGGTTTTTACTGTTTTACCGTCAGCATCAACCACAGTTGCGGCAGGTCTCTTACTATCAGACATCGGTACGAAAATATCGAGCACTTCCATAGCGGCATCATAGTTGTAGCTGCTGTTCTCTCTAAGATCGATGACTATAGCGGCAATCTGTGAGGAGGTAAATTTATTTATCGCCTGCTCAACCTGTGAGGCTGTCGAGGGATAAAAATCGCTGATTTCAATATAGCCTACATTCTCATAGAAGGAAGTTGAAACTGAAACCGCTTCGTAGCCCTTTGAGACACTCACCGAGTTTTCAGTACCGCCTCGTCTGTAGATAATATTGACGCTTGTAAGCTTATCGTCAACAAGTCTTGCGGTCATTTCACTGTAATTTTCTGCGTCGATGATAATACCGTCAAAGCCGATTATAACGTCGCCCTTTCTGAGTCCCTCTGCATATGCAGGCGAGGATTTCCTGACCGCAGTAAGCTCAAGATAGCCGTCAGCAGTTTTCTTATAGGCTATGCCTATACCGGAAATCTTACCCTCCCTTTCTGAAAGATAGGTCTTGTACTCCGATGCGGTCATATACACTGAGTTTTCGTCTGTAAGGCTCTGTACATAACCCTGAGCAAGTGCTCTTTCAAGGTCTTCAACGTCACTTCTGCCGTAGTAGTTTGCATTGATTATACCGTCAAGCTCGTCTACTATTCCGAAGCGCTCAAGCTTTTCGGGCATACCGCCTAAAAGACTATCGTACTGCCTTGTGATAACACCTGCAGTAAGTACTGAAGAAATAGCAAGGGCAAAAACAACAAGTCCTATTGTAATGCCGAGAGGTATCTTTCTATTCATACCGACTCCCCTTTTTAAAACACTATGAGGGGCAGAATTTCTACCCCTCTGAATTTTATTACATTTTTACTTCAATTACGGTTTTGATACAAATCTCAGCGGGTCAATCTTCTCACCGTAGTAACGGATTTCGAAGTGAAGATGTGCACCTCTTGAGTTACCTGTATTACCGACTCTGCCTATCATATCGCCCTTATTGACAGTATCACCTGTTGATACATATCTTGCGGACATATGAGCATAAAGGCTTGAATATCCGTCGCCATGGTCAATAATTACGTAAATACCATAGCCCTTGTCGCTTGTGATTGCGGTAATTACCTTACCTGATCTTGTTGCGTAAACAGGCTTACCGTGAAGTCTGCCTGAACCACCTGCGATATCTATACCGCCGTGGAAGCTCCAGCCGGAAATGCTTGCATCTCTGTTACCGTACTTACTGCTTATATAGCAGTATTCGGTACCGAGAGGCCATGCCCAGTCAGCAGTTGAAGCATAGGGGTCACCCTTGCCGCTGCTACTGCTGCCACCGCTACTGCTGCTTCCCGGTGTGGGATTAGCATTGCTTACCTGAAGTGATGTAGCATAGAACTCACTGTAAATTCTGTCGATTTCTGCGTCTGCGGCAGCCTTTTCGTCCTCGAGCTCCTTGATGTACTGCTCGTAAACTGCACTGTTTTTATCGAGCGATGCAAGGTACTCCTCGATTTCAGCATACTGTCCTTCGAGCTTGTCGAGAGTTGCGTAGTATTCCTTCTCTTTTACGCTGAGGTCGTCACGCTTTATCTGCTGCTCGCTTCTCTTATCGTCAACCTCGGATCTTTTTTCCTCAAGAGCCTTTTTGGATTCATTGAGCTCAACAACCTGTTTCTTGAAGCTTTCAATCATAGCTCTGTCATTTTCGGTTGTTCTTTTCATAAGCTCGAGACCTGTCATAAAGCTTGCAAGGTCATCCGCACCCATAAATATTTCTAAGGTTGACTCCTCACCGTAAAGATAGGAGTTTCTGAGTCTGAGAGCAAGAGTCTCACTTGAATAAGCAATATTTGCCTCTGTTTCAAGAATTTCCATCTCTGTCATCTCAATTTCACGAGTGAGCTGACTGATTTCATCGTCAAGGTTGCCTATCTGTGTGTCGAGTGTCTCAATCTGAACCTGGATGTTGGTTGCTTTTTCTTCAACCGTTTTCATCTGCTTCTCAAGAGCCTCGAGATATTCCTTCTGCTTTGCCTGATCCTTTTTGAGTGCATTGAGCTTTTCTTCATTAGCCTTGATTTCACCGTCAAGTCTGTTTATTTCACTCTGAAGCTCATCGGTTGTTGCAGCATTTACCTTCTTTTCAGGTAAATATCCGCTGAACACCATTGCTGTAAGCACGAGTACCAGACAAAGAAGCATAGATATAGATCTTTTCATTTAATTCACCTCTTAGGGGCTCTTCCCCTGTTTCAAATTACCGTTATATAAGTTCGTTTGCTTCGCTGCCTTCTTTTCTGAGATACTTTCTGATTGATACGAGTGTACCGAATGAGCTGATGGTTATACCTGCTACAAGATAGCTACCTACGAGTACCCAGATATAATCGAGAAGTGATACTGCCTTACTGCCGAACATTGCAAGAAGGTTGCGAAGAGCCTCACCCTCAACATTTTCAACAACGACGGTAAGTACGAGAGCAAGTACGCCCGAAACAAGACCGATGATAATACCCTCTATCATAAAGGGCCAACGGATAAAGGTATTGGTCGCACCAACGCTCTTCATAACCTGAATGTCGATTTTTCTTGAAACCATAGCCATTCTTATGGTGTTTGAAATGATGAACATTGAAACACCCGCAAGAACGATAACAATCATAATGCAGATTGCGGTGATTGACTTCTGAAGGGTTGAAATCTGAGTTACAAGCTCCTGACTTTCCCTTACATGCATAACATTCGCAACTGACTTGATTGACTGAAGTGTGGTACCGAACTCGTCGAGATTCTTTACTGTTACTCTGTAGGAGTCGGGAAGAGGATTGTCGATGTGAGCCTGAAGCTCCTCAACGGATGAGCCGAACTTTTCGAGCTGCTCCTCGTACGCCGCTTCTCTTGAAACAAACTCAACATTCTCAACGTTTTCTATTGTGAGAAGGTCTGCACCGACCTTTGCAACAGTTGCATCGTCTGCACCGTCCTGAACAAAGGCGACAACAACATTCTGCTTTTCAACGTCATTGACAAGGGAGTGAATGTTGAGAAGGATGATAACCGAAATACCTATAAGCATAAGACACGCAGTAAGCACGCTTATTGAGGAAAATGTCATACTGCGGTTTGCCACCATATTGTGGAAGCCCATTTTGGTAAGATAGGATGTATTGAGTCCGCCGGAGGACTTTTTCTTTTTCTTTGCCATTTTTTAACCCTCCTGCATACTTTCTTTTATTTCGTCGATGTCAATGTCGATTGCCTCGTCATCCTCATCGCCCTGAATTTCAATGTACTCCTCATCGGAGGTCTGAGCATCTTCAAGCTCTGCCTCTTCAGCATCGGACTCCTCACTCTCCTCAGCGACAGCCTTTACGGGCTGCTCTGCTGAAGCCTTTGCGGGAATATCGGAGACAATTCTGCCGTTTTCGATGGTTACTATTCTATGGTCAAACTGACGGACAAGCTCAAGGTCGTGGGTAACAACGACAACAGTTGCACCGAGAGCATTGATTTTGTCGAAAAGGCTCATAATTTCACCTGAAAGCACAGGGTCAAGGTTACCTGTAGGCTCGTCAGCTATGATAACTGCGGGATTGTTGACGAGAGCTCTTGCGATTGCAACTCTCTGTCTCTCACCCTGAGAAAGCTGATGGGGAAAATTCTTTGCCTTTTCTGAAAGGTCAACCAGCTTGAGTACGTAACGGACTCTCTTTGTGATTTTTCTTTCACCCATACCGATAACACGGAGCGCGAAAGCGATATTATCGTAAACCGTCATCTTGGGGATGAGGCGGAAATCCTGGAAAACGATGCCGAGCATACGGCGGAGATAAGGAAGCTCTCTCTTCTTTATCTTTCTGAGGTTATATGAGTTGACATAAACCTCACCTGAGTCAATCTTTTCCTGACCCATTATAACATTAAGGAAGGAGCTCTTGCCCGCTCCCGAAGCGCCGACGATAAAAACAAATTCGCCGTCATTGATTTTAACATTCACCTTATCAAGTGCGACTGCGCCGTTTGTTTTATACTTCATCGAAACATTTCTGAATTCAATCATAAAGTTCCTCTTTCTTTAAAGTAACGAATGCTGTATAAAGCCTTATACAACCCGATTTAGCCGACAGTAATGCCGGCATAAATCATTTTATTAATATTTGATGGGCTTTGCGTCAAGATACTTCTTGACCATAAGTGCAACCTTGAAAACGATTGCATCGTCAAATTCTCTCAGGTCAAGACCTGTGAGCTTCTTGATTTTTTCAAGTCTGTAAACAAGGGTATTTCTGTGAACGAAAAGCTTTCTTGATGTTTCGGAAACATTGAGGTTATTCTCAAAGAATTTCTGAATTGTAAAGAGAGTCTCATGGTCAAGGCCTGAAATTGAGCCCTTCTTGAAAATCTCCTTAAGGAACATCTCACAGAGTGTGGTGGGAAGCTGATAGATAAGACGTGCGATACCGAGGTTTTCGTAGGTAACGATTGTCTTTTCGGTGTCGAAAACCTTGCCGACCTCAAGAGCGATCTGTGATTCCTTGAAGGAACGGGGAAGATCCTTGATGCCGGTTACGATTGTACCGATACCGATGATGGAGTTGATGTAGAACTCTGTGTGGAGTGAATCAACGATGCTTCTTGCAAGCTTCTCAAGATCCTTTATTTCATTGCCCTGACGCACCTCTTTAACAAGAGCTATATCAGTTTCGTTGATGTTGATAACGAAATCCTTATTCTTATCAGGGAAAAGATTCTGCACTGTCTCGCTTACGGAAACCTCTGAGCGTTCAGCTGTTCTGATGAGAAGTACACAGCGTGAAACCTCGTTGTTGAAGCCGAGCTCTCTGGTTTTGAGATAGATATCACCCTGAAGAATATTGTCGAGAATAACATTCTTGATGAAATTGCTTCTATCAAACTTTACATCATAGTACTGCTTGATGCCGCCTAATGAAATAGAGATAAGCTTTGCATAGTTCTTTGCGTTTTCGTCGTTTCCGTCAACGAAAATTGCACTGTCAGGATGATTCTGAGTACTGATAGCAAGGAAAGTCTTACCGCCTATTACCTTAACTTCACCACTTGAAAGAACCTCCTTCATATCAACGACGCCTGTATCACCTATTCTTACAAGGTCGCTGCAGCAAACAATAGTGCCGCTTGCATCGATAACGCCGATGGTTCTGTCAATAGCATCCTTCATCTGATGAATAATACCCTGAAATAATCTGTTAGACATTTTTATTTTGCCCCCAACTTCTTTTTTTGCACTGAATTGGATATTTTGACGATTGTCACTTTTACTATTATACAAAAGTTATAGTCATTTTGCAATATAAAATCGAGATTTTTTTAGATATTTTTTTGGTTTTCTGCTTTGCGAGGGGATTTTTTTGTCATTTTTAGCCCCAAACACCGCTTTTCAAGAGGTTTTTTCGTCATTTTACCCTTGTTAAAATTCACCATAAAAACCGACAAGTGTATATCATCAAGGCTGATTATCCTAAGGTCCGCTATGAAAGATGTACAGATTTACCCATATGCAAAGTTTATCAGACAAAGTTAAAATAAAGTTTAACAGAAGGTTACGGATATAAAAACAAACACGGCATACACGCTCAATGGTGTATACCGTATTGAAATTGAATTATGAAAGGTCTCCGAGAGAGCGGTCGCTTACTCTTTCAAGATAAGCATCTGCTCCGGTTCCGTACTGTCTGTAAACCTTAGCGGCAGTTACCGCCTTATGCATGGGATTATCTGTAATTGCACCCTTGAATGTCATCTGTAGGTTTGCAAAGGCAGGGAAAATAAGATTGGAAAGCTTCTTTTCCGAGTTAAGATTCCACATCTGAGATGCAAAGGCAACACAGTTACGGAAGGGTCCCCAGCTGTTTCTGTAAGAAAGTATTCCGTCGCTGAGAGTCTTGAGCTCTGCCGCAGTAAGGTCTTCGGTGAGTGATTTGTAGCCGCTCATACCGTACTCGGTATAGCAATAAGACTCAACGTTATAGTATATACCGTAGCCGTCATATCTTGTCGGGCCGAAGGTACCGATTGAAACACCGCCGTTTTTAGGCAATGTATATGCACCGACCTTCATTGATTTGTTTGTGAGGTTTTCGACGTAAATCCACATATGACCCGGAGTTCTCACAAGACATACTACCGATACTCTTGCAACTATTTTTTCCTCTGCAGCGGAAGCGCCGAAGGCGAAGGTACCGCAGACAATAACAACCGCAAGTAAAAATGCAAGCAGTCTTTTAGCTGTTTTTTTCATTTGTAACACCCCTGTAAATATTATACATTAAATAATAGCATTTTTGGGCAGCTATGTCAATCGCATTGAGAAAAGAGGTACTGCTTTGTCAAAAAGTAATTGCATATGATATAGTATTTATGTTATAATAAAAATGATATTATTCTCACAGAAGGAGAACGCTTATGGAAAGAAAAAATATTGCACCCGGTGTAAGACTTTTTACTCACAGTACGGCTCAGTTTAAAAATGCCGTTGTTTCACTGAATATAACAGCACCCCTTGACGGAGATACCTCCGCAAGAGCACTGCTTATTCACCTTCTTGCACGTACCGGCAAGGATTATCCCACGGTTTATGACATGAACCGCAAACTCGCCTCCCTTTACGGAGCAGGTCTTTCCGCTTCGGTTAAGAAAATCGGCGAGGCTCAGGTGCTGTCTCTTGTACTCACCTGTCTTGACGACCGCTTCGCTCTCAAAGGCGAAAAGGTACTCAACGAGGGAATCGCTCTTCTTCTTGATGCTTTCCTCAAGCCTGATATTACTCCCAAGGGCTTCAAGGAGGAAAATGTAGCAAGAGAGAAGCGACTTCTTATTGAAAAAATCGACAGCGAAAGAGACGACAAGAGAGTGTACGCTCTTACACGAATGACAGAGGAAATGTGCCGTGATGAGTTTTACGGTACGGACAGACTCGGTAACAGAGAAGCCATCTCCACACTTGACGGCAAGGAGCTTTTCAGAGTGTGGAAGGATATGCTTTTCACATGCCCCATACAGATAAATATTACAGGTAACTTTGACAAGGCAGAGGCGGAAAAGCTTTTCACTGACCGCTTCACCGCTCTCGGAAGAAAGACTGAGGATATAGCTGAAATCCGCACTGAATTTATTTCCGAAGCTTACGAAAGCAGAACAGTTACCGAAAAGCAGAAGGTAAAGCAGGGCAAGCTCGTTATCGGTATGAGAGCGGGTATGACCTATGAGGGAGACAACTTCCCCGCACTCAAGATAATGACTGCAATTTTCGGCAGCGGTACCTTCTCAAAGCTCTTTATGAATGTAAGAGAAAAAATGAGCCTTTGCTACTACTGCTCTGCAAGACTCATTGACTCAAAGGGCATTATCACTGTTGAAAGCGGTGTTGAAACCGAAAACGCATACAAGGCTCTTGATGCTATAAGAAACGAGCTTGACGCAGTAAGAAAGGGTGATTTCAGCGACGAAATCATCAATCAGGCAAAGCTCAGCATCAATGATTCATATAAATCCTTCTCTGACAGTGTGATTTACATTGATATGTGGGCAACCATGCAGTGCAACAAGGCAGATTTCCGCTCACCTGAGGATTATGCCGCTCAGATGAAGGATGTAAGCCGTGAGGAAATCATCGTTGCGGCAAATATGGTCACCGAGGACACTGTATTTATACTTGAAAGTGAGGCGGAATAAATGGAAAAGCTTATTAAAAATGAACTTTTAGGCGAAGAGTACTATGAAATCGACCACGCCTCGGGACTTAAGATTTTCGTTATGGAAAAGCCTGACTATTCGGGTACATTTGCAATGTTCGGAACAAAGTACGGCTCTGTTGATACCTGCTTCAGAATAAAGGGTGAGGAAAGCTATACAAGCGTACCCGAGGGTATTGCACATTTTCTTGAGCATAAGCTTTTCGAAAGCGAGGAGCTTGATGCCTTTGAGCGTTTTGCCAAGACCGGTGCATCTGCAAATGCATTCACCTCCTTCGACCGCACCTGCTATCTTTTCCAGTGTGCGGACAACTGGCAGGAAAATCTCGAAATTCTTCTCGACTTTGTAAAGGCTCCCTATTTCACTGAGGAAACAGTACTCAAGGAGCAGGGTATCATCGGTCAGGAAATCAGAATGTATCAGGATGACCCCGACTGGCAGGTGCTTTTCAATCTGCTCAGAGGTCTTTATCATAATAATCCCGTACGCATCGACATTGCGGGTACTGTTGAATCAATCGCAGAAATCAATGCAGAGCTTCTTTACTCCTGCTACCGCACCTTCTATAACAACTCCAACATGGCTCTTGCCGTTGCGGGTAATGTAAAAAAGGATGAGGTTATCGCAATTGCGGATAAGGTACTCAAGAAGGAAGAACCCGTTTATTACGAGCAGATTATTCCTGAGGAAAGTGACAGTGCGGTAACTGATTACACCGAGGAGGATATGGGTGTTGACATGCCGAAATTCGCTATCGGATATAAATGTATACCCGTCGAAAAGGATACTGTAAGGGATAATCTTATCACCAACCTTGCTCTCGATGTACTTCTGAGTAAGGTCTCCCCTCTTTATTGCAGACTCCTCGATGAAGGACTTATCAACGGCAGCTTCGGTAAGGAATATTTCAATGGCAGAGGCTTCTCCTGTCTTCTCATCAGCGGTGAAAGCAACAATCCTGAAAAGGTACGAAACGAAATTGCCGCAGAGATTAAGAGACTTCAGTCTGAGGGGATTTCTGACGAGGACTTCGAAATCTCTCTAAAGAGAATGTACGGCAGGGATGTATTCCTCTTCAACGATACGGATTCACTTGCAAACAACCTCGTTGACAGCTACTTCAACGGCTTCGGTCTTTTTGATACTCTCGACCTTTATAAGTCCGTTGCAAAAGCTGAGGTTGAAGCTGTAATCAGAGAAAAATTCAACGAAAAAGGCTGCTGCCTTTCAGTTATTAAATGAGGTAAAACACTATGGGAAAACAATTAGTTCTTGCGGAAAAGCCTTCCGTAGCAAGAGACATCGCAAGAGTGCTCGGCTGCAAGGGTAAGGGTGACGGATGCATCATCGGTGACAAATACATCATCACATGGGCTCTCGGACACCTTGTAACTCTCGCAGACCCGGACGCTTACGACGAAAGATATAAAAAGTGGGAGATGGACGATCTTCCGATGCTCCCCGACAAAATGAAGCTTGTTATCATCAAGCAGACCTCCAAGCAGTACAGAGCGGTATCTGCACTTATGAAGCGACCCGATGTTGATTCCCTCGTTATCGCAACCGATGCGGGACGTGAGGGTGAATTGGTTGCACGTTGGATTATGACAAAGGCAGGCTGTAAGAAGCCCGCCTACCGTCTTTGGATTTCATCACAGACCGACAAGGCAATCAAGGACGGCTTTAAAAATCTCAAGCCCGCCAAGGATTACGATAACTTATATAAATCCGCTCAGGCAAGAGCTGAAGCAGACTGGCTCGTAGGTCTCAACACCACAAGAGCCCTCACCTGCAAATATAACGCTTCACTTTCAGCGGGTCGTGTGCAGACTCCTACTCTCGCTCTCATTGTCGCAAGAGAAGAGGAAATTCAGAACTTCAAGCCGAAGACTTACTACACTCTTCAGGCGTATTTCAACGGATTCAAAGCTACCTTCCGTGACAAGAAGGGTAACACCCGCTTCTCCGACCGTGAATTTGCAGAGAAGATTGAAAATGCAATCAAAAACAAGAGCGGTAAGGTTGCAAAGCTTGAAAAAAGCAGTAAAAAGCAGGCACCTCCCGCCGCTTATGACCTTACAGAGCTTCAGAGAGATGCCAACAAAAAGTACGGCTACAGTGCAAAGCAGACTCTTTCACTTATGCAGAGCCTTTATGAGTATCACAAGGTACTCACCTACCCCCGTACCGATTCACGTTACATAACCGACGATATTGTTGCTACTATACCCGAAAGACTCCGTGCCGCCGCAGTAGGTCCCTATTCAAAATGGGCTATGGGTCTTGCAAGAGGAAAAATCGAAACAAAGTATATCGTAAACAATGCAAAGGTTACCGACCACCATGCTATTATCCCCACGGAGCAGTCACCGAATCTTCAGAAGCTCAGCTTCGACGAGAGAAACATATACGACCTTGTTGTCCGCCGCTTCTTCGCAGTACTTTCCGCACCTTATGAGTACGATGAGGTGAAGGTTGAAATCGATATCGAAGGTAACAGCTTCTTCGCAAAGGGTAAGACTCCTAAGGCTATGGGATGGAAGGAATTTTACGGCAATGCTGACGAGGACGATGATGAGGACGAGGCGGAAAACCGCTCACAGTCTCTCCCCGTACTCAAGGAAGGTATGTCTCTTCCCGTAATGAGCACCAAAATCACCGAGGGCAAGACAAGACCGCCCGCAAGATACACCGAAGCGACACTTCTTTCAGCTATGGAGAATCCCTCAAAGCAGATTGAGGATAAGAATCTCAAGGCTGTCATAAATCAGACAAGCGGTCTCGGCACCCCCGCAACAAGAGCTGATATAATAGAAAAGCTTTTCGATAACTTCTCTATCGAGCGTGTGGGCAAGGAAATTCACCCAACTGCAAAGGGCAAGCAGCTCATAAGCATTGTACCCGCTGACCTCAAGAGTGCGGAGCTGACCGCTAAATGGGAGCAACAGCTTCAGAACATTTCAAAGGGTACTGCCGACCAGAAGAAATTCATCAAGGATATGAGAGACTACTCCACCTCGCTCGTTTCAATGGTTATTGCCTCGGACGCAAGGTACGCTCACGATAACCTTACCCGTACTGCCTGCCCCGTTTGCGGAAAATATATGCTCGAGGTCAACGGCAAAAAGGGTAAAATGCTCATCTGTCAGGACAGAGAATGCGGCTACCGCAAGGGACTCACTCAGGTCACAAACGCACGCTGCCCCGACTGTCACAAGAAGATGGAGCTTCGCGGTGAGGGTGACAAAAAGATGTTCTGTTGTGTATGCGGCTACCGTGAAAAGCTCACAGAATTCCAGAAGAGAAAAGAGCAGGCAGGCGCAGGCAAGGCTGACGTGCTCAGCTATATGAGAAAGCAGGAAAATCAGCAGAAGAAGGAAGAGAAGAATAATCCCTTTGCAGATTTGCTGAAAGGATTTTAGTCGATTCGCAATTCGCGATGCGCAATGCGCAATTGCGGGGAAGGTTGATGAAAGAGAAAGGCTGATGGCCGCAGAGTAAACGCTGATTATATGAAAAGAGCCTCGGCTGACGAGTTAATCGGAACCGAGGCTTAAGTTTATTAAGTTGAATTCTTATTGATTATCCGATAATTGCTCTGAGTATTAACACAACCAAAAGTAAGACCACCCCAAAAAGAAACCAAGCATTATTTGATATTATTCCGAATCTTTTAACCTTGCTCCATGTGTCACCTTTGGTGCTGTACTCTTTCACTTTACGCGAATCTGAAACAAAGCCTAAAATAATACTCACCGCGAAAAATACCGCCATTGCGAAAAAGCACACCTGACTCGGAAGCACTCTGAAATAAGCTAATGGGATCATCAAACAAGAAAGTATTCCTGATGTTATTCTTATAAGTCTTAAAGTTTTGTTGCTGATGTTCATATTACACAACCTCGAATATTATATTTAGCAGTTTCATATTATCATCTGTTCGATTTTATATCAAGAAGAATCGGTCAGGTGCCAGTGATAGCCGTTAGAGGTATAATCTAATCTATCATAAATCAAGAGTCTTGTCAAGAAAACCACGATACAAATGGACGGCCGATGGCCGCCCCTACAGTTTTAACACCAGGTGTATTTTGCGGTTAGAGTCAGCGGACACCGCAACCCGTGTCCCAACGGAGGTTTTAAAGCAGGCGGTTGTTGGGGTCGACGTCCACGGCGACCCGAGCAGTTTGCCGATACACACTCGCCCGCGGTAAAGATTTCGGGCAGATACAGATATTATAAAATAATCACATTAAAATTAAAGTTTTATCCGACACAATTTGCAGTATGGGGTATTTTGCGGTGGGGGTGCTGAACCCTTCCACCGCTGACGCGGTCCCCCTTTTTCTCCGAAAACCGGCACACCCTCGTCACTTCGTGACACTCCCTCTAACAGAGGGAATTACCTTTCAGGGACGGCAAGATTCAGTGGCACCTTCGGTGCTATTGTAACGGAATTGCGGGGAAGGCTCGGCGAAACGGAAGGGCTGAGGCCGCAGAATGACCACAGAATATATGAAAAGAGCCTCGGCTGACGGATTGACCGCAGCTGAGGCTAAATATTTTTAGTTTTCAGGTAATATCGTTACCTGATGGTTTAATAATCATATTCCTTCGGTAACAGTTTGCTATCAAAAAGGATTTCACTCTTTGGTATATCTTTAACGAAAATATAATATATTTCTGATTTAATGTCATCTGCCAAAGAATACTCCCACATATAGCCCTCACCTGACTGAACGCAAAAAGCTGATAAATCTGTATTATCAAAAAGCTCATCACACGAGCGTGCTACAGTTATCAATCTTTCATTCTCCTTTTCAAAAGCTTCGCTATCATCGTATCTTACTTGCAGATAAACCTGTATTTCTTCCCCTAACGGTAGCTTTTCTCTATACTTACAATAGAAGTCTATAACATCTAAGCCTTTTATTTCCGACGGAAAAATCGGCAGAGCACCATCTTCTTTAGCTCCATAACCCGAAAGTTCCCACACTTCATTGTAATCCTCTATATCTTCGAAATATTTACTGTTATCGCAACCGCTAAATAAAAACAACATAGCGCACACTAACACAATGACAAATATTTTTTTCATTATATTTGCCTCCAAACCTATTATCTTGCGGTTTCAATATACCACAAAACAAAAGCTTTGTCAACAAACACAACATTCAGGCGGACGGCCGATGGCCGCCCCTACAGGATTGAGGAGAGAGGTGGTTTGTGGTGAGGGTGTGTCGTACTCATCCACCGCTGACGCGGTCCCCCTTTTTCTCCGAAAACCGGCACACCCTCGTCACTTCGTGACACTCCCTCTAACAGAGGGAATTACCTTTCAGGGACGGCAAGATTCAGTGGCACCTTCGGTGCTATTGGACCCCTCAGTCACCCTATCGGGCGACAGCTCCCCTTTCAGGGCGAGCCAAGATTCAGTGGCACCTTCGGTGCTATTGTAACGGAATTGCGGGGAAGGCTGATGAAGGAGAAAGGCTGAGGCCGCAGAGTACAGACAGAAAACCCGCAGAAGTGAAATCCTGCGGGTTTGTTTTATTGTGTTATAAGCCGTCCCAATATAGGCACTACAAGAAAAATAACTACATAAATAAAAATCACAATCAACATAAGCACAATAAACACAGATTTGCTCTCATTCATTGCAATAAGTATTCTGTTAATCAGCATTTTGTAAATAAATAACACAACCGAATAAGCTATCATTATTCTGAACAGAAAAAGAACTATCGTATTGCCGTCTGATAAGATATTAAATGTCAATAACGCTTGTAATACAAAGCCTAAAGTAGCAAGGCCATAGCTTATAATCAACAGAACGTACTTAATCTTGTTGATTTCTTTGACAAAAGGAAGAAAAAGCACTTTATTAAAAAAGCCTTTATTTGTTTTCTTTATATATGTCCTGCTGTGATTTTTGCGCAAATCAAGCTGTATATCATTAAAAATCGTCACACAACTCAGAAACAGTATAACAAACGAAACAATCGCAATCATAGAAGATCCTTTCATTACATAAACCGGCACATTATGTCGTCCTGTTTTTTTGTAATTTCATATTATCACCCATTTGATTTTATGTCAAGAAGATTCGGTTGGTGTCAACGGTCGCCGTGAGAGGTATTTTACGGTGGGTTAACGGACCGCCGAGGACGTCGGTCCCTACGGGTTTGGGGTGAGGTGGCGGTTTGTGGTGAGGTCAGCGGACACGGCACGCCGTGTCCCTACGGTAGCAGGTCTATTCAGGCTGTGAAGATATCCTGCCGCTCCTGAAAGGAGAGGTGGATTTGCCGTAGGCAAAGACGGAGAGGTTCAACAAGTTTACGGTGAGGTGTATTTTGATGGTAAGGTTGATAAACTCCTTCCGTCAGCCTGACGGCTGCCACCTTCCTCAGGGAGGAAGGTTATCAAAGCTCCCTCACCGAAGGAGATGTAAGATGAATTGCCTACGGCATG
>JAFZFT010000125.1 GCA_017555765.1 Clostridia bacterium | reverse complement strand
CAGGCTTTGAATAAAATGCATCAAGACCCGATTCCATCATAACCGGCAAAACTGGAATATGAGATTTCAACGCATACGGAATATCCTCATCCATCGCACGGTTAGGTGTAGAAAGAAGTCTGAAGGTAACAGGTACAATGAACAGATTGTTTCGTCCGAGGTCTACCTCTTTTTCATCTTCGGCGATAACGTCCGTCATATCCTCTGTGTAATAAATTGCACAGTCATGCGACTTGAATATATCGTCGCATATCTTTTTGAAATATCTTTCAAAATCATCGGGGTGACAGGCGAAATACACTCTTGGCTTTTTGCCGATGTCAACCTTATTTTTAGTTTCAATTTTAAAAACTGCCATGATATTCTCTCCCTTTCCTGCTTTTCAGCAAACCCATTGTACCATATGGCGGGCTTTGTTGCAATAGGCCCGCCCTTCTGCCGAAACTTGATTTTTTTATTCAAAGATAGTATAATAGTCTTTACGGCTACAAACCGTAGTATTGAATCTGCATATAGGAATAAGTGATTTTATGAAACTTGTAGAAATTCTGAAACCTGACTTTACTTTCGAAGACCAACGCGGGGTTATCTGCCAGATTACCCACGAGAGCTTTGCACAGACCAATGCCGTTTTCACTAAAGCGGGAGAAGTACGCGGTGATTTCCATTACCATCGCTTTGCAAAGGAAATATTCTTTGTAATCTCAGGTGAAATTGAATTACAGCTGAAGGCAGATGACCAATACGAAACTGTGAATTTTAAATCCGGAGATATGTTTCTTATCCCCGAAAATGTAAAGCACCGCTTTATTTTCCTGAAGGATACCTATCTTGTAGCCTTCTATACAAACAGAGTCGAGCTTGAAAACGGAGAAAAGGATATAATATCCGACTGATGGAGGCAACCGCATGAAAAAGAATGTATATTTCGTACAGGCAAGTGACATTTACGGTACGGATAAAAAAAGTGTATACATCCCCTATGCGGTCGGCTGTATACAGGCATATTGTCAGAAAAACTCTACCGTAGCCGACAACTACAGCTTCGGTAAATTCATTTATACAAAAGAGCCTATAAACGATGTTGTAGCACGTCTTGAAGCACCTTATATGCTTCTTTTCTCGTGCTCAGTGTGGAATATGGAGTACAATAAGGCTCTGGCAAGTGCAGTTAAAGTGGCGTACCCCGACTGTCTCATCACTTTCGGCGGTCACAATGTTTCCGCTGACGGCAAGGAGCTTAAAGAGTACTCTTATGTTGACTTTGTTATTCACCGCTTCGGTGAAGAGCCTGCCGAGGGATTACTCACAAGCCTCGCTTTGGGCAAGCCACTTGATTCGGTAAGCAATCTTTCATACCGCAACTCCGACGGAGAAACGGTTACAACTGCATACGAGGCTCAGAAGGGACTTTCCTATCCCTCTCCCTATTTAGAGGGTACCTTTGACGAAATTCTCAGAGACGATATCAGCTTTTCGGGACTTTTCGAAAGCAACAGAGGCTGCCCCAACGCCTGCTCCTTCTGTGACTGGAGCGAGCTCGGCTCGAAGGTAAGACTCTTCCCCATGGAAAAGGTAAAGGCTGAGCTTGACTGGTTTTCCGAGCATAAAATCGAGTACGTTTACTGCGTAGATGCAAACTTCTGCCTCTTTGACCGTGATGCTGAAATTGCCGATTATGTGGTACAGTGCAAGGAACAGCACGGCTACCCGAAGGTGTTCAGGGTTTTCTTTACCAAAAACAGATTTGACTTCGTTTTTGATGTGAGTACACGCTTTTTCAGAAGCGGACTCGACAAGGCAAAGACCGTTTCCTTCCAGAGCATGGATGAACAGGTGCTTAAAAATATAGGCAGAAAAAATATCCGCGTTGATTTCTTCAAAAATCTTCTTGTAAAATACAAGGAGCTCGGCATAGACACTCTTTCGGAGCTTATTCTCGGTCTTCCGGGTGAAACCTACGACTCCTTCTGCAACGGTGTCAATGTACTGCTCGAAAGCGGTCAGCACTTTGCAATAAGCATATACCCTTGTGAGATTCTTCCCAACTCACAGATGGGACAGAAGGCATATATAGAAAAATTCGGTATAAAAAGCACGAGAGTACCCTTCAAGCTTATCCACTCTGTTGACGGTGAGGATTCCGATAAGATAACCGAATATTCAGAGTATATAACCGCAACCTCTTCTATGGATGAGAAGCAATGGGCGAAATCCTTACTGTTTTCCGCCTATGTCCAGGGCCTTCACAACCTCGGACTTCTCCGTGCCGTTGCTATTTACATCTGCAACGAGTACAAAACAACCTATTCCGGTTTTTATCAGAAGCTCATTGAATGGTCAGAGAAAAACGACGGCTCCTTCCTTAATCGGGTTTACGGAAAAATCAGCAAGCTCTGCCTCGGCATCACAAGCGGAGAAAATGAGATGTTCGGTACCTTTGACAAAACCGGCAGAATTCTTTGGGGCTTTGACGAGCTGATTTATCTCGACTGCTTCGACAATAAAGAAGCCTTCTACGATGAGGTCAGAAGCTTTGTCTCTTCCGCCTTCGGAAGCAGTGACATCATCGACGCTCTTTTCTCATATCAGCAGGGTATTATCAAAAAGATAGGTACAGAAAAAGCGTATATCGAATCGGACTATGACTTTTTCTCATACTTCAATAATATTTACTCGGACAAATACAGTCCGCTTCAAAAAAATCACATATCCCTTGAGATATGTGACACCCTTAAAACCGAAAGTTTCACCGATTATGCCCGTGAGGCGGTCTGGTACGGCAGAAACAGAAGAGCAACAGACTATACGAGTACTTATTATGAAGTTAAGTATACTGTATAAGAAGAGCAGTGACAGCAACCTTATTCTTTTTGTGTATACAAAGTATTGACTGTTTCATATCGAATTTGAGTAAAACTCATATGCACGCAATACACAAGCAGCGAAGTGAAATCACTCCGCTGCTTTTTTCTTTATTGTATATTTAAACAAATTCACCCCTCCTGTTTTGTAACAAACACTGTATTTTAGCAAAAACCTTGACAATGGTGTATAAATATTATACGATTGATTCGACATAATCTGACAAAAACAGGGTTATGATCAATTGTTTTAAGGAGAGAATATTATGAAACAGTACAAAGCAGTTGCAGGTCCCAAGAACATCAGTGTTGCAAAGGGCGACACACAGGCAGCTTTCAACTCATTTGCACAGCTTATCAACAGCGAAGCTACTCAGGGTTGGGAATATCACTCAATGGAAACTATCACAGTTACAGAGAAGCCCGGTTGCTTCCAGCAGCCCGTACCCATAAACTACTACATGCTTATTTTCGTTCGCGAAGTATAAAGCTCTGTCATCGTTTTGTCTTCCATGAAAGAAATTCAGTTTGACGAAACACAACTCGGCAATATACAGGCAATTGGTGAAATTTTGTTTTCGGGAGATTCAGATGATCCCCGAAGCTGGAATTACAAGCGTGAGCTGGTGCGCCCCAAGATTAAATGGTGGCGCATCTCGGCTTTTACAGTACTTTTCTTTGCATCGGCAGCCGGGCTTTATTGCCTGCTGACCGCTCTTTCCCTTTCGCCGATAACATCCGTACGGATATGCTTTGCCTTTATGCTGATTGTTGTGTTGATTTTCCTAAAGCACATTCTGATATGCCTTGTCAGAATATATCAGTGCTTTGCTCCCGCATCCCTTCGCAACAAGTGCCGTTTCGAGCCCTCCTGCTCTCAGTATATGATTTTATCCCTCGAGAAGTACGGTCTTATCAAGGGGCTTTCTAAGGGCATTGACCGATTGAAAAGATGCAACACCGATGACGGCGGATTCGATTATCCGTAATTGAATAACAGAACAGCGACCGCTTTTAGCAGTCGCTGATTTTTTTATCAAGCATGTATAAGTCCGTTGAAGTAGTCGTCAACAAGCTTCTGAGTGGAAATAAGTGTATCTCTGACAGAATAGTCCGTTACTCTTATTTTACCGGAGCAGAGGGTTTCATTGAAAACCTTTACCTCGCCGCAATGAGGGCATACACAAGTGAATTTAACCGTTACAAAAAGCTTTGCTTCTGCACTCTTACTGTCACTTCTGTCTGACCATCGGCGGCTGATTTCCTCCCACGAAGCATATTCGGGATTATCGAGGCTTGTGCCGCACTTTTTACAGGTAAGGTTTTCAAGACGGAGTGTAGCACGGGTTAAAACGTAAAGCATAAGTGCAAAATAAATACCTGCAAAAATACCCACCATACCGATAATTGAAAAGGGTGTGGACATGCCCTCGACTACACCTGATAAGAACGAGAACAAGCAGCCTATAACGAAGCAGACAGCCATATATACCTTTGTCTCCGTTTTAATCGGCTTTGCCTGCTCGGGTCTTGTTACGGGTTGCTTAACGCGTTTGAAATAGGTTTTGATGTCATACTTGTTCATCACTTTTCCTCCATTTTTTATAAATATTAGAACACTGCATGCAAGTCCAATATCACAATACCATAGTATTTTATTTTTGTCAAGCATTTGTGGATAATAGTATTATAATAATTGACTCAAAGGTGATGTAATGTTAGGACAACGTATTTATGAATTGCGTTCTGCCCTCGGATGGAGTCAGGTACAGCTCGCAGAACGTTTAAACATTTCCAAGCAAACAGTATCAAATTGGGAAAACGACAATATCCAGCCTTCTATTGAAATGCTCGTGCGACTATCAAAGCTGTTTCATGTTTCCACAGATTATCTTCTCGGATTAGAAAATGTTCCAAATATAAATACAGAGGGGCTGCCTGTTTCTTTTGTTGCTCATTTGATACAAATAATCGAAGATTATAAGAAAAAATAAAGCGGAGTGAAATTCACTCCGCTATTGCTTTGTCAGTTTTTAATACCCTCCACTGCCTTCTTAAGGCTTTCCATAGCCTTGACAACTACCTCTCTCGGGCAGGCAAGTACTACTCTCTGGAACTGCTCGGCAATCTCGCCGAAGATATCGCCCGCATCAAGCCAGAGCTTTGCCTTGTTTATGATGAGGTCATTGAGCTCTTCCTTTGAAAGTCCGAGACCCGAGCAGTCAAGCCATGCGAAGTATGTTCCCTCAGGCTCAACAAGCTTTATGTCGGGAATGTTTTCCCCGAGGAAGGTACGGACATAAGCAAGGTTTTCTCTTATGTACTTCCAGCAGGCCTCGTACCACTCGTCGCCGCCGTTGTATGCTGCCTTGAAGGCAACAACGCCCACGTTGGCGGGTACGGTATAGCCGCTGACGTCAATCTCTTTTCTGAATTTTGCTCTCGCATCCTCACCGGGAACCCAGATTGCAGAGGTCTGAAGACCTGCAATGTTGAAGGTCTTGCTCGGTGCGGTACACATAACAGTCTTTTCCTTAAGAGCAGGTACTGTCTCGAGGAAAATATGGTGGGGATGTCCCTCGTAGGTGAAGTCGCAGTGAATTTCGTCGGAAACCACATAGAGATTATACTTAAGGCAGATTTCACCTAACTTTTTAAGCTCATCCTCAGTCCATACACGGCACACGGGGTTGTGGGGACTGCAGAGAATGAAAAGCTTCACGTTGTTTTCGCGTACCTTTTTCTCAAAATCCTCAAAGTCGATTGTGTACTTTCCGTCCTTGTACACAAGAGGGCTTTCGATGATTTTACGGTCGTTGTTTCTTATTACATTATAGAACGGATAGTAAACGGGAGGCTGAATAATGACACCTTCTCCCTTTTCTGTGTAGGCACGTACTGCTGTAGCAAGGGCAAAAACAACACCGGGTGTATATACAAGCCACTCCTTCTCGGGAGTCCAGCCGAAATGTCTATCAAACCAACCCGCAACGGCATCGTAAAAGTCACCCTTAAGATCACTGTAACCGAAAATGCCGTGATTTACCGAATTCTGAATTGCCTCAAGTACGCAGTCAGGAGCCTTGAAATCCATATCCGCAACCCACATGGGCATTACGTCGGCGGGAAGTCCGTTTTCCACTGCAAAATCGTGCTTGAGACTGTTTGTATTTCTTCTGTCTGTGACAGTGTCAAATCTTTTATCCATGGGAATTCACCTCGTTTTTATGATACATTTAGTTTATCATCTCGTTTGGTACAAGTCAATAAAAAACTTGTCGAAATTAATCTTTTTTAGTGAACAATGTGTTGACATCAATAGCCTTTTCTGCTAGAATCGAAGAGTAATATTTAGATTTATGCACCTTTATGCATAAGGTTGAAAGTGAGGAAAACAAAAAATGGCAAACTTCTGTACAAAATGCGGAACACCTTTAGGTCCTGACGGTGTGTGTCCTAACTGCCCCGCTCCCGCAAAATCACCCTTCGGTGGCTTTACAATCCCGAAGCCCGCAGGCGGAGCAAACCCCGGTGCTGGAACTCCCGGTACCGGAACTCCCGGAGTTGCACAAAACTTCGATATTTCTCAGATTAAAGGCTTTATTGAAAATGTAAAGAACAGAATGGGTCTCGGTGATCCCGAGCTCAATAAGGGCGACGCATACGAAAAGGACAAGTTAATCATTCCCGAGTGTGTAAGCGCAAACGAAAACGAAATCCCCGTTAAGCAGTATACCGTTGCAAAGCTCAGAAACAGACTTTTAGGTATTACATACAGCAAGGCTATCGGCAGAATTCAGGTTACAAACAAGAGAGTTATCTTCAGAGCTCCCGGCCGTTGCCCCGCAGGCAGAACAACCCTTCAGCACGAATTCACAATTGACGAAATCGCAGGTCTTGAGGCACGCAGAGAATATGTACCCAACATCGCAGACATTATTATCGGCCTTATTGTTTATTCATTTGCTGCAGGCTTAGCTCTCTCTTTCTTTACGAGCGGAGACATGAAATTAGACACTATAAAAACCCTCGGCACCATCCTCAGCATAGGCTTACTTGTTCCCTTCTTCGTTATAAACAAGAAGTGGCTTCTTAAGCTGTTTATAAACGGTTTATCTTTCGGATGCCTTTTAACTCCGTTCACACTGAACAGCGATAACTTCTTCTTCATACTTATCGGCTTACTTGTAATAGGCATTTCTCTGGCAAACCTTATCATTTACTCCATCCGTCCCAATCTTGTTATTAAGATAAAAACCAATGCCGCTACGGATTCAGCTATTGATATTCAGCGCAAGAAGTTCAGCTTATTCGGAAAAGGCGCAAACGAAGAGCACACAGGCTACACTGAGGTTCTTCCCGAAGCCGATGCAGAAAAGTCAATCAGAGAGCTCTTCGCAGTTATCAACGACATCAAGACTCTTGGTGATTTCGGCATAGAAAAGTGGAGAAAAAATCAGTAATATAATTTTGTCGGAATCATAATGGTTTTCTTATGATTCCGACTTTTTTTAAAAGGAGAACATTATGGCAGATTTGAACGATTCAGTAAGCACTCCGAGTACCCCCGCTGACACTGACACGTCACCGGTAACCTCCGAGGTAAATGCTACACTGTCAAAAGACGGACTAAACGTATCTGCAACCGACAAGGGCGAGCTTTCCATTACGGAAAGAATAAAGGCGACCTTTGAAAACAAGGCCTCCGTCAACATCACAGCCGAGGATATCGGCTTTGAATACTCCGAGCTTGTGTCAATTCAGGAAAAGATACAAGACACCCTCACCCGTACGGTAACAAACAACAACGAGATTGCCTTCGACAGCGACAGTCTCAAAATATCCGAAACACTTACGGATTCCTATAACTTCAACGACAAATTAACCTACACCGACAAGGAAGGCAGCTCCTTCGATCTGGATAAGGACGGCTTCAGGTTCGGTATAACCGATGAGCAGTCCCTCGATTACAAGCCAACCGACTACTATTCGGAAAACATCACCCACAAGGAGGGTGTACAGTTAACCAATAAAAAAGCCAGCTATGAAAACTCCGTTTCTACCTCTCAGCGATTCGGTACTGACGATAACTACCTCAAGTACGCTAATAAGTATGGCATTACGCTCAGCTCTGATAAGGGTCTCGAGCTCGCCGATGAGGAAAGCGTCAGTGTAAAAACAGAGGGCTTTGAAGCAAACTCCTCTGTTAAGAGCTCTGCCTCATTTGACGGAGAAAAGCTTAAAGCAGGCTATGAGACAAGCGACTCCGTCAAGGTCGGCGACAAGGACAACAACGTTGAGCTTTATAATAAGTCCTCAATTTCAGCGGACAGTGACGGTGCCGTAACTCAAAGCAACACTCAGGGTATGAATGTCAAAACCGAGAAGTTTGAATTCGGTAATGAGCAGACACACTCCGTCTCAGAATCAGAAGACAGTGTTGAGGAAACACATCAATCCAAAACGACTGTCGGCATGGAGGTTGCTGACGGTGTCAAGGTAAAAAACACCACCACCCACGAAGTTTCGGAAAAGGTAAGCGAGTCCGAGGAGGCAGTCACCGAGGAAAGCTCAGAGAGCATATCGAGTGAAACACGTATCGAGGTTGATCCCGAAAAGGCAGGTATCGGTGCAGCAATAGGCGCGGAGATATTCAACTCAGGTATGGCCATCGCTGAAACGGCGATGAAGAGTGAGTCGACAACTGAAACTGTAACTCCCAAGCAGCAGGAGGAAGAGACAGAAGAGGAGGTCGAAGCCGAAAGCGAAGGCGAAGCAGAAGCAGAAACACAAGCCGAAGCAGAAGCAGAAACACAAGCTCAAGCCGAGGAAGAAAAAAGAATGCAAGAAGAACTTGAGGAAGACGTCAGAGTCAACGAAGAGCTTAACCAAAAATCCGAAGAGCTGATGAATGAACATGAAAACGCCATGGACATTGACCGTGAAGAATACGCCAAAGAGCTGGAGGACAACAGCTACGACCAGCCCGGAGACGGCAAATCAGCACATGACATGGTGAACTTTGACCAGGGAGAAAGTGCTGACTACAGCTACGGATATTAAAAGGAGGATTTTTTATGCTACAGAAAATAGAAGTTTTTGACGGTAACGAGCTGCATACCATGCCTATACCCTACCCGTCAAACAACCCCCAGTGTGCCTTTATCGGTACAGAGCCCACAGGAAGAGATACATATATTCCCATCGATGCTGAGCTTCTCAGCCGACACATTATGTTCCTCGGCGGTATCGGTACAGGTAAAACTAACTCATTCAATCAGATTATCAGACAGCTTCGCAGCTCAATGACAAAGGACGACATAATGATTGTCTTTGATACAAAGGGCGATTTTTACAAGACCTTCTACCGACCCGGCGACATCGTAATAAGTAACGACAGTACTGCAACGGGCCCCAACGGAAAGGATTACTGGAACATCTTCAACGAAATCGACAACGACGAGAGCATGGAGGAGCAGATTATCGAAATTGCAAAATCTCTTTTCCACGAGAGACTCGAGAAGACAAGCCAGCCCTTCTTCCCCAATGCCGCAAAGGACCTTTTCTCGGCAATACTCACCCACTTTACAAGACATCCCGAGGTAGAGCCTAACAACAAACTTCTCCGCTCCTTCCTCGACTCCTCACCGACAGAAATTATCAGAAGAATGCTTGACTGTCACAGTGACCTTCGTGCTATGAAGAGCTACATCTTCGACGACCGTTCACCTCAGACTCAGGGTGTTATGTCCGAGCTTCAGCAGCTTACACGAGAAATCTTCCTCGGTAATTTCAAAAAGGAAGGTACTCTTTCGATGAAGGATATCGTAAGAAGCAAGGGCGGACGTATTGTCTTCATCGAGTACGATTTAGGCATCGGTAATATGCTTTCACCCATCTATTCACTTCTTTTCGACCTTGCAATCAAGGAGGCTCTCAGCCGTAAAAAGAGTGAGGGTAACGTATATTTCATCACTGACGAATTCAGCCTTCTCCCGAGCCTTCAGCACGTTGACGATGCGGTCAACTTCGGACGAAGCCTCGGCGTAAAGTTTATGATAGGCATTCAGAATATCGATCAGGTATATCAGAATTACGGTGAAAACAGAGCGATAAGCCTTCTCTCAGGCTTCCTTACAAGCGTATGCTTCCGTGTAAACGACAACACCTCAAAGGAATATATCAAGAAGCTTCACGGAGTAAACCGAAAGAAAGAAATCTATATGGCATCCGTACAGGGTCGAGGCATTGTTGAGTCGGTACGCGATGCAAATGTAGTTGAGGACTGGGATATCACCCGCCTTAAAATCGGTCAGGCTATCATCGGCCTGCCGGGACAGCCTCCCTTTATTTTCCAATTCAAGCGAATTTAACCTACCAAGGAGGTATTTTTATGATAATTGCAGTTACACACGAAATGGGCCGGGTTTTTCAGCACTTCGGACACACAGAGCAGTTCAAGCTCTATGAGGTTGAAGGCTCGGAAATCAAGAAAATAAGCCTTATCAACACCAACGGAAGCGGTCATGGCGCCCTTGCAGGCTTCCTCAAGGAAAACGGTGTTGACGTACTCATCTGCGGCGGTATAGGCGGCGGAGCTCAGAATGCACTCAACGAGGCAGGTATAAAATTCTTCGGCGGCGTGCAGGGCAGTGCCGATGCGGCAGTTATAGCCTACCTTAAGGGTGAGCTCAACTATAATCCCGATGCACGATGCGACCATCACGACCACGGTCATGGCGGACATAGCTGTGGAGAGCACGGCTGCCATTAAGAGTAGTCAGGGGTCAGTAGTCAGTAGTCAGGAAAGGCGGTCAGTTGACCGCCTTTTTGTTTTTTTTCAAAAATGACTTGACAAATACCTAGAGCTTCGATATATTATATACATAGAATTCCGATGTATAAGGAGTGAATGTTATGAATATAAGAAAAGAAATGACAAAGGGAAGCTCTGCACTACTTGTACTGAGCGTACTCGAAAAGAAGGAAATGTACGGCTACCTGATAGTAAAGGAAATCCGTGTACGCTCGGACGGAGCCTTCGACCTTAAGGAGGGTACTCTTTATCCGATTCTCCACGCCTTTGAAAAGGAGGGTATGGTTTCCTCCTATTGGTCTGAAAGTCCCGAGGGGAGAAAGAGAAAATATTATCAGATAACCAAAAAGGGCATAAAGGAGCTTGAAAAGAGCAAAAAGGAGTGGCTGAGCTACACCGAATCCGTAAGGAGTGTTATTGAGGGAGGAATGGCATGTGCAACAGTCTGATTGGATTGAAGAATATCTCGAAAAGGCTGTGCCGAAAATGGTTTCCGCGAAAAAACACAAACATATACGCGATGAGCTGATGAGCCACATACTTGATAAAGTCGATTTCTATATCGAAATAGGCTACAGTGAGAATGATGCTTATATGAAAGCAATTAAGGAAATGGGAGAGCCCGAGGATACAAGCACACAGTTTGAAGAGGTTTACCGCGAAAAGAAAATATATAGCCGCATAGCCTTTGCAGTAATTATATGTGCTGATTTGTTTGCTGCAGTAACAGGCATCGGAGCGTCGATTGTTTCTATATATTTTAAAGAGCTCCTATGGCTCACTTACGAGTCTCTTATTTTAAGCAATATTTTTCTTTTTTGTGTTGCGGTCACTATTTTGTATGCATACAAAGAAAAACACCCGTCTATGCTCAGGGCAGTAGGCTTTGCTCATCTTCTGATGACTGTACCCTTTGTTTCGGGCTCTGTATATTATCCTGCAGGGGTTAGGATTGTTGAGTTTATTTCATCTGAATTATCAACTGAACCACAAAAAATGGCTTTTATTCCTACCGCTATCAGCTTAACTGTTTTTCTTGTGTGTATAGTTCTCGCTTCAAGAGTTAAGAAGAAGGAAAACAGACCTGCATTAAGCGGAAAAGGCTTTTGCTTCGGCATAGTATCCTTTCTGTGCATAAGTGTGCTTTCATGCAGTAATATTACTCTTGTTGAAAGTATGAATGCACCTAATTTCGGTGACTCCGAATTAGTAGGTATCATAGAGTCAAGAAACAGCATAAAAGAGCTTGACCGACTGTATGCCACAATAAACGAAAAAAGTACCTTTGAAGAAGCTGACCGTATATTGCGTGAAGCGGGCTATATCCCCCACACCGAGCTTCATACGGTAATTAAAGACGAGGAAGAACTTAACTATATTTTACTTGCAATAGAAGAAATTTACGGCGTTGATACAGACAAAGAGACTGTTTATGTTAAGAACGATCGGTACGCGAGCATCTATTCCGATGCAAGCTTCATTATTCCTCACTCCGAGGAAGTAAGTTTAAATTATAAAAAAATGTATTACGGCACTCAGAAGAGTCAGCCCGACATCTCATTTTATATAGAGTACTTTTTATTCAATGTTAATCTCGTAGAAAAGGCTGCTGATGATTTTGAAAAGTTGCACATCGGATATAATGAAGAGTCTACACTTGAAACAGTTAAAAAGACGTGTAAGATTCAATCAGTTATGACAATATACACCGAAAAAGACGAAATCAGAACATACACCTTTAAAGCAGATGAAAGCGACTTTGATAATCATTATTACTTCGAAGGCACTCTGTCATTCGATAATAACGGCAAGCTCATTACCGGAAGCTACCAACGCTATTATTATGATACACACGATGCTGATCGTGACGAAGTATACATAGAAGGTACAGAGGAATACACCATCACACAATAAACAAAGGCCACAGAGCTAACCACTCTGTGACCTTTAATATTTAATCTTACATCCGAAACCTCATAGCGGTTCCCTGACTACTTACTACTTACTAAGTCTCGCCTTAAGCTCCCTCTCAGCCTGAGGAAGTCTCAGATAGGCAGGCATAAGCTCGGCGGCAGTAACTGTCTTTTCCTCGCTGAAGCTCTTTTCAGCCGCAAAGGCAACGGACGAGCCTCTCTGATAAAGCTGACCTGCAGGTGCTATTTCATATCCGAGCTTTGAGTGGCAGAGCCTTGCACCGTCACCGACGAAAACTACATTTTCATAGTCGGGGAGGATTTTTTCGAGCTCATCTATTTTCAGAGCCATATCCTCGGTGAGTCTTGTTACCTTTTCACCCTCAACAAGGAAAATTCCGCAGTAAACCTGATTGCAACGGGCATCCATAACACTGACAGCAGTACAGCATCTGCCCTGAAGGTTATATGCAAGAGCCTCAAGAGTCGAAACGGGAATGCACTTCCTTTTAAGTCCGTCGGCAAGACCCTTTATAGCCGCAACACCGATTCTTATACCCGTAAAGGAGCCGGGGCCCACACTACAGGCGAAATAGTCGATACTGTCGAGGTCGATTTCACCGTTTTTAAGAGTACTGTCTATCATCGGCATAAGAGTCCTCGAATGAGTAAGACCCGTATTTATACTGCTCTCGGAAAGTATTTTTCCGTCCTCGGTAACACCTACCGAGGCGCAGACTGCACTTGTGTCAACTGCAAGTATTCTCATATTGAATCAATTCCTTCAACTGTAATAATTCTTTCGTTTTCATTTTCCGTCTTTTCGATGGTAACACGTACTGTGTCCTCGGGAAGAGCATTTTCTATGTTTTCGCTCCACTCAACGGCAAGCACGGCACCCATATCGAGATAATCGAAGAAGCCACTCGAATAAAGGTCATCCCAGGTCTCGACCTTATACATATCAAAATGTACGAGAGGAGGATTGCCGCCGTAATCGTTGACAATGGCAAAGGTAGGACTCGAAACGTCGCTGTTTATACCCATACCTCTTGCGAGACCTCTTGTAAAGGAGGTTTTCCCCGCACCGAGTCCGCCGAAAAAGGCTATAACCGTACCCCCTCTGAGGCTTTTTCCTATTTTCTCGGCAAACTCCTCAGTTTTAACAGTACTGTCTGAAACAAAGCTTATCACGGTACTCCCCCTTTCTTTTTACTGTCCTTTATTTTACCATAAAATATCAATAAGTCAACAGTTATACCCAATATGGGAAACCCACTTGAAAAAAAGCCCCTTTTGTAGTATAATACCAAGGCAGATTGAAAACAGGACGTGATAATTTGCTTTTAAAAAAGATAAAAAAAATATTCACTCAGACCGATTTTATACTCATTGCAATAACACTTGCCCTTTCCGTTTTCGGTACGGTAATGGTCTCAAGTGCAACATATACCTCAGAGAGTACATCGTATTTTTCCCGTGACGCAAAGGTTATGATTCTTGCCTTTGTGCTCGGTCTCGCCGTCGCTCTTCTGGTGTCGTTTATAGATTACGATATCATACTCAAGCTGTCGCCCATTGTGGCGGTGGGCTGTGTGGGAGCTATGCTGCTACTTTTTAAATTCGGTGTTTCGCCTGAAGGCAGAAGCGACGCTATCTCGTGGATCAGAATAGGCTCCCTCTACTTTCAGCCCTCAGAGGTCGTTAAAATCGGCTTTATCATAACCTTCTCCCGACATCTGGAAAAGGTTAAAAACTCAATTTCCGAAATACGAAACGTTATTGCCCTCGCAATACACGCAGGTATTCCTATCGTACTCGTTGTCGCTACAGGTGATATGGGCTCGGCTCTTATCTTTATGATTATGTTCATCGGTATGATGTACATTTCGGGCGTACACTGGCTGTACTTCCCCGCCGCCGGAGCCGCAATCGTAGCCGCTTCTCCCTTTATATGGTACAAGGTTTTCGACGATATACAGAGAAACCGTATTCTTGCTATTCTCAGCCCCAACGATTACCCCACGGAAATCTATCAGCAGAATCAGGCACTCAAGGCAATACGAAACGGCGGATTTTCCGGTATGGGTCTTTTTGAGGGAGAGTTCAGCCACGGCAAATTCCTTCCCGAGAAGGAAAACGATATGATTCTTTCCGTTATCGGAGAGGAGCTGGGCTTCATAGGTATAGTAATCCTCTTCGGATTATTCCTTCTTCTTGCAATTAGAATAATCGCAGTCGGAAAAAGAAGCAAAAGCTTTGCCGCCGAAATGATGTGCTACGGCACCGCCTTTATGATAGTCGGTCAGGCAGCCGTCAACATCGGTATGTGTACAAGACTTCTCCCCGTTATCGGTATCACACTGCCCTTCATCAGTGCGGGCGGCTCCTCTACTCTTTGTCTGTACCTTGCTATGGGTATAATCCTCAGCGTTTACCGCTCATCGGGCGGCCTCGGATATCAGAATGACTACCGCTTTGCACGAATCGCAAGAGAGTACTGATAAAACACTTTTCAATTTTATGATGCATAAAAGCCGTAAATTCCTTTTTTTGAGGTATTTGCGGCTTTTATTAACAATTTCGTCACAATCGATTGACAAGGCAGTCTAAAAAATGTTATTATAATGGTGAAGTATAGCGGGTTGAAATCCCGCAAAGAAATATTTGAAAGAAAAGAGGTAATTCCAATGGCAATGTCAGATATCGGTGTATGGCTCGGTAATGTTGTTTTCAAGGGTGTTAACCACTTTACAACCATCCCCGTTGAAACTCAGGAAAAAATCCTTCTTCAGATTATGGAAGAAAACAAGAACACAGAGTACGGTAAGAAAATCGGCTTTGATAAGGTTCATTCAGTTGAGGATTTCCAGAAAATCGTACCCCTTTCAACATACGATACATACGATGAATATATCGAGCGTATGCTCGACGGCGAAAGCAACCTTATGATGGCAAGAAAGTGCAAGCGTTACTGCACATCATCAGGCTCCGTAGGTAAGCCCAAGGTGCTTCCCAAGTCGGGTAAGGACCTTTTCAATATGCAGTCAATGGGCTTTGCTGCAACTCCTGCTTGTGCAAACAAGTGGTTCAAGGAAAGAGGAATGAAGTTCCCCAAGCAGATCGGTCCCGTTGCTCTTATCCTTACAGGTCACAAAATGAGAGACGGCAAGATGGGTAACGGTGCAGGTCAGGTTCCCTTCACATACCTCAAGCCTATCTCAAAGTTCTTTATGACAACTCCCAACGAGTTTATGTATCCCGAAAACGAGGACGCAGTAAACTCAACATATTTCCATCTTCGTTTCGCACTTGAAAACCGTGATGTTTCCTTCCTCGGCTCAATGGTTGTAACTCTTCTTACTTCAATGTTCGACTATTTCGAGAACAACTGGGAGCTCGTTTGTAAGGACATCGAAATGGGTACAATCGACCCCTCTATCAAGTGTCCTGACGACCTTCGCAAGAAGTGGGAAAAGAAGTTCAAGCCCAATCCCAAGAGAGCTGCTGAAATCCGCAAGGAATGCGAAAAGGGCTTTGATGACCCCATCGCTAAGAGATTATGGCCCAAGTTCGCATGGTCATACGGTATGGTTGGCTCAACTCTTGAGTTCTATGTTCAGAAGCTCAGAAGATATATCGGTGACGCTCCCATCCACAATATGGGTTATGCAGCTGCAGAGGGCTACTTCGCAATGCCCGTTGAGCTTGACGTAAACGACTACGTACTTCTCCCCCGTTCAATCTTCTTCGAGTTTATCCCCGTTGATAATCCCGAAATCGAGAGACCTCTCACAATCGGTGAGGTTGAGGTAGGCAAGGAGTACGAGCTCGTTGTTACAAACTTCTCAGGTCTCTACCGCTACCAGATTGAAGACGTTGTACGTGTTACAGGCTTCTACAACAAGACTCCCAAGGTTGAATTCCTTTACAGAAACAACCTTGCAATGAATGTTGCAAACGAAAAGACAACCACACAGATGGTTGACTGGGCTGCAGCAAAGGTACAGGAGGAGCTTGGTATTTCATTCACAGGCTACAGCTTCTATGCAGATAACGAAACCGAGCCCGTACGCTACGTGATGTTTGCAGAGCCCGAGGGAGAAATCTCAAAGGATATGCTTCCCGCTATCGAGGAATGCCTCGACAAGTGGCTCAGCGAAAGCAACGAAAAGTACTTCAAGTATCGCCGTTGGGGTATGCTCGGTGCAGCTAAGGTTAACTTCCTTAAGAAGAATTCCTATGCTGATTACAGAGAAATGCTCAAGAAGCAGGGCAAGGTACTTAACCAGGTTAAGCCCGTTACCGTTATCAACACAGATGAAAGAAAAGAGTTCTTCTTCTCACACATCGATGAATAATAAGACAAAGGACTATCGGTTTCCGATAGTCCTTTTTTTAATATTCCAAGCCATTATCAGTATATTATTCTTATACTGTACACAAATTTTCCTTGATTATTACATTTCTTTATGATAAAATACGATGAATACATATTTGTATTATCAGTTTCATATAACAAATATTAATTTCAGGAGGTTTATGAAATGAAAAGAAAAGCATTATCAATTCTCTTTGCAGTGATGCTTCTTGTGACTGCTCTTTCCCTTTCTGCTTTTGCGGAAAACGAAGCAGTTGCAAAAATCGGCGACACCGAGTACGCAACGCTCGAAGAAGCTATTGCAGCTGTACCCGCTGACGGTACAGAAACAACCGTTACTCTTCTCTCAGACGCAGAGGGCAACGGCATCATCGTAAAGGCAGGTCAGAACGTTGTAATCGACTTCGGCGGCTTCACCTACAGCGTAGAAGGTAAAACTGTAGGCTCTGTTGGTACCGAAACACTTGCATTCCAGCTTCTCAAGGGCTCAGATGTAACTCTTAAAAATGGTACTCTCACCTCAACAAAGGCTAAGATGCTCGTACAGAATTACTCCGACCTTACCCTTGAGGATATCACCCTCGACGGTACAAAGAGCGAAGCTTGTCTTTACACTCTTTCAAACAACTTCGGAGATACAGTTATTGACGGTAACACAAACATTTTCGGTGACGAAGATACTGTTGCCTTCGACCTCTGGTACGGCGAATCAGCCATTTACGACGAAGGACTCAGCGTAAGCTTTGTGAGAACCTTCAGCGGTATTGTTGAAGGTACAGTTGAATACGGTGCAAAGTCAAGAGTAACTACTGAAAACTGGCAGGAAAAGGTTCGTCTCTATATCGACGGTGGTTGCATGGATGTTAACTTTGTTGCAACCTCAGATACAATCGAGGAGGCTAACATCGTTATCGCAGGCGGCGTATTCCCCACTCCCGTAAATCCCCTCTTCTGTGAGGAAGGCTACGAGCCCGTTACCTATGATGAGGATGCATACGGCGTAGCATTAATCAGTGACCATGCACAGATAGGCGATACAAAATACCACACCCTTGAAGCAGCAGTAGCAGCAGCTCCCGCTGACGGCACAGAGACAGTTATCAAGCTCCTCTCCGACGAAACAGGCAACGGCATCGTTGTCAAAGCAGGTCAGAATATCGTTATCGACTTTGGTGGAAACACATACTTTGCTGACGGCAAGACAGTCGGCTCAGCTGGTACACAGACACTTGCATTCCAGCTTCTTATGGGCTCAAAGGTAACCCTTAAAAACGGTACTCTTTCAACAACAAAGGCTAAGATGCTCGTACAGAACTATTCCGACCTTACCCTTGAGGATATCATCCTTGACGGTACAAAGAGCAAGGTTAATCAGTATACCCTTTCAAACAACTTCGGCAACACAGTAATCAAGGGTCAGACAGAAATCCTCGGTGATGAAAACACTGTTGCTTTCGACCTTTGGTACGGTGAGTCAATTCTTTACTTTGACGGTCTCAGCGTAACCTTCGACGAAACCTTCACAGGTAAGGTTGAGGGTACAGTTGAATACGGCGCTCACTCAAGAGTAACCGCTGAAAACTGGCAGAAAAAGGTACTTCTTGTTATCAAGTCAGGTGACTTTGATATCGAATTCGTTGCTACCTCAGATACTCTTGAGGAAGCTAATATCGAAATCAGTGGCGGTAAGTTTACTGCTCCCTTAAAGCAGGAATTCTGTACTAAGGGCTATAAGGCAACCTCATTTGCAGACGGAAAGTACGGCGTATGTAAGCACGGAGTACAGAGAGTTGTCGAAAGCAAGGAAAAGACCTGCGACACCGACGGCTACGATAAGATAAAGTGTACCGCTTGTGAGTTCACAGTCACTATCCCCTATGCTACTACAGGCCACAGCTTCACTATTTATACATCAGATAACAATGCAACATATTTTGCAGACGGCACAAAGACCGCTATCTGTAATTACGGCTGCGGTGCAACACACACTGTTAAAAACAACGGCTCAAAGCTCGTTCTCGGAAAGACCTCTTCAATAACTGCTACACAGACAGTAAACAGCATTTCTCTCAAGTGGAAGGCAGTAAAGGGTGCAACAGTTTACAAGGTTTATATCTATAAAAACGGCTGGGTTAACTATGGCTCAACTCTTAATCCCGAATACATCACATTAAAGGACCTTACTCCCGGTACTGTTTATCGCTTCGCTGTAAAGGCAGGCGTCAAATCATCAGACGGAACAACTGTATGGGCTCCCACATACTCACAGATTACAACCTGCACAAAGCCTGAGGCTCCCAAGACAGTCAAGGCTTCAGACACAACCACAAAGACAACTACTCTCACATGGAGCAAGTGCACAGGCGCAACCAAGTACAGAGTTTACCGCAAGACCTCATCAGGCTGGAAGACTATTGCTACAGTTGAAGCACTCAGCTACAACGTAAAGGCTATGAAGGCAGGCACAAGCTACACCTTCGCAGTTAAGCCCTGCATCACCTCAGGCTCAACAGATGTATGGGCATCAGGCTATACCGCAGTTACAATCAAGACTCCCCTTCTTGATGCACCCGTACTCAGAGTAGCATCAACAGCCAAGGGCAGACTTACCGCAGCTTGGGCTGACGTTTCAGGTGAAAGCGGATATCAGATTTTCTACTCAACAAGTAAGTCAGGCAGCTACAAGAGACTTGCAAACTACAAGGCAGATACAACAAAGGTTTACGAGACAGACCTTGAAAGCGGCAAGACCTACTACTTCATGGCAAGAGCTTACACAAAGGTTGACGGCAAGTACGTTTACAGTAATTACAGTGAAGTAAAGAGCATTAAAATCAAATAATTTCAAGGGTATCCCTTCCTGGGGTACCCTTTTCACTTGACTATTCACCGCAAGAGGTCTATAATATCCGTCAGGAGTGATTATAATGAAAGAAATAAACAAAGATCAGGCAATTTCCCGTTTTCAGGAAATGATAAGAAAAAAGACTATATCCGATAAGGGTGAGGACACCTACAGAGAAGAATTCGAAGGCTATTACGCCCTTCTCAAGGAAATGTACCCTGCCGTTTACAGTACAGTAGAGAATATCCGTGACGGACAGAGAGGTCTTCTCTTAAGATGGAAGGGTAAAAACGAAAAGCTCGACCCCGTCGTACTTATGGCTCATCACGACGTTGTTTCCGATGAGGGTCAGGATTGGAAGCATCCCGCCTTCAATGCTGAAATTCACGACGACTGCATCTGGGGCAGAGGTACAATAGACACAAAGTGTCTCATCGGCGGCATTTTCGAAGCCTGGGAGACTCTCATAAACGAGGGATATACTCCCGAAAGAGATATATACTTTGCTTCAAGTGACTGCGAAGAGGTTGCGGGTAAAACTATGCCCGAAATCGTAGAATGGTTCAAGGAAAACAAGATAAAGCCTCACTTCATACTCGATGAAGGCGGCGCAATTATGTCAAATCTTCCTATGGGCATAAAGACACCCTTTGCTATGGTTGCAATGAGCGAAAAGGGCTGGGCAAAGCTCACTCTCACCGCAAGAAGCAAAACTGCGGCTCACGGTGCAAAGGCATCCGCATCAGATAAGGTTTCCGCTCCCGTGAAGCTTATCCGTGCCCTCAATGCCCTCGAAAAGAATCCTATGCCCGCAGTTATGACTGACGCAGTTGAAGAAATGCTCAGAAGCTTTGCACCCTACATTGACGGACCTGTAAGTCAGGTACTCAAAAACATTAAAATCTTCAAGCCCATTGTTAAAAAGGTACTCGAAAGCAATGCGGACACTGCCGCTATGATTGCCTCCGCAATTAACGTAACAAAGCTTGAGGCAGGCAACGAAAAGGGTTCAGTACCCGACACCGCAACTGCAGTACTCAGCCTCAAGATAGCTCCCCACGACTCCGTTGACAGTGTTATCGCACACATCAGAAAGGTTGTCGGCGAGGATATCGAAATCGAGGAGACCAAGCGCTCCGACCCGCCCCGTATTTCCGACTTCAGAACAGAAAGCTTCGAGCTCGTTAAGAGTACTGTAAAGAAGGTATTCCCTGATGTTGGCGTTTCTCCCTTCATTCTCAACGCAGGTACAGACGCAAGACATTTTTCACCCATATGCAATCAGATTTACCGCTTCGGTGCCTTCCGTCTCAACGATGACCTTTTCGGTACCGTTCACGGTGCAGATGAAAGATTACCTGTTAAGGATTATCTTAAGTGTATCGAGTTCTACTATGAGCTTATCAAGGGTATAAAATAATCCTCTTTCCGTACCTTTCCGAAGGTACGGAATTTTTTCGTAAATCTATTGACAAAAATCAAAATTTGTTTTATCATTACTTTAATATTTTAATCAGCTAAACCGATGAACAAGAGTAGTAGCATCATGACAAGGCTTACAGAGAGTCACGGACGGTGGAATGTGACAGCTAAGGAAGATGTGAATGGACTTGTGAGGGCGGCCCGAAATTACAGTAGGCGTCGACGGAGCTCTGACCGTTACAGCAGAGAACGTATGTCAGTACGTATTACCATATAGGTGGCTTGCAGTTCTTCTGTTCCTATCGGGACGGAAGCTTTTTGTTTTATAAAGGAGATTTTATCCTTTGTGAGCGTAACGGCACCCCGCTTTAACTACGTACACAAGGAAAAACTCAAAAAGGAGACTTTATCATGAACAAGTACAGAGATTTTGAAAATTACCTCAAGGAATTCCCCTCAGCAGACGGTTATTTCGGTGAATACGGCGGCTCATATCAGGCACCTGAGCTTATCGAAGCCTTCAAAGAAGCAGACGATGCTTACGAAGCAATCTGCCACTCAGCTCAGTTTATCAATGAGCTTCGCAGAATAAGAAAGGAATTCCAGGGCAGACCTACTCCCGTTTATCACTGCGAAAGACTTTCAAAGCTTTTCGGCAACTGCCAGATTTACCTCAAGCGTGAGGACCTTAACCACACAGGTGCCCACAAGCTCAACCACTGCATGGGTGAAGGTCTTCTTGCAAAGTATATGGGCAAGAAAAAAATCATCGCTGAAACAGGTGCAGGTCAGCATGGTGTAGCTATTGCAACAGCAGCGGCATATTTCGGCCTTGAATGTGACGTATATATGGGTGAGGTTGATATTGCAAAGCAGCACCCCAATGTTATCAGAATGAAAATGCTCGGTGCAAACGTTGTTCCCGTAACAAAGGGGCTTAAAACACTTAAAGAGGCCTGCGATGCAGCCTTTGAAGCATATCTTAAGGAATATAAGGATGCCGTTTACTGTATCGGTACTGCGGCAGGTCCCCACCCCTTCCCCAAAATGGTACGTGATTTCCAGTCAATTATCGGCATCGAGGCAAGAGAGCAGTTCCTCGAAATGACAGGCATTATGCCCGACGCAGTATGTGCTTGTGTAGGCGGCGGCTCAAACTCCCTCGGTATGTTCACCCCCTTCCTTGCAGATCCCGTTGAAATATACGGCGTAGAGCCTCTCGGCAGAGGCAGTGATGTCGGTGACCATGCCGCAACAATGGCATACGGTACAAAGGGAATCATTCACGGATATTCAAGCTACGTTCTTCAGGATGAAAACGGCGAACCTCTTCCCGTTTATTCAATCGCATCAGGTCTTGACTATCCCGGTGTAGGCCCCGAGCACGCTTACCTTCGTGATGCAGGCAGAGTAAATTACGAAACCGTTTCCGACGAGGAAGCTATGGAAGCCTTCTTCCTTCTTTGCAGATACGAGGGTATTATCCCCGCTATCGAAAGTGCTCACGCAGTAGCTTACGCAATCAGATACGCAAAGGAGCATAAGAGCGGCTCAATCCTCGCTTGTCTTTCAGGCAGAGGCGATAAGGATATCGACTACGTTTACGAAAACTACGGCTGCGGCGAAAAGTTCAAGCTTGATTACAGCAAATAAGATTCAGAGGTACTCCCTTAAAAAGGAGTACCTTTTCACTTTACTTTTTCAGTACTTTGTGATATTATACTATCAAATAAAACTCAGAAGGAGATATAAACATGATAGCATTAGGTGCAGACCACGGCGGATATTTCTTAAAGGAAGAAATCAAAAAGCATCTTGAAGAAAGAGGCATTGAATACAAGGATTTCGGCACATACACACCGGAATCAATCGACTATGCGGCAATCGCTTACAAGACCTGCAAATCAGTAACAGAGGGCGAATGTGAAAAGGCAATCCTCTGCTGCGGCACAGGTATCGGTATTTCAATGGCAGCAAACAAGGTAAAGGGCATCCGTGCCGCTTGCTGCAGTGACTACTTCAGCGCAAAGTTCACAAGACTTCACAACGATGCAAACGCACTTTGCCTCGGCGGCAGAGTTGTAGGTGCGGGCCTTGCACTTGAAATGGTAGACGTTTTCCTTGATACAGAATTCGAGGGTGGCAGACACCAGAGAAGAGT
>JAFZFT010000124.1 GCA_017555765.1 Clostridia bacterium | reverse complement strand
GGCGGCTCCATTAATCGTCCGAAGGGCGATTGCAAGAAAAGCGTCAGCTTTTCTTGAGGCGAAGCCTTCGCTTCGCCTATGGAGCCGCCTCTCACTGCTACCGCTGACTAAAAAAAGAAAAAAGCCTCCCACTTTTTAGTGAGAGGCTTAATTTTATGCTATATTGTACTATCAAACAAGTTCGATGATGCACATTTCAGCAGCATCGCCACGACGGGGGCCTGTTTTGATAATACGGCAGTAACCGCCGTTTACGTCCTTATACTTAGGGCCGATTTCATCAAAGAGCTTCTTAACAACATCTTTCTTTGTGATGTATGCGAAAGCCTGACGCTTATTGTGAAGTGAAGCATCCTTGCCGAGAGTAATCATCTTCTCAGCCATGCTGCGAACTTCCTTTGCCCTTGTAACGGTGGTTTCAATGCTACCATTTTCAAGAAGATATGTTACCATACCTCTGAGCATAGCGTTTCTGTGATCAGTAGGTCTACCGAGTTTTCTGGTACCTGCCATTAGAAATCACTCCTTTACCGTTAAATAGAATTTGTTTATTCGTCTTCACTGCGAAGATCAAGACCAAATGAATGAAGCTTGTTGATAACTTCGTCAAGAGACTTCTTACCAAGGTTACGAACCTTCATCATATCTTCTTCAGTCTTATTAATAAGATCTTCTACTGTGTTGATGCCTGCACGCTTCAAGCAGTTGAATGAACGTACTGACAAGTCAAGTTCCTCAATAGTCATCTCGAGAATTTTTTCCTTGGTATCCTCGCCCTTATCGACCATTATCTCTGTATCATATGCCTCACCTGAGAGGTCGCCGAACAGAGCGAGATGCTCGTTGAGAAACTTGGCACCGAGTGAAACAGCTTCTGTAGCTGAAATTGTACCGTTTGTCCACACTTCAAGTGTAAGTTTGTCAAAACCAATGTCCTGACCAACACGGATGTCGTCAATTGTATAGTTAGCCTTGAGAATCGGTGTGTAAATTGAGTCAATTGCAATAACGCCGATTACAGGCTGCATAAGCTTTTTGTTCTGCTCTGCTGATACATATCCACGACCCTTGGCAACAGTAAGTTCCATATTGATGTGAGCATCTTTGTCAAGTGTGCAAATGTGGTGATCAGTGTTAATGATTTCTACTTCTGAATCACATTTGATATCGCCGGCTAAAACTTCGCCTTCGCCGCTTGCATCAATGTATACTGTTTTAGGTCCTTCACCATGGATCTTGAGAATAACGCTCTTGAGATTGAGTATGATTTCTGTAACATCCTCTTTAACACCGGGGATAGTTGAGAACTCATGGAGAACGCCATCGATTTTCACACTGGTGATTGCGTAGCCGGGAAGTGATGAGAGAAGAATTCTTCTAAGGCTGTTACCTAATGTCACACCATAGCCACGCTCTAACGGTTCAACGACTATCTTACCGTAAGTACCGTCAGCTGCTAATTCTGCAGTTTCGATTCTGGGCTTTTCAATGCCTATCATGCAAAACCCTCCTTATTAATTTGTGGATTAGTTTTACGCTGTAAAATCAAGTCTATTATTTAGAATAGAGCTCGACGATAAGGTGTTCTTCAACGGGAGTTGAAATCTGATCACGCTCGGGAAGAGCGAGCACCTTAGCTTCAAGGTTGTCGCGGTTAAGGTCAAGCCATGCGGGGATGGGTCTTGATGCGTTAGCTTCAAGAACTGTCTTAATCTTAACGCTGTCACGGCTCTTAGCTTTGATTGAGATTACATCACCGGCTTTGAGAAGGTATGAAGGAATATCAACCTTTTTGCCGTTTACTGTGAAGTGAGCATGAACAACAAGCTGTCTAGCTTCTGCTCTTGATGAAGCCCAACCAAGTGTATAAACTACGTTATCAAGACGGCTTTCGCAGATACGAAGAAGGTTGTGACCTGTAACGCCTGCTTTCTTTTCAGCCATAATGAAGTACTTATGGAACTGACCTTCCTGGATACCGTAGTAACGTCTAGCCTGCTGCTTCGCACGAAGCTGAAGACCATACTCAGAATTCTTTTTGCGGCTCTGACCATGCTGGCCGGGAGCATAAGAACGACGCTCAAAAGCACACTTGCCTGTATAGCATCTGTCACCCTTTAAAAAGAGTTTCTTACCCTCACGGCGGCACATCTTACATACCGCACCTGTATATCTTGCCATATGTTTGTACCTCCGTTATACGCGTCTTCTTTTGGGGGGACGGCAGCCGTTGTGAGGAATCGGAGTAACGTCTTTGATAAGAGTTACATCGAGACCTGCTGTCTGTAAAGCTCTGATTGCAGCTTCACGACCGGCACCCGGTCCTTTAACATATACTTCAACGGTTTTCATACCGTGTTCAATTGCAGCCTTAGCAGCTGTTTCAGCAGCTGTCTGAGCAGCAAAGGGAGTGGATTTTCTTGAGCCTCTGAAGCCCATTTCACCGGCACTTGCCCATGACACGGCGTTACCCTGTAAATCAGTGATGGTAACGATTGTGTTGTTGAAGGTGGATTG
>JAFZFT010000123.1 GCA_017555765.1 Clostridia bacterium | reverse complement strand
GTGTGCGGCCCTGCCCGTGCTTGCTTGCAAACAGGTCAGTACGCAACTGAAAACGGTTGCTACTGGAACGGTATTCCTCTTCCGGATAATACAAAAACAATGGCTGATTATTTCAATGAAAACGGCTATGATACGGCGTATATCGGTAAATGGCATCTTGCTTCAGACAGAGGCATCGGCAGAGGTCTCCACTGCGAAAAAACTGCTGTACCCAAAGAAAAGCAGGGTGGTTATAAATACTGGCGCGCGGCGGATATTCTTGAATTTACATCCCACGGATACGACGGTTATGTTTTCGATGAAAACGGCAACAAAATTGATTTCAAAGGCTACAGAGCCGATTGTATAAATGATTTTGCCATTGAATATGTGAATAATCATAATGGAGAAAAGCCCTTTTTTATGTTCGTTTCTCAGCTTGAGCCCCATCATCAGAATGACAGAGGTCATTTCGAGGGGCCGATTGATACAGTTGAAAATTACCGTAATTATCCTATACCCGAGGATCTGTCCTTTCTGAAGGGTAATTACAAAGAGGAGTACCCCGATTACATAGCCGCAATAAACAGACTTGATGAAAATGTAGGTAAGCTTGTTGATGCTCTTAAAGAAAAGGGACTTTACGATAATACCGTAATAATTTATACAAGTGACCACGGCTGCCATTTTAAAACCCGTAATCTTGAATATAAACGTAGCTGTCACGAGTCGAGCATTCATACGCCCTTGGTCTTTGGCGGCGGCGCTGTTGAGAAGGCAGGAATCAAGGATGCCTTAGTCAGCCTTATCGATTTACCACCGACAATACTTCACCTTGCAGGGATTTCTGTTCCTGACAGTTATTCGGGTAAGGTTTTACCTGTGAACGGAGAGAAAGATACTGAAAGAGACTGTGTTTTCATTCAGATAAGTGAGTCGCATATAGGAAGAGCAGTACGAACAAAGACCTGGAAATATTCTGCCCGTGCAATAGGCTCAGGTTGGCATAAATCCGATGCGGTACATTATTTCGATGATTTTTTATATGATCTGAAAAATGACCCCCACGAGAAGAATAATCTTGTGAATAACAAAGACTACGCAGAAGTACTTGAGCAAATGAGAGGCTTACTTGCGAGAGAAATGGTTAATGCAGGTGAGAGAAAGCCGATTTTCCATAAGCCTTTTAAAAGGAGAAGGGTATAATAGTCTGCTCCGAGCTTTTTGACAAAATAGAAGAAACCAAAAAGTAAGTATCTGAAACCGATTGACGAATGGAGTATATGTTAAAATCGGATTATTAAAGCAAAAGAGGTAAGCTTATGAATATATTAGTTATTGACGGTCAGGGCGGACAGCTCGGTGCACAGATTATAAAGACAATAAAATCCCGTTTTGCCGATGCGAAGCTGACTGCAGTAGGTACTAATGCAGTCGCAACCACTGCAATGCTCAAGGCAGGCGCGGATAATGCGGCTACAGGTGAAAATCCTGTTGTGGTTGCTTGTCGCAAGGCTGATGTTATTATCGGTCCCGTGGGTATTGTTATTGCTGATTCTCTGATGGGTGAGATTACCGAAAAAATGGCGGTTGCCGTGGGCAGAGCCGATGCCGTACGTATTCTTGTACCTATCAATAAGTGCGATAATCTTATTGCGGGTGTACCGAATCTTAATGCAGGCGCTCTTGTTGAGGATGTAGTTTCAAAGCTTCTCGGTATTATGAGCAGTGACAAATCTTGACAAAATATGAAAAATGTTGTATAATATTCAATGTTGTTCAGAAGATCAGCGTGGAAGCAGAAGCGACCGACGATATAACTATATTTGATTTTTAAAGATGCTATGAAGGTGTCGTTATCTCAGAAGGGATGATGGCATCTTTTTGTGTCCAAAAGGAGCTTTTATGAAAAACAACAGTCTTATAAAAATGATTTACGCCGCAATGTTTCTTGCGATGAGCTATGTTATGCCCTTTCTCACAGGGCAGATTCCCGAGATAGGCTCGATGCTTTGTCCGATGCATATTCCCGTACTTCTCTGCGGATTTATCTGTGGCTGGCCCTGGGGCCTTGCAGTTGGCTTTATTGCTCCGCTTCTCCGTTCTCTTACTTTAGGTATGCCGCCTCTTTTCCCGACAGCAGTATGTATGGCATTTGAGCTTGCTGCTTACGGTGCGGCTTCAGGTCTTATGCACAAAATTCTTCCCAAGAAAAAGATATCCATTTACGGCTCACTGTTTATTGCGATGCTCATCGGCAGAATCGTGTGGGGCTGTGCAATGCTTATCTGTACGGGTATAAACGGCGGTGCATTTACCCTTGCGGCATTCTTTGCGGGTGCAGTAACCAATGCGATTCCCGGTATTATAGCACAGATTGTTTTAGTACCTGTTATTGTTATGGCAATCGAAGACCCGAAGGGGTACAGATTAAGAAACCGATAATATTTATCCGACCTTCCTTTGAATAGGGAGGTCATTTTTTATTATATATATTTCCTTCTTTGTGTTGAAAAGGGGAGAATAGTTTGTTATAATTAGTCCATATGTAAAAAAAGGAGAAGTACATATGGAAAACAATGCTACAATTATTGCTCTTTCAGGTAAGGGCGGAGTGGGCAAAACCTCTATATCAGCTGCTATTGTCAAGCTGCTTGTTGAGGCTTATCCCGATAAGAAAATCCTTGCAATTGACGCTGATCCCGCCGTGGGACTGTCAACTGCTTTGGGTATAGACGTAAAGACAACTATCGACGATATCAGAAAGGAGATAGTTGCAACTGTTGAGGATGGTAATACAAAGGCTGCTATTGAGCTTTTAGGCGATGCAAGATATAAGATTTTTGATGCTCTTGTTGAAACTGACGGCTTTGCATTTATCGCTGTGGGCAGACCTGAAAGCGCGGGCTGTTACTGCAAAATCAACGCCTATCTCAAAGAGGTTATCAGCATCCTTTCATCGGATTTTGATTATGTTGTCATCGACGGTGAAGCAGGTGTAGAGCAGATTAACAGAAGAGTTATGGAAAAGGTTACCCACCTTCTTCTTATCACAGATGCAAGTAAGAAGGGCACACAGGTTATCGGTACCATAAAGAGTGTGGCTGATGAGCTTGTGATGTATAAAAAGCTTGGTGCCATCGTTAACAGAATACCCGATGAGAGTGTCATTGAGCATATCAATACAGGTGACATTCCCGTACTTTCCTACATTCCCACAGACAGTAACCTTGCAATCTTTGATATTGAAGGCAAGGATATAACAAAGCTTCCCGATGACTCAAATGTTGTTGCGGGAGTAAGAAAGGCTCTTAAAGAGCTTGAAATATTATAAGGAGACGTATAAGAAAGGCTATGAAGGATTTAAAACATCTTTATGAATTTGAAAAGCTTTTGCAGGAAGCCAATAATGAGCTTGTTAAAAAGGCTAAGGCTGACGGCGGTATTGCCCTCGGCTATACCTGCTATCATATCCCCGAGGTGCTTCTTAATTGCGGTAACTGCTTTTCCGTAAGACTCAGAGCACCGCGTACGGGCTCAATGGATATTGCAACCTACTATATGAGTAACTTCCTTTGCGGTTATTCAAAGGCTATACTTGAAAGAGCAATTGAGGGCGGCTTCAACTTCCTTGATGCACTTCTTGCATCGGAAACCTGCTCTGAAATGAACAGAACCGCAGAGCATTTTGAACTTCTCAAGCTCGTGGAAAACGATAAGTTTTTCCTCACCTTTACCGATATGCCCTTCAAGGTTGAGCCTCACACAATAAAGCACTATGTAAATCAGGTGAAGGTCAAGATTCTTGATAAGCTCGAGGAGGTTTACGGTGTTGACGTTTCAGATGAAGCGCTTCTTAAGGCTGTCGAAGAGCATAACGAGGTATGCCGTCTTATGACAGAAATCGGTAACTACCGCAAAGAGGATAATCCGAGAATCACAGGCTATGAATATCATATTCTCAACCTTATTACATATTGCTGTCCCAAGGCTCTTATTCTTCCTGCGCTTCGTGAAACCGCCCAGGAGCTTAAAACAAGAGAACCCGACGCAAAGAAAAACTACAGAGCAAAGATTGTAGTTGTAGGATCGGAAATGGACGACCCCGAGTTCACATCTCTCATTGAAGACAGCGGCGCACTTGTTGTTGCTGACAGATATTGCTTCGGTGCACTTCCCGGAAGACAGGAGATAGTAATCAATGAAGGCGAGGATGTGCTTACACAGATTTGTGAGCACTATCTTAAAACAAGTCAGTGCCCACGTTATATCAGCCATGAAAAGGTGCAGGAAAGACGTGACTATGTCAAGAATCTCGTAGACGAATACCACGCTGACGGTGTTATGTATGAGCAGTTAAAATTCTGTGAGTACTGGGGCTACGAAAGAGCACTTGCATCTTATGTTATGACCAACGATTACGGCGTACCTACTGCGGCGGTTGACAGACAGTATACCGCATCCGCATCGGGTCAGCTCCGTACACGAGTTCAGGCTTTCGTTGAGAGCCTTGAAATCAAGAAAATACAGAAGGAAAGGCAGGCGAAGGAAAATGGATAATTACGGCAAGCTCTATAAGGAGCATACGTCAGTGCTCAGGCATAGAGAGTGGCGTGGCTTCAAGGATACAATGTATGACTATTACCGCTGGCTCGTTACCTGGAAGGATATGATCAAGATGGTAATGAAGGCTCCGGTTACAACCGTCAAGGGTATCTGGAGATACCGCTGGATGGCATCATACCTTTCAACTCCCTCCTTTATTGACCGCCATGTTGCGGGTATCAGAGGTCCTCACCTTCGTATGGCACACCTTCATTACAATATGATTGTAAAGCACACCACAAAGCTTATAAATATCTCTTTACGTGCCGATGAAAAAATCAATCCGGGCAACAAGCTTTCAAAGAAAATTGTGCTTATGGATGAGATAGTACCCAACGAAGTGTTCACAGGCTTCCCAAATCTTATCCCCATTCCGCTTCAGACTCTGCCTATCTTCCTTGCTTCAATGGTTGATCAGCAGATTACACCTCCCTACCTTGAGGTAACCGAAAGCTTCGGCGTTCCCGCTGATGTTTGTCCGCTCCCAAGTGCAGAGGCAGGTGTTGCAATCGAGGATGATTATCCGAAAATGGGCTGCTGTATGATCGGTACGAATATGCCTTGTGACGGTTCTATTATGAACTCCTCTTTCCTTGACAGAAGACTTCAGCTTCCCACTCACTTCTTCAATATTCCTCTTCGTTATGACGGTGAGGATGTTCAGGAATACGCAGTTGATGAAATCAAGTCTCTCATTAAATTCATTGAGGATCAGACAGGCGAAAAGTTCGACTGGGACGAGTATTTCAGAAGAATGAAGGACTACAACAAGCAGCTTGAATATGAAAAGCAGAAGTGGGATATCAACAGAACAGAGTATCCTCAGATGACAGGTGCTACCTATTGGCTTTACAGAATTTACTATTTCAATCTTTCAGGCGGCTCAAACGAGAACTTCCTCAAGGTTGATAAAAAGGTAAATAAAATTATGCTCAAGGCATATGAAAATAAGAATGTTGTTGTGAAGAATCAGCGACACAGAGCAGTTGTATGGTCTTGTCCCGCTAACTACTATACAAACTTTGCAAACTGGCTTGAAAATTGCTGGGGTATCAACGTTGTTATGGATATGGAAACAATGATTTCCTATCTCGAAATTGACACCGAGGACAAGGATCAGTCCCTCAAGGATCTTGCAAAGACCTATCAGCGTTCAATTATGCGTAAGCATACAAAGGGCGGATACCGCAACGTTGTTGATGAGCTCTGGAGAATCGTTGAAGAGTATAATGCTGACACAGTTATTATGTACGATCAGATTTCCTGTAAGGGTATGGTTGGTCTACAGGGCATTTTTGACGATCAGGCAAGAGAAAAGGGCGTAAACTTCATCTGGGTGCGTCAGGATCTTATGGACCCCCGTACCGTTTCAAGACGAGAAATGCGTGAACAGGTTAACAAATATATGCAGACTGTTTTGCAGGAAGAGCCTCTTGATGCTTCACTGCTTGACTTCGAAGATGACTTAGCTTGGTAAAGGAGAATACAGAAATGAAATATTTTGGCGGATGTGATGTAGGCTCAACCTACACAAAATGCGTAATTCTTGATGAAAACGGCAAGATTGCCGCAACAGTTACAAACAGAAGTAAAATCAATCCCGTACAGAGTGCACAGATTGCACTTGACGATGCGGTTGCACAGATTGAAGGTATTGACAGCGCTGAGCAGCTTACCTATCTTATCGGTACCGGCTACGGCAGAAACAAGGTGCCCTTTGCTGATGAGAACATCTCAGAAATCAGCTGTCACGCTATGGGTGTACACGTTACAAACCCCGAGGTAAAGGCTATTATAGATATCGGCGGACAGGACGTTAAGGGTATTGCTATCGATACCGACGGTACTGTTAAAAACTTCGCAATGAACGATAAGTGTGCCGCAGGTACAGGCAGATTCTATGAGGCTATGGCCAATGCCTTTGAAATGACTCTTCCCGAATTCTCACAGCTTTCACTCGGTGCAAAGAATACTATTCCCATTACCGCACAGTGTACTGTTTTCGCTGAAAGTGAGGTTATCTCCCTTGTAGGTGAGGGTAAGCCTATGGATGAAATTGCCGCAGGTATTCAGCTTGCAGTTGCAAAGAGATGTTTCGTTATGGCTAAAAAAGCAGGTGCGACAGACAGTATAACTCTTACAGGCGGATGCGCAAAGAATGTAGGTCTTAAGGCTGCTATTGAAAAGGTGCTCAAAATCAAGGTTGTTGAGCTTAATACCGATCCTCAGCTTATGGGTGCTCTCGGTGCCGCAGAGTACGCAAGACAGAAAGGTCTTTCCAAGGTGAACTGATATGACTATCGTTTTAATTGTACTCGGTGTGATATTTGCTTTGTTTCTTATTACCTTCACTATCTACTGGTTTAATCTTGATATGAAGCTTGTCCGTGTGGTTTATGACTGGCTTTGGAAGCACCGCTATGACAAAATGAAAAAGGATAAGAAGCTGTAATGGAGTTTTTTGATTCAATTATAAAGGAAGCCCTTGAAATTACTCGGGGGCTTTCTGAGGTTAATTATGAGTATAATGCCGTAAAGGCCTGGAAGGATGCAGGCGGAAATCAGGTAATACTGCAAAAGCACAGCGCCTTCGAGCTGAGTGGTACAGGCTTCAATCTTGTAACCTCCTCATCTGTAGAGGACGGTATTACTGTTATTGGCAGTGAGCTTGCAGATATAAAAAAAGACTGTAAATTCACGAGAATTACTATTTTGCAGATTGACGAGCCCGAGGATCAGCAGAAGACCTATAATCTCATAAGAAAAATCGAATATGTGAAATATCATTATTTCCCCGACGGATATATGATAAGAACTTCCTCCCGTTCACATAAGGAAGCGGTAAGAGTATCAAAGGATGCTGTTAAAAAGGGTATCAGCTTTCAGAATGTGGGCAATCTCCTTATTAACAAGTATAAGGAAATTTCTGCAGTAAAGGGCGTGAGGGTTATATTTATAACCTCCCCCGACGCTGACCACAGAGCCTTTGAGGATATGGCGGAAAAGAGCAATTCCATCACCGAAACCCTGAATCATATTATGAATAGTGTCAATTTCGATTGTGATACCTGTAACCTCAAGCCTATATGCGACGAGGTCGAGGGTATGCGAGAGCTGCATTTTAAAAGCAGGGGAATGTGATTATGAATAAAAAAGATGTTATAGATTTTTTTGACAGATTAGCCCCCGCCTGGGATGATATGCAGGTTCGTAATGAAGAAGTAATTGCAGAGATTCTTTTTAAGGGCGGTATCCGTGATGGTGTCAGAGCCCTCGACGTAGCCTGCGGAACAGGTGTGCTTTTTCCCGATTATAAAAAGCTCGGTGCAGATGTGACGGGCATTGACATTTCACCGGAAATGGTAAAAATAGCGGAAGAAAAATTCCCCGAGGCAGAGGTTGTCTGCGGAGATGTGCTTGATTTCAGCTTCTCTGAAAAGTTTGATGCAGTAATGATATATAATGCATTCCCTCATTTCGCAGAGCCCGAAAAGCTGATAGAAAAGCTTTCACTTCTGCTTAAAGGTTCAGGCAGAATCAGCATTGCCCACGGCATAAGCGAAAAAGAGCTTGCAGAGTGTCATTCGGGCAGTGCTAAAAGTGTTTCCGTACCTCTCGTTAAAAAAGAGGTGCTCGCACAGATGCTCAGCCCGTACTTTAATGTGGATGTTCTTATTTCCGACGACAGAATGTATATGGTGTCGGGTGTGAAAAAATAATCAGCGGAGCTACAAAGAAGTGGAATCACCTTCTAAAGGGTGTTGCGCTCAGGGATTTAACAGGTTTAAATCCACTCTTTTCCGCTTATACTTTACGAAAAAACCTCACAAGGCGTCAAGCCTTGCGAGGTTTTTTCATTTTGTCTAACCGAAAAATAATTGAATTTAAACTGCCGAAGGCACCTGAATCATAATTATTTTTGATGCAGAAAAAGGCAAAATGCGCAGGAATACTCGCGTATTTCAAGCATTTTAACGCATTTATGTGCCAAAATAATATGATTAAGGCTATTAAATCCCTAAGCACAACACCCTAAAGAGGGTGATTTTTTCTTGTGTCTTTCGTACTGTCGATGTTCAACAGGGCCGAGTATACTTGTTATGTAAGAGTTGACATTGCTTTAATAAGGTGTTATTATCAGTAAAAAGAAAAAAACGGAGAGAAAAAATATGTTTTGTACGAATTGCGGAAAAAAGCTCGACGACGGAGCAAAATTTTGCGTCTATTGCGGTGCTAAGAATGAAGAAGCAGAAATAAATAATACTCCTGCGTTTCCTGTTGTCGATTTTGGCGATATAGGCAGTGAAACGGAAATAAGTAATACTCCTTTTCCGACTGTTGATTTCGGTGGCAGAGATAACGAAACGGAAACAAGTAATACTCCTGCGTTTCCTGTTGCTGATTTCGGTGACAGAGATAGCAAAACGGAAACAAGCAATACACCTTCATTTCCCGTTACGGATTTTGGCGGTATAGGCGGCAAAAGAGAAACACGTAATATTCCTATATATGATTCAGATAATACGGGCGGTAAAACAGCGTCTGAGCATACGATGGAGATCCCGGTCTACACTCCCGACAACGAGACGGTGGAGAGTAACTCTAAGTCTAAAAAAGGCTTTGCAATTGTTGTGTTAATCACCGTCATAATTGTTGCAGCAATGATTTTCTTCCTTACCGGTGGCAAGAATCTTTTGGGTGCTGATTCAGATAAAGGTGAACCCAGCAACGAAGATGAAATAGGATACGAGGGTGGAGTTGTATACGGTGATGAAATCGGGGACGATAAACCCGTTTATAGTTTTCCCGACTATATAGAAATCCCGGATGACTATACTGCATTAACTGAAGCCGATTCAACCTATATTGTAAATACTCAGGCAGATGCAAATCTGAAGCTCTATTATGCTCCGCGTGAGTCTTATGACGTTACAGGCTCCGCAGAGAATAAGTCAAACGTTACCCGTTACGGAACTTCAGGAGAATTCACATTAATCTACAGTGAAGATGCAGAAGAATACGGATGGGTTGAAAGTAAGTGGCTGTTAAAAGCACCGGATTATGAGTGTGAAGGAGTTCGCCTGGTCGTTGCAGTCGGCGGAGAGGATACATTGCCTTTAAGACAAGGTCCGGATGTATCCTACGAAAAGATTGTCAGTGATGAAACCGAAGCAACGGTTAAGGTTATAGGAAGAACTACAGATGAAAATGCAATAGGCTGGATTTTAGTTTACTCGGAAAGTAAATGTATTTCAGGTTGGGTAAACGGCTACTACTTAATGATAAAAGAAGATAACCAAAAAGAGTATAAAGCCAGTGTCAAGGAAGGCGACAATTTGCCTTTAAGAGAAGGTGCCATCCAATATTATGATAAGCTTTGGGACATAAAACGTGGTGAGACCGTAAAAGCAATCGGAAAATCTTACTTAGACGAAAAATGGTGGTTTGTATATTGTAAGAAACAGGGCTTATACGGTTGGGTAAACAGTGACTACTTAATTATGACTGCAGATGAAGAAATCTACGGCAATTTTTATTATATAGTCGATACCGATAATTTGCCGTTAAGAATCAGGCCTGATGCTAACAGTCTTAAGGTTGACGGTCTTGAAGGTGTAAAACGAGGCGAAACTGCGAAATTAATCGGAAAATGCGGTGAAAATGAAAAGTGGTGGCTCGTATATTATCAGAAGTATGATTCATACGGCTGGGTGAACAGTACCTAT
>JAFZFT010000122.1 GCA_017555765.1 Clostridia bacterium | reverse complement strand
TATGCTCTCTGTTTTTTCAGAATTTGAGAGAAAGCTCATCGCTGAAAGAATACGAGATAATATGCACGAACTTGCCAAAAGTGGCCGCTGGCTAGGCGGTACAGCTCCTACCGGTTTTATAAGCAAAGAAATTGTAGGCAGTCATACTGTTGACGGCAAAGTTAGAAAAGCTTTTATGCTTGAGCCTGTTGAAGATGAGATTGCAACAGTCAAGGTTATATTTGACAAGTACATAGAACTTGCCTCCCAGAGCAAACTTATAACCTTCCTTATGAATGAAGGTTATATAACGAAAAACAACGTATATTATTCACGATTAGCGGTTAAAGCAATTCTTACAAATCCCGTATATGTTGCAGCCGATGAAAATATGTATGAGTACTTTTCTTCTTTAGGAGCGAACGTCTGCGCCCCTAAAGAAGATTTCAACGGGAAATTCGGTATTATGGCCTATAATAAAACACTTCAGACAGACGGTAAAGCCAACAAAAAGAGAGATTATAGTGATTGGATAATTGCTATCGGAAAACACAAACCTATTATAACCAGTGAAGATTGGTTGAAAGCACAGAAACTTATTGAATACCGAGGTAAAACTACAAAAAGGTATCCACGTACTGAAATAGCACTTCTTTCCGGACTTCTGTATTGTGGAAACTGTGGTAGTCATATGCGTCCGAAATTAGGTTCAGTAAGAAACGATGGTAGTAAACAACTTGCATACAGATGTGTTATTAAAGAAGACAGTAGAAAGCAATTATGTAATATACGCAATATAGATGGTTATGAAGTTGACAACATAGTTTTACAGCAGATATTTGATCTTTCTGAAAAATTAAAAACAAATACGGTTGATATATCTACTCTTAGAAAAACTATTGAGAAACCCGATATTGATTACGATGCCGAAATTAAAAAATGTGAAAGAAAAATTGTAGAGAAAGATAAACGCATCAAGAACGCTACAATACAACTTACCTCTTATGATATCAATGACCCGATAGAAGCGGCAATGACTGAAAACCTGAAAATCGAAATAAAAGAGTTAATAACAGATAAAACTGCATTAGAAACAAAACTTAAGAATCTTCAATCCGAAAAAGAAAAAGTATATAAGCATTACTCAGATCTTGACGGCTTTGCAGATTCTCTTGCATCTTTCACCGAAGATTATCCCAATATGTCTTATGACGATAGATTGAAAGCGATAAGAAGTATAGTTGATTTCGTGATATATCACGAAGATACAGACTCAGTTGAAGTTATCTTCAAAGGTAGTGATATATCTAAAAACGAGTACCTTTTAAACATCAAGCCAACTGGTATGCATAGCAAATGAAATACTGATGTTTTTCCGCTCAAAAAAGAAGGATTCAAATGTGATTTCCGTAAACGAGCCTATTGATACTGACAGTGAGGGAAATCCCTTGACGCTTATTGATATTATCTACTGCGATGACACCATAAGTGACGATATCGACCTGAAAAAGAAATCAGCCCGTCTTTACGAGCTGATAGATGCTATGGATGAGGGCAGAGATAAGGAAATTATCATCCGCCGCTACGGACTTTATAACACGAAGGAGCTGACCCAACGGGAAATAGCAAATAAAATGGGAATTTCCCGCTCCTATGTTTCAAGAATTGAAAAGAGAGTGCTCGGTGAGCTGAGGGATAAATTTTAACCATATTTATCCTGTGAGGTTTTTCAGAACACCTTTTCAAACGCCATTCTGTTACCGCAGGAAGCATACCACACATCACCGCGGTATTCGTATCCGTTTGAGGTTACTACATGGCGCATTTTAGGATTAGCATCCTTGGTATCAACTCTTATTGAGAAGATACCCTTCTCACGGCAAAGAGTCTCACAAGCGGCAAAAGCAAGCTTTCCTATACCCTTGCTGCGGTAGTCATCACCAACTGCAAGGCGATGAAGTGCCGCATAGCCCTCGGTACATTTCCATTGACCATCGAGCTGGCTATATACGGGCTCACCCTCAAAGTCGAGACAGAGATAGCCTGCGGGTACACCGTCAGCAGTGATAAAATATCCTCTGTCAGCCTCGACGTCTGCCTTCACACTGTCAAGATTGGGATATCCGTCCTGCCATTGGTCTATGCCCTGCTCCTTAAGATGAGCCTTAGCCTGCTCGATAAAAAGCAGTGCCGTTGTAATTTCCTTTTCCGTTACTTTTCTGAGTTTTATCATTTATACTGACTTGGCCTTTCAAAACTGATTTTGCCCATTTTTCCGCCTCTGTACTCGTCAAGAAGCATTATTGAGGCTCTTTCCGTATTGACCTCGCCGCCACGGATAAGCATACCTCTTTCTCTTCCGATTTCCTCAAGAAGCTCCCAGGGCATTGCACTTTTTATATCAGGGATGTTGCTGAGCTTGAATCTGCCTGTAAGCTTATCCTCGTACTCTTCGGCGAGCACCTTAACAAGACGTGCTGCCATTGTTTCAACGTCGGTTACCTCGTCCTTGACGGAGCCTATGAAGGAAAGCTTATCGCCTACCTCAGGATCGTCGAATTTGGGCCAGAGTACGCCGGGAGTATCGAGAAGCTCTATACCATTGCCGATTGCAAACCACTGATTGTGTCTTGTAACACCCGGCTTATCTGCAACCTTGGCTCTGTTTTTACCCGCCATTCTGTTTATAAATGAGGATTTTCCCGTATTCGGGATGCCCACAACCATAATGCGCAGAGCCTTACCGGGCATACCTCTTTCTTCGTTTGCCTTTATTCTGTCGGCAAGCACCTGTCTTACAAGATTGTGGTACTGATTGAGTCCCTTTCCCGTACGGCAATCAACGGCAAGGGCGTACTGTCCCTTTTCGCGGAAGTACTCTATCCATTCCTTGGTGATGCGGTCATCTGCCACATCACACTTGTTGAGAAGCACTATTCTAGGCTTTCTGCCCGTAAGCTCGTCAAGCTCGGGATTGCGTGAGGACATGGGTATTCTCGCATCAAGAAGCTCCGTAACACCGTCAACGAGGCTGAGACTTTCCTTGATGAGTCTTCTCGTTTTCGCCATATGTCCCGGGAACCACTGAACTGTCTGCTTCTGATTGTCTGCCATAAGTACCTCCTTTTAATATCACAAGGACACAGAGCACAATACTCTGTGTCCGCTCCTTTTACCTTACTTTACCTTCCAGTCGGCAAAGTCATACATAGTGGATTTCTTTGTAAGGTCATCCTGATTCATAACCTTATACTTTACAACACCTAAGATATATTCCTCACGGATGAGACCTATCATATCGCTTCGGCTGTCCGTTGAGCCCTGACGGTTATCACCCATTACAAAAACATGTCCCTCAGGTACGGTAACGGGGCCTGTCATATCCTCGGGGTTGATTGTGAGGTTGTTGATGTAGGGCTCGTTGAGAAGTACACCATCAACAAAAACATCACCCTTTGAGAAGTCGATATAAACCGTCTGATTTTCGGTTGCTATGATTCTCTTTACGATAGGATCACCAAAGCCGTTGGGCTGAGTTACAATAACAACCTGACCATATTCAGGCTCTCTGTCATAGGCGCTTACAACAAGCATATCACCGTCACGGAGTGTGGGAAGCATTGAGCCGCCATCAACGAAAACGATTCTGAACACAAAGGTGAAAAGCACCATTATAGTAACAACCGCAGCAACAAGCACAGAAGCGATGTCATAAATATTTATATAGAGTTTATCCTTAAAGGTAAGCTCGGATTTACTTTTCTTTGCAATATCCTTAATCATACTGTGAGCCGCCTTTCATAAATTCGAAAAACAAAAGGAAGGGATATTCCCTTCCTTCCATTTGTTTTCTTATCAGCCGATCTTTTCCTTAACCTTAGCTGACTTACCAACTCTGTCACGAAGGTAATAAAGCTTGCTTCTGCGAACTTTACCGTTTCTGACAACCTCAACTTTTGCAACATTGGGTGAGTGAACAGGGAATACTCTTTCAACACCTACGCCGTAAGCAACACGACGAACTGTGAATGTTGAAGAAACACCGCTACCTCTCTTAGCAATGATTGTACCTTCGAAAACCTGAATTCTTTCTCTTTCGCCTTCACGAATCTTAACGTGAACACGAACAGTGCTACCGATTTCAAGTGCAGGTACTTCAGCCTTGAGGGATGAGTCTGAGATGAGTTTGAGTGCGTCCATTTTTTATCCTCCTAAATTCTGCCACGTTCATTCCGTTATCGGAAGAGGACCGCTTGCGTTTAATTCTGACTGAATTCAGCCGGCATTACACATAACTGTGATACAAATGCTCAAGTATTTTATCACAAGTCTTTTGAAAAAGCAAGTCTTTTTTTAAGTTTTTTTATTTTATTTTTACCGCTTTCGGTGCTGTACAGTCACTGTAGACATATACTCCGTCGATTTTCTTATATGCGCGCACCTTGAAATAACAGGTCTGACCGCTCTCATAGCCGTAAAGATATGTTGAGCGTACGCTGAAGTTCGATACCTTTTTGTAGGTACCCTTCTCACTGTCACTTACCCATACCTGATAGCCGTCAACGGGAGTAACCTTACTCCAGCTTATTGTTACTCTGCCCTTAGCACTTGAATGAAGTGCCTTCAGCTCAGGAGTATCAAGTGTTGCGGTTATTGTCTTGCTGATATACTTCGAAGCCCAGATAATACCGTCGCCGCTGTTGTAATAGGGTCTTACTGCGTATCTGTAGCTCTTGCCCGTTTCGAGTCCGCTTATAACAGCGGTGGTTTTATGGGTAGCCTTCAGTGCGATATCCCATTTTTTTGTGCCGTTATTGTAAATGTAGATTCTGTAGCCTGTTGCACCTGCGGATTTATTCCAGCTGAGAGTTACGGAATCGGGTGTAACTGAGCTGGTTAGAGTAGTGAGATTTGAGGGAAGAGTTACAGTACTCACTGTAACATACTTCGGCGCCATAACACTGCCTCTGTCATCCTCATAGCATGCCTTTACGGCAAAGCTGTATTTCTGTGAGGGTACGAGATTGGTTACTGTGCAGTTACTCTCACCAACCTCGGCAATTGCCTTCCAGCCTGAATCGTTTACATATACTCTGTAGTAGGAGGCGTGGTCAACATCCTGCCAGGAAAGTACAACTGAGGTATCCTTCGCAGTGGCAGTAAAGCCTTTCGCAGTACCGAGTATTATTTTTGTACCTTTGTCGGTAATTGTATTCTTTGTTCTGCAAAGATTGCATTTCGCAGTTTTTGTACCGTCAGCAAAGCAGCTGGCATCTTTATTGGAAACGTATTTTGTAAAGCTGTGGTCATGACCGTTTATAACAGTGAAGGTATATTCACCGATAATCTTTGAAACACTGTCCCCCTCTGCCTTTACAGACACCTTATGCTTACCGTTTGAAAGGTCTGAAAGAGGCATACTCACGGTAAAGCCGACATTATTGTCAGGACAGTATTTTCCGTACTCCTTTGAAGAAGCAATGTCTTTTCTTTTTATTTTTTCGGCAGATACATACTCTGCGCCGTCAAGTGAGAAGCTCACATTAACAGGATGCACGCCCGAGTCAACTACCCAACCGCTTATGTCAACGCTCTTAGCAGCTGAAGCATCAAATACCGAGCCGCTGATATCTGCTTCGGTTCCGTAGAAAAGCTTATCGTACACTGTGAGTGTTATAGGCTTTGAGGCAGGACCCGCCTTTGCCTTTGACAAATACCAGGGCTCAACCCAGATAAGATAGTCTCCGTCGGAAAGAGTACCCGCAGAGAAGGTATAACAGAGAGTGTTGAGGGTTGTGATTACGGTCTGCTCGCTGTCCCAGTCATATGAACCGTCCTCGTACTGACGTACGATGTGAAGGCGGTTTCTGTTGTAGCTGCCCGAGCCTGCTGACCACTTGATTTTTATGGAGTCGGCACTGCTTACCTTTTTACCGCTCGCAGGTGAAGTTATCTTATGCGGAGTAATATCGGGAAGAACACCGTATTTTTCCCAGTACTTCTTTGCGAGCTCGCCTCTCTGTTCGGATTTATACTCTCTGTTTGAGGGCCTTTCAAAGTTGTAGCAGAATGAGTAGCCCGCATAATAAGCTCCCTCTTCGGTGTTTTCAACGCTTTTTATATCCTTAAGGGTGTTCGGAAGAAGAGTCTCGAGCTCATGCTTGAGAAAATAAAGTTGACCTGTTACTGTTCTGTAATCATATCCGTTATCGGCACAGAAGCTTCTGAGCGAATCGAAACGACCTGCGTGCCACTGACATATGCCGTAGCTTGTACCGCTGTCACCGTAAAGATAGGGGTCAAAGCCGGATTCCTTCTCGATGTTGGCTACAATACCGCATGCCGCCGCATCATTCATTCCCATTTCATTTTTAAGGAAATAGAATATATCCTTTTCGTAATTATTTGCCGCCTGAGATTCGGGTGAGGCTATGCACACAACGCTCACAAGGCAGACAGCCGCAACTAAAAGTGCTATGCCTTTTTTCAATACTTCTTTCATATAATTCTCCTATCGAAACAAGGTGTTTTTTCTCCATTTGCGGATATTATAACATAAAGCGACAAAAATTGCAAATCAGAGGTACAGGAAAAAGAAAAACCGCCCATAAAGAGCGGTTCGGAAAGTTCAGATTATACTAATTTAAGCTTGTACATAATGTGTGCACCGAGCATTGAAAGAATAACACCGATGGGGATAAGTACACCGATACCGGGGTCAACAAAGAGAAGTACAACAACAACCGCGGCGATGGGGAAGATAGATATCTTCCAGTGCTTGATGAAGTAGCCTGCTGCAAGTGAGCCGAAGATTGTATATGTAACCTGCTGGAATGCGGGTGCGAAGGTGTCACTTGCCATAAGCTCTGAGAATGAGGGGTTAAGTGCAAAAGCGATAACTGTTATAGCAATAACAATTGTTGTAACAACGATTGAGGATGCAATTGCGATTGTTGTGATTACCTCACCCTCCTCAGTGTTTGCCTTTACCTTTGCATTTTCCATAGCGTTGATAGCGCAGGGCATCTTGAGATTCATAATGTTACCGGATACGAAGGAGAGGTATGTACCGCCCGCACCGAGCATAGGAGAATATGCAATAACCTCAACGATACCTGTTATGAGGAAGATTATGAGTGCGGCAACACCCTTACCGATAATCTCACCTCTGGGTGTTACACCAAAGTGGATGCTTACTGCAACGGGAATGCTTAAAAAGAAAACGAGAGCTGCAACAACCCAGATTCTGCCCCAGGTATGAACTTTGTCAAAATATGTTTTTTCCTTTTTCATTTTACAGTCTCCTTTCTCTTAATATCTCCACTCAATCTGTGCAATTGAGGGTGCAAATGTGTTGATGAGTACTACGGCAATCATAGCAAGAGCCATACTTACAGGCATTGAAAGAGCTTCAATCCAGTTTTTCTTGAGCTTCTTGTTGAGAAGTGTGAAGAAAATCATAAAGCCTGTTGAGAATACAAGTGCGGCAAGTGAAAGTACACCTGCACCGTCGCCTATCTTAGGCTCTGTCTTTGAGCCCATACCTGCAAGACCCTTTGCGATGAAGGCTGAGATAAGACCGATAAATGCTGCGGCAGTCATTATATCCATCCACTTTGAGTTTTTTGAAGCAACATCTGAAACGCCCTTCTGGATTTTCTTAAGCACAATGGGAATAAGAATAAGAGGGAGAATACTGCCGAGGGTCATAACCCAAGTGATTTCTGAGAATATCTGCGGGTCGGTAATGGGTACGGCAATATTGGCGCTGGGGTCATTTGTAGCCGCCTGAATAGCACCGATAGCCGCTGTTGTTTCGTACTGAATGGCACCGATAACGGTAAGTCTTATCCAAGGAAGCACATAACCAAGAGCAACTGAAAGTGAAATAACGGTGATTGCGATACCTACTGCGGGAGCAAAGGAGAAAATCGCACTTGATGTAACCGCATTCTTGAGCTTATCGGTTGAGATACCGAGCTCCTTACCTCTTATCCATGCCTTTCTTAAAAAGAAAAGTGCCTGAGCACAAACGAAAACGATAACTGCAAGGACAATGAGATACATAAATTTATCGTTTTTAAAATCTGCAAACATTTACATTCCTCCGATTGATTTTTTTGAAACTGAGATTTCATTTAGTAAATAATACCATTACACGGCATATAAGTCAACAAATAACACAAAAAGACATAAAATTCTTTGACAACTGAAATATATATGCTATAATATATGCTAAAGCATAAATATATGCTCATTTTCATACAAATCTATCGGTGATAGATATGAAAATGAAGAAAAGAAATAAGATACGGACTTTAATACGCACTGTGATTTGCATATGCCTTACAGTGGCGGCACTTGTCTTTCCGTCAGCGACCACCGAAGAGAGTACTTATTACGGAGTCGGCGGAGAGGATATTCCCGTTTACAAGGCTACGGAAAATGCGAGCTTTGCACCCTTCGTTATGACGGATAAGCTTCTCAGCCCTATCGAATGCGGTCGGTATACCTCCTACTTCGGTTACCGTACAAACCCGATTACGGGCGAGTGGAGTTTTCACACGGGGCTCGATATAGCCGCCGAGAAGGGTACGCCCATAAGAGCCGCCTTAAAAGGACGGGTTACGAAGATTGGTGAGGACTCACGTGCGGGAAAGTATGTTTTCATCACTCACAGTGATGGCTTCGTTACCTTTTACTGCCACTGCGACGAAATCCTTGTTGAGGAAAACATGAATATAAACCGTGGCGAAACTATTGCAAGAGTAGGCTCAACCGGTTGGTCTACGGGACCGCATCTGCATTTTGAAATCCGTCGTGACGGAATAAGGCTGAATCCCTTGTGGGCACTTGAAGATGACGGTTGAAACCGAAAAGCTCCGTATAAGGCTTAATTTTTCCTTTGCGGCAACAGTCACACTGATGCTCTGCTTCTGCGAGGAAAGGGTCGTGCTTGCGGCATTACTCTCTTCCTTTCTGCACGAAAGCGGACATATCTTCTTTCTTACAGCTTTCGGCTGTAGTCCCGTTGCGGTCACGCTTTCAGCCTTCGGTATGTGTATAGACCGACCGAATCACTCGGCTCTGTCGCTGAAAAAAGAGATTGCCGTCTCTTTGGGCGGGATACTCTTTAACCTTTCAGCCGCTCTTGTTTTCTTAGTACTGAGGTACATTTACCCGACGGAGATTTTTGATTTTGCCCTTGCGGTAAACCTCACCGTTGCTCTTATAAACTCAGTGCCGAACATAAACCTTGACCTTGGAAGAGCAATTTTCTGCTTTATGCTCTTATACACTAACGAGGAAAGGTCGGAAAGGCTTATGAGCATCCTTTCCGCTATATTCGCTCTGCTTACTGTGATTTTCTTCATTTTTTATACTGCTTTGGAAAAGCTTAACATCAGCCTTGCTGTTGTTACCTTATATATTGTAATTCTGACATTCAAAAGAGAGGTCGATAAATAAATGATAAGTAAAGAAGTTGAAAAAATACTCCCCCTTGTGCAGAAGCCCGGCAAATATACCGGCGGCGAGCACAACAGCGTCGTAAAGGATAAAAGCAAGGTTGACCTTCGTTATGCCTTCTGTTTCCCTGACAGCTACGAAATCGGCATGTCACACCTGGGCATAAAGATTCTCTATTCTGCCGCAAATGAGAGAGACGATGTGTGGTGCGAAAGAGTTTTTGCTCCCTGGCACGATATGGAAAAGGCTATGAGAGAAAACAACATCCCTCTCTATGCTCTTGAAAGCGGTGACCCTCTTACTGACTTTGACCTTATCGGCTTCACACTTCAGTATGAGCTCAGCTACACAAACGTACTCAATATGCTTGACCTTGCAGGTATTCCCATAAGAGCAAAGGACAGACAGGGTCTTACTCCGATTATTATCGGCGGCGGACCCTGCGTATGTAATCCCGAGCCTATGGCTGATTTCTTTGATATTTTCTCCCTCGGTGACGGCGAGGAGGTTTCAGATGAAATTTTCGACCTTCTTATCGCTTGTAAGAAGGAAGGTACAACAAAGGATGAATTCCTCAGAAGAGCGGCTCAGATAAAGGGTGTATATGTACCCTCACTTTATGATATCAGCTACAATGAGGACGGCACTGTAAAGGCTATTACTCCCAAGGAAACTGCCCCCGAAAAGGTTACAAAGAGAGTAGTTGCCGACCTTGATAAGGTACACTACCCTGAGAAGTTTATCGTACCCTTTGTTGAGGTTGTACACGACAGAGTTGTGCATGAAATCCTCCGTGGATGCATAAGAGGCTGCCGCTTCTGTCAGGCAGGCTTCATATACAGACCTATAAGAGAAAAGAGTGCTGATACGGTCAATGCTCAGTGTCAGAAGCTCTGCCACAGCACAGGCTACGACGAAATCTCTCTTTCATCGCTCTCAACAAGTGACTATACCCACCTTGAGGAGCTTATGGAAAAGCTTCTCGAGTGGACAGAAAAGGAAAAGGTAAATATCGCACTCCCCTCTCTTCGTGTGGATAATTTCTCCGACAAGCTTATGGGTTATCTGAGCAAGGTACGCAGAAGCGGTCTTACCTTTGCACC
>JAFZFT010000121.1 GCA_017555765.1 Clostridia bacterium | reverse complement strand
GAGAAGAAGCCCGGTGCAATTGCATTTACACGGATGCCTTCCTTTGAGAAGTGAACTGCGAGCCACTGTGTGAAGTTTGAAATAGCAGCCTTTGCACCTGAATAAGCAGGAATCTTTGTAAGAGGAGTAAAGGCATTCATTGATGAAATGTTGATAATATTACAACCCTCTCTGCCAAGCATCTGCTTTGCAAAAGCCTGAGTGGGAATAAGAGTACCGAGGAAGTTGAGGTTGAACACGAAGGAAACTCCGTCAGCATCAAGGTTAAAGAAGTTTTTGCAGTCCTCATCGATGTCACCTGCAAAATAGTATTCCTTATCAGTGGTTGCTCTGGGGTTATTACCACCTGCACCGTTGATGAGAATATCGCACTTGCCGAAATCAGCTTCAACTGCATCAGCTACTGCGTTACAGATATCCTTATCGAGTACGTTACACTTGTAAGCCTTTGCGACGCCGCCTTCAGCTACGATTTCGTCGGCATATGCCTTTGCAGCTTCTTCGTTGAGGTCAAGAAGAGCTACCTTTGCGCCTGCTCTTGCAAGTGTTTTTGCAAAGCCGGAGCAAAGCACACCGCCTGCACCTGTTACAACGGCAACCTTGCCGTTAAGATCTGTATTGAGTACGTTTTTAAGCATTGTTACGCCTCCTTATTTATTTGCTTTTTCACAAGCCTCAAAGAGACCGTTGATATATGTTGCACCGAGTGCTCTGTCATAAAGTCCGTAGCCGGGTCTGCCTGTTTCGCCCCAAATCATTCTGCCGTGGTCGGGACGTACATAACCGTCAAAGCCTGTTTCAACAAGAGCCTTGACAACCTCATACATATCGATACTTCCGCACTTTGAAAGGTGGCCGCTTTCCTCAAAGGAGCCGTCCTCCATAATGAGAATGTTGCGGATGTGCATAAATGCGATTCTGTCCATAGCGCTGTATTTTCTTACCATCTTTACTACATCGTTTGTAGCGGCACAGCCGAGTGAGCCTGTGCAAAGGCAGAGTGAGTTAGCGGGTGAATCAACAATCTTGAGGAAACGGTCGAGGTTTTCCTCGTTGGTGATGATTCGGGGAAGTCCGAAGATGGGGTATGGAGGATCATCGGGATGGATAGCCATTCTTACGCCGCATTCCTCTGCAACGGGGATAACCTTCTTAAGGAAGTATTCAAGGTTTTCCCAAAGACCTGCTTCACCGATAACTGCATACTTTCTGAAAAGGTCCTTGATTTCATCCTTTGTATAGCTTGCATCCCAACCGGGAAGATCAATATCATCAACGAGAGGATCGAGACCCTTCATCTGCTCCCAATACATAACAAGGCTTGTTGAGCCGTCGGGAGCTTCCTTATCGAGCTGTGTTCTTGTCCAGTCGAAAACGGGCATAAAGTTATAGGTTACGCACTTGATACCGTACTTTGCGCAACGGCGGATGTTTTCGCAGTAAACCTCGATAAGCTCATCTCTGTTGTCTGAACCTAACTTGATATCCTCTGAAACGGGGATTGACTCAACAACATCGAATACAAGGCCGTGTTTTTCACATTCCTTGACCATCTTTTCGATGGATTCTTCAGGCCAGACCTGACCGGGCTTAACCTCGTAAACCGCAGATACGATTGAATTCATATTGGGTATCTGACTGATGTACCTTAATGATACGGGATCATCATAGCCGTACCATCTGAATGACATTTTCATATAATTTCCTCCAAACCGAAAAATCTTTTTGCATTGTTATAGGAAATGTCGCTGACAATTTTTCCTAAGGTGCTTATATCATCGGGATATTCTCCCTTTTCCACCCATTCCCCTATCATACCGCAGAGGATGCGGCGGAAATATTCGTGTCTTGTGTAGCTTAAGAAGCTTCTTGAATCGGTGAGCATACCCACAAAGTTACCTAAGAGTCCGAGCGAGGCAAGGCTCTTCATTTGCTCGCGCATACCGTTCATTGTATCGTTGAACCACCATGCTGAGCCGTGCTGAAGTGTACCGGGATAACCCTCCTGCTGGAATGCACCGAGAAGAGTATCGATGAAGCTGTTATCACCGCTGTCAAGACTGTAAAGTATTGTACGGGGAAGCTCATCCTTAAGGTACATTGCATCGAGAAGTCTTGCAAGAGCTACCGAGCCGTTGTGGGGGCCGATAACATCGAAGCCGGTATCGGGTCCGAGCTTACGGAACATCTTTGTGTTGGGATTTCTCATACAGTTATAGTGAAGCTGCATAGCCCAACCGTATTTTTTATACTCAGCGGCACAGAAGAGTATAAGCTCAGTCTGTACTGCGGCAAGCTCCTTATCGCTCACCTTCTCGCCACCAAGAGCCTTGGAAAGTACGGCATCAAGCTCTGCTTCGGTCATAACCTCGTAAACAGGGAAGTTGAGACCGTGGTCACTCGCCTTACAGCCGCAGGAGTTGAAGAATTCAATTCTGTTGCCGAGAGCCGCTTTAAGTGTGGCTATGGAGCTTATTTCAATGCCCGAAGCCTTTTCGAGCGCCTTTATATAGTCGGTGTAGCCGTCCATATTGAGGTTGAGTGCTTTATCGGGTCTGAAGGAGGGAGCAACAACTGCCTTAAGCTTACCTTCAGCCTTGATTTTCTGATGATATTCGAGAGTATCAATGGGGTCGTCGGTTGTGCCGATAAAAGCAACATTACTCTTTTCGATAATATCGCGTACACTCATACCGCACTCGCTGAGCTTCTTTTCGGTAAGTGCCCATACCTCTTCGGCGGTGTCTGCATTGAGTACACCCTCGTAGCCGAAGTATCTCTTAAGCTCGAAATGGCACCAGTGATACATCGGATTGCCTATAGCCTTAGGAAGAAGGGCCGCAAACTTAAGGAACTTTTCCTTTGCGGGCTTGTCCCCGGTTATATAGTCCTCACTTATACCATCGGAGCGCATAAGACGCCATTTGTAATGGTCACCGCCAAGCCAGAGCTCGGTGATGTTTTCGAATTTCTTATCCTCGTAAATCTCCTTGGGGCTTACGTGACAGTGGTAGTCGATTATAGGCAGATTTTCACTGTATTCATGATAAAGTCTTCTTGCAGTTTCATTGTACAGAAGAAAATCCTCGGTCATAAAGCCGCTCATATATTCACTCCTTTTCAAAAAGGCAACATATAGTCACCCTATTATACATTTTATAGTGTACCACATTTTATTAACAATAAAAATAGTGAAAATTGCTTGACTGATTGTTAATCTTGTTATATGATTAGCATACAGTGATTGCTTTTATTTTCACATAGCGGATAAGGGATCAGGGACTGGGGATTAGGGATTAGTTTTTTGGATTATAACTGTATATTTTATAGCTATATAGCCGCCCCCCAGTCCCTATTCCCTAGTCCCTAGTCCCTTCACCACCACATTCATTCAAAGCAGCGAGGTGCTTCCATTATGCAGATATTTGACCCGAGACAAAGTATGTCAAGCAATAAATTTGAGATATTCCATTACTCCGATGCAAAGTTTGAGGGTGTACCCGTTCATCAGCACGACTTTTACGAGGTGTATTTTTTCATCGGCGGCAATGTCGAATACAGCGTTGAGGGTAACACCTACGACCTCAAAAGCGGCGATATTCTTCTGATCAATCCCCTCGAGCTTCATCAGCCGAGAATCTCTCCCTATCAGCGTGAATACGAAAGAATAGTACTGTGGATAAACAAAAACTACCTTGCAGACCTTTGCTCCAACGGTGTGAGCCTTACAAGGTGCTTCGATAACAGTAATCCAAGCCACTCGAATCTTCTCAGGCTTACTCTCAAGGAGCAGGAGCTTCTTTACAGCAGACTCACGGAGCTTCTCAAGGAAAGCAGTGAAAACGATTACGGAAGTGAGCTTGCCTGTCAGGCTATTCTTACCCGCTTTCTCGTTGAAATAAACCGACTCACTCTCACAAGAGAGTCCTCACCCGCCGCAGAGGCTAAAACCTCCCCTCTTATATCTTCGGTACTTGATTATATAAACATTCACTACTGCGAAAAATTATCTCTCGAAAAAATTGCAGAGGAGTTTTTCGTAAGCAAGTATTACCTTTCACACGCCTTCAATGTGGCGGTCGGTACAAGTCCACACAGATATATCACTCTTAAAAGACTTATACACGCAAAGCATATGATGTCAAGCGGTATCAAGCCCACTACTGCCGCTGCTAACTGCGGCTTCAACGATTATGCAGGCTTTTACAGAGCTTTTTCGGCAGAGTACGGAATTACACCGGCGGAGTATATCAAATCACTTTCGCCAAGAGCTTGAGACACAAAAAAAGCAGTCACACCGAGTGACTGCTTCAGACTGTCGATAAAGTCACAAGACCAACGATACAGAAAAAACATTGTAATTATCTTGTTCGAATTATTTGCACAAAAAGCTTCAAAAAAAATCGTCGGGACATCGAATCCCGACGATTTTTGTATCGTTTTGACCTTTTTTCACCCTCTCGCGGTAAAAAAAGCAGTCACACCGAGTGACTGCTTCAGTTTTTTTGTAAGATTACATCATTCCGAAGAATGCAAGGAAATTGTTGAAGAGATCCTTGAAGAACTTAACGAACTTCTGCCAGAAGGTAAGCTTAACCTTGCCCTCATAGTTGTTGCCGTTGATTTCGGAAATCTTGCCTTCCTCATCAACTGAGAAAATCATATACTCAATGTGAGCTGCTTCATCCTCATAGAGATAACCGAAGTTACCGTCTGAAAGCTCTGTAAGGCATGAGTATGCGAAGAAGCCGGGTGTAAGGTTATACTTTGTGATCCATTCAACTGTGATGTTGTTGATATCTGAATCGTCGATGAGACCTACTCTTAAAACGCCGTCAGCTCTTGAATCAAGATTGCCGCCTGCTGATGAAAGGATAACTCTCTTGCCGTCAATAACCTTTGATGTGTTGATGAAAGAGTACATGCAGTTCTTTGTGCCCTGAAGAGCCTCGTCACGTACGAAGGTTGACCATGAAATACCACCGTCGTAGCTGTCTGCATATGCGATATAGTTTGAGTTGTTTCTTGCATACATACGAAGAACGGGATTGCCGTTTTCCTGAGTAGCAACCTCAACAATCTGAGCTTCACTTGTCTTGAGAAGACCAAGCATAACACTTGTTTCGTCGCCTCTGCACCATGTTACACCGTTATCGTCTGAATAGATTGTGCTTGCGTTTTCAAAAATAGGATCGTGAGCACCGATTGCGCCTGTGTTATCGTAAACGCAGAAGATAATACGCTCTGTGCCGTTGTAGTTGATTACAGTACCTCTGCCGGGAGCCGCACCGATGAAGGTTTCACCGTTCTGCTTAATCTGAGATGATACAAGCTGAGGAGCACTCCATGAAGCACCGTTGTCGTCTGAATATCTGATGCAGAGATATGATGTGAGATAGCAGGAAAGCTCTGCGTCCTTGTAGAATACGTTCTGCTGAACCTCAACGCCCTCTGAACCCTTCTGATCCATCTTAAGAGCTACGCCGTTCTTGGAAAGACGGAACTCTTCGTCAACTGTGTATTCTGTTGCAGTGTTGTCAGCCTTGTTGTAAACAACGCCATTCTTTAAGTAGTAATTGAAGGTGCTGATGTCACCTGCATAGTCGCCGTCTGTGAGAAGAAGGCACTTTTCGCCGTCAACGTCAACGAAGCCTGTGTGTGCACCTGAGGGCTTCCAGCCGCCGCCTGAGGGATAGATGTCAGCAAGAACAAAGATTCTGTTTGTTTCCTTTGACTGTACGATTGCTGAGTCGATGTAGGAAGCACTGTCTGTGCCTGTTTCACCGTCTGCATAATCGTCAAAGTAGTTGATTACGTTGTACTCCCAACCTGTGTAGCCGTCAGCTGAGATAGCAACTGCAACGTCGATGTTGTTGGGTGAGTCGGAGCCGTGACCGTAACGGATGTCTACACCTGCAATAACTGAACCGTCATTAAGGGTGTAAAGAGCAGGAATACGGAAGGTTTCCGAATCGATTGCATCAAAGGGATGTTCATAGTCCACTGCGCTTACGGCAAAAACAGTCATTGATGCAAGCATAAGAATGCTGAGAATTACGGATAATGCTTTTTTCATTATTATGTCCTCCTGGAAATATTTTTTGCCATACAATTTTATCATCATTATATAGGATTGTCAATATTTGTATATGATTTTGTTTTATGACAAGAGAGTTAGACTGTTGAGAAAGCTCGAAACGATGCAAAAACCGTCAGAGCCCGATACCCTGACGGTTTTTCTGATTATTTTAAGCCTTGCCGAAGGCAATGCCCTTTTCGAGTGCCTTCATATTCATCTCAAGGATTTCAGGCTTCTTTGCCTTGAACTTTTCCTCGAGGCTCTTTACGAATACCTCTTTGCTTACAACACCGGTTGCACCGATGAGTACACCGATAATAACAACATTTGCAACCTTGAGGGAGCCTACCTCAAGAGCAATATTGTCAACGGGCACTGCGATTGATTTTATGCCGTCCCTTGAAATATCCGTGGGGATAAGTGAGGAATTGGCGATAAGTCTTCCGCCCTCCTTTACAGTGTCGGCAAATTTATTATATGCAATGCTGTTGAGTACAACAAGATTGTCGCATTTCTTTGTGAGAGGCGAAATAATCTCATCGTCACTGATGATTACAGTACATTTTGCACTGCCGCCTCTCTGCTCGGGGCCGTATTCGGGAAGGAAGGTTGCGTGCTTACCCATATCAATTGCAGCGTGAGCAAGCATAATACCTGCAGACATAATACCCTGTCCGCCTGAGCCTGAAAAAACAAAGGATTGCTTCATTATTCCTGCACCTCCACATCTTTGAATATACCCGGCTTAAAGTACGGGATAGTGTTTGTTTCCATATACTCAAAGGTCTTGAGAGGACTCATACCCCAGTTTGTGGGACAGTTGGTAAGAAGCTCGATAAAGGTAAAGCCCTTGCCCTCAAGCTGATACTGAAAAGCCTTCTTTATGCCCTTTTTTGCATCCATTACACCCTTGGGTGTGTTGAGCGCGTATCTTGCAACGAAGGCGGGAGCCTTCAGTACGGAAATAAGCTCACACATCTGCATAGGATAGCCTGTCGAAAGAGCATCTCTTCCGAAGGGTGTGGTTGTGGATTTCTGACCGATAAGAGTGGTGGGAGCCATCTGTCCGCCGGTCATACCGTAGGTCTGGTTGTTTGCAAAAATAACGGTGAAATTCTCACCTCTGTTAGCCGCAGACATAATCTCTGCAAGGCCGATTGCAGCAAGGTCTCCGTCACCCTGATAGGTGAAAACAAGGCGGTCGGGCATACATCTCTTGATACCTGTTGCAACTGCGGGAGCACGTCCGTGAGCGGCACCGATATCGTCCCCTGCCCATGAGTAAAGATTAAGTGCGGAGCAGCCGACTGAAATAACGTTTACTGCATTGCTTTCCTGTCCAAGCTCACCGATAACATCGGCAACAAGTCTTGTTGCAAGAGCGTGAAGGCAACCGGGGCAATAGGCTGTAGGCATCTCTTTAAGAGACTTGGGTCTTTTATATGCAGCCATTACTGATTACCCCCTTTCACGATTGCTGAAATTGCTTCGTATACACCTTCATCGTCAAGAAGAATACCGCCTGAGCGACCGTATTCGTAAACGGGACAACGTCCCTTGACCTGAAGCTCTATATCATCCCTCATCTGTGCGGGGATTGTCATTTCTATATCGATAATACCCTTTACTGCGGTATAATCAAGCTTATCAAGGCTTGCCTTCGGGAAGGGGTACAGTGTGATGGGGCGGATCATACCGACCTTACAACCCTCTTCGCGCAGAGTGTTTATTGCTTCCTTTGCAACTCTTGCGGCAATACCGTATGCAACCACAACGTACTCTGCATCATCGAGAAGATACTCCTCAACCTTTACATCGTTCTTTTCCCACATCTTGTAGGTCATACCCTTGTAGGCATTGAGCTTTTCAAGCATAGCCTCGGGAAGAATCGGTGTAATCATATGTGATTCCTCTCTGCCGTTACGCTTGGAGATATCCCAGCTTTCGGTGTTTTTATAGGTAAGCTCCTTCATTTCGGGAAGCTCAACCTCTTCCATAATAGCACCGAGACAGCCGTCCATAAGAATAAGTACGGGATTTCTGTCTCTTTCAGCGTACTCCCATGCATTGTAGGTAAGGTCAACCGCCTCCTGAAGAGTTGCGGGTGCAAATACCATAGTACGGAAGCCGCCGTGACCGAGAGCCTTTGTTGCCTGAAGATAGTCAGACTGTGCGGGCTGGATTGAGCCGAGACCGGGACCGCCTCTTGAAATATTAACAATAACTGCGGGGAGCTGAGCTGATGCAAGGTAGGATATACCCTCTGCCTTGAGGCTTATACCCGGGCCCGATGAGCTTGTGAGTGCTCTTGTGCCTGTTGCAGCTGCACCGTAAACCATATTGATTGATGCAACCTCACTTTCGCCCTGTACAAAAGAGCCGCCAACCTCGGGAAGTCGCCATGAAAGGTATTCGGGAATTTCATTCTGCGGTGTGATGGGATAGCCTGCGAAAAAGCGGCAACCGCCTCTTACTGCTGCTTCGGCAATAGCCTCACAGCCCTTCATAAATCTTTTTTCCATAGCTGTCCCCTCCTTATTTCTTGTCCGCTACTTCGATAGCAGCTTCGGGACACATAAGAGCGCAGATTCCGCAACCGTTGCAGGCACTCTCGTCGATCTGTACGGGATAGAAAAAGCCTCTTACTGACCTTTCCTTACCCATTTCGAGTATATGCTTGGGGCAGAATGCGATGCAGTATCCGCAACCCTTACAATACAAACTGTTTATTGTAATCATTTGTTTTATACTCCTTCTGAGATAAAATTAATTGTAGTTAACCTATAAAGTATAACACGCAGTCAGTATTTTGTAAATGTACAATATAAAACAAAGTGTACCAAATTCTGACATATATCTTTTAAAGGCTCTGTTCGTACTTTGCGGCAAGTCCGCGATAGAAATCCATAGGAATAACAAGATTTCCTCTGCCCTTGCCAAGATAAACTCCCGGCTTACTGACTCCGTGATAGTCACTTCCGCCACTCGGTAAAATACCGTATTTTTCAGCAAGGCGCTTAGCCTCCTGAGTCTTCTCTTCGTCGTACTCTGTGTATATTACCTCCATAGCATCAAGGCCGAGAGGCACTGCCTCACTGAGAAACTCATCAACGATACTCTTATCTACCTTTATCATCGGATGAGCAAGTACAGAAATCGCACCGATACTCTTTATGTAGCTTACTACTTCAAGAGACTGAAGTCTCTCTGGCGGGGTGTAATACTTATTTTTATCCGAAAGAAGACCCTTCATAGCCTCATCTACAGAGGACACAACACCTGTTTCCATAAGTTTTTCGGCAATATGGAAACGGTTTATACGGCTGTCAGGATATTTTTCTTTGATATCACTGTATGAAATATCATATCCGTCAGCGGCGAGTCTTTCGCAGATTTCAATGTTACTCTTTTCTTTTAAAACCTGAAACCGCTCAACCTTGAGCATTATATCGTTGTAAAACTCCTTTTTGACAAAGAGTGCAGAAATATGAAATTCCGTACCCTTATAATAAGTGGAAAGCTCTACCCCCGGCACTCCGACTATCCCCTGCTTTTCACAGGCTGAAAGAAACTCATCAAGTCCCCGAGTTGTATTATGGTCGGTCAGAGCAACCGCGGAAAGTCCGGCTTCAGCAGCCTTTTCTGCAAGCACAGTGGGAGTATCCGCACCGTCGGAGCAAGTGGAATGGGTATGTAAATCACAGTACATATCAGAACCTCCTGAAAATAAACTCATATAATTATATCACAGCTTCAAGTCTGTTGGCAAGAGGAAATTTATGTCCGTTATGTATCTGTCACAAATAAGTGCAAAGCCTTTTTATTCTATACCCTCTTATGCATAGCGATATCAGTATGGTGCATAACAGCAAATATTGACATTTATCTTAAAATCTGCAATAATATTCAATGAAATTTTTCAAGTGAGGTTTTGCTTATGAATAAGATAACAATAATCGGTACCGGTAGTGTAGGCTCAACAATCGCATACACACTCACTACAATGGGTATCGCAAGCGACATCGTTATGATTGACGTAAACACAAACAAGGCTATGGGCGAGGCTCTTGACATCCGTCAGGGTGTACCCTTCTGCGGCTCTTGCTCAATTTACGCAGGCAGCTATGCAGATGCAAGAGATTCGGACATTGTCATCATCACATCAGGTGTGGCCAGAAAGCCCGGTCAGACAAGACTCGACCTTACACAGACAAACCTTGATATACTCAGAAGCATCATTCCTCAGGTCACAAAGTACGCACCCGATGCAACCTATGTTATCGTAAGCAATCCTGTTGATATTCTCACCTACGCCTTCTGTAAGTGGTCAGGCATTCCCGAGGAAAGAATCATCGGTTCAGGTACAATCCTTGACACCTCAAGACTCAGAAGCCGCCTTGCTGAGCACTTCTCAATCAGCCAGCAGAATGTACATGCTTATGTACTCGGTGAGCACGGTGATTCATCAGTTATCCCCTGGTCAATTGCCAACATCTCAAACGTACCCGTAGCAGAGTACGGCAACTCCTTCACAAGATCAGGTATTGTTATCCCGCCCGAGCTCAACCTCGATGAAGTTGAGGAATATGTACGCAAATCAGGTGCAAGAGTTATCGAAAGAAAGGGCGCAACCTTCTACGCAGTTTCAATGTCAGTATGCCATATCTGTAAATGCCTTCTCAGCGGTATCGACACCACAATGACCGTTGCAACAATGCTTCACGGCGAATACGGCATTGACGATGTTGCAATGAGCCTTCTCACAGTTGTAGGCCACAAGGGTGCACACAGCAAGGTTATGCTCCCCCTCACAGATGCTGAAATTCTCGCTCTTCATAAGAGTGCAGACTGCCTCAAGGATATTATCAGACAGACTAACATATAACGAAAACAGTCGGGAAAAATCCCGACTGTTTTTTTCAAATATTATTTATCGGCTCAGCGACTCAGGTGCTATCATTTCCGGATCCAATGGATAAATGTAGTACCTTCCGTAACGGATACCCGTTGCACCCGTACCGTCTGCAATTCTCTCTGCGTAATTCATACCGAAAAATCTGTATCCGCTACCGCCGTCATAAGATAATTCATAGGTAGGATCACAGAAATACTGTTTTCCGTCTAAGGTTATAACAGACCAAGTGTGTCCTACTGTATCTTCATTGTCGCAATGTGCCAATGTGGTTCTGATTCCGACTCTGGTAAGAAGCTGGTTATACACATTTGCAAATGTGATACACACACCGCTGTTATTAAGATACGCATAGTAGTTTTCCTTGCGTTCCAGCTCTTCCAACGCACCGGAATCATAAGTCATTGTTGTTGCAATTGCATGATAAATGTTTCTTGCCTTTTCTTCATCTGTCTGACCGGGTTTTGCGGCAGTCAAAAGCTTATTTGCCGCAACAAAAAACTCTTCCTTGACCGCATCAAACTTTTCTTTACTGTACTTGTACTCAATAGAGACCGTACCCTTTTCAGCGTCATAATGCTTAAAGAATTCAAAAGGCTCTGCACACGCATTGTAAAGCGGGAATTCGTCGAATATTACGGTAGAAAGCATTTCCGCATATCTCTTATCCGGACACGGAAGTTCTGTCTGATAATTCAGAAAAGCATCTACAAAGCCCACATAGAAATCCGCAAAGCCGTTGCCCATAAATTCAAGAGTTTCTTCAGAGAGCATAAACGCATTGTAATAATACTCACCGTCAACAATCATAGCATCCATATATTTAGGCAAAGGTACTGAAGGATCGTAAAGATTTTCAGGCTCGTCCGGAGGCATCAACCCGGGAGCACTATAGCTACCTGCAGCATTTTTACCTATTGTGATTGTGTAGGGTAAAAAATACAAGGTTTCAAAATCATCACGGTAAAAGCTGAATGTACCTTCAGCTGTCACGGTTTGTCCGATATAAACCGCCTTTTCCACTCCGTCAGTTTTGGGATCGAACATTTTTATTTCTGTCTGCTCTGTGAATACGGACGGATTATCAATTATGTACTCAAATGTTATATCAAGAGGCTGTTCAGGCTGAAAGCACCATTCGTCTTCATCAAAAACAATCTTACCTACAAGCACAACTCCGCCGTCGCTCTCAATTTCAACAGGTGTCGCAACCGTATTCTGTGTACCGTCTGAAGAGCCACCCCCATCGGCACCCGTCTGAACCGAAGAGTCAGAATCACCGCAGGCACAAAAGCACGTACAAATCATAATTAATATCATTGCGATTGAAATCAATTTTTTAAACTTCATTTTATCAACTCCTTTTAACAGCTATTATACATACGGACTATTACAAAGTGCTTACAAAAATCAAGCCTGCTGTGGTATGAAAATACAATATACCCCCCTGTTGACAATATACCCCCTCGGGGTATATTATGCTTTCAGGAGGTGGATTTATGGATAATAATTGTTGCAACAAAAAAACTAAAAGAAGCCCCGACGAGAAAAAGCTGATAATAAACAGACTCAACAGAATAAGCGGGCAGATAAACGGAATAACTAAAATGATCGAGAACGACGCATACTGTAATGATGTACTCGTTCAGCTGTCAGCAGTTAAGAGCTCCGTCAAAAGTCTGTCGACTCTCATTCTGGAAAATCATTTATATACCTGTGTAACAAGAGATCTGGAAAACGGCGACTTGGATACCATCGACGAATTGATCAGCCTTTTCAAAAGATTCAACCAATAAGGAGGTGTAACAATGGAGAAAATCGTACTTTGCGAAAAATGCGGTGCTATGGTAAAGGTTTTAATCGACTGCACCTGTGCTAACTGTGGCATCAAGTGCTGCGGCGAAACAATGAAGGAAATCTCAGCTGAAGAAGCAGAGAAAATCTTAGCAAAAAAATAATTATTGCATGTTAAAGAGCAGATGAGGATTCCCTCATCTGCTCTTTTTATTATTTCCCGCAGGTTTTATCAAATGCAGGATTGAAGGCGTAGAAGTTCTTTTCATTAAGCTTATCCGTTGCAATTCGTAATCCCTCTCCGAATCTCTGATAGTGTACGATTTCTCTCTCACGAAGGAACTTGATTACATCACACACATCGGGGTCATCCACAAGGCGGAGGATATTATCGTAGGTTGTTCTCGCCTTCTGCTCTGCCGCCATATTTTCGTGAAGGTCGGTGATGACGTCGCCTTTACTTTGCATTCCCATTGCACTCCAGGGTGTGCCGCCCGCACTCTGGGGATATACTCCCGTGGTGTGGTCAACAAAGTAGGCATCGTAGCCACCCTTTTTGATTTCTTCAATTGAAAGGTTCTTCGTGAGCTGATAAACGAGGGTACCCACCATCTCAAGGTGACCGAGCTCTTCGGTACCGATTGGAGTTTTTAAATGGTTATGTTATAATAGACCTAAGGAGTGATATATATGACAACACAAACCTATCTGGAACAATTCTACGAGTATATTGACTACCATTTACCTGTAGGCGTAGAAATAGAATCATTAAGAGCCTTTCATTTCGATGGCACTTTAATATTTAAGCTTTGGATTGATTATAACAAGTTTGCTGATAAGGAACCTAAATTCAATAAAATTCCTAATGCCAAGCAAATTTTTGATGATTATAATGAGAGAAAGAAATTTATCGATAGATACAAAAAAACACATCATCGAAAAACACAAGCATAAAGTATGTGATTATTTAAACAAGCACCCTGACAATTTATCGTTTCCGGAATTCATTGATTACGGCACACCGGAAATTACTTCCGCTCTTTTAGACTCGACCGGCGAACCGAAGGCAGAAGTTGATCTCGAATTCAAAAAAGCTATAAGCGAAAGAAACAAAGAAGTATTTTCAAACTTCACCAAGAACTGTTTGCCGAATCAGTCCGACAAACTGTCATCTTTAACAATTTCATCTGAGGATCTTATCAACATATTAAATGAAGCCCGCCAGTATAATGGTAATATAACCTTAACGCAGGAAGAGGTCTTCAAGATGATAATTAATGCCGATGAATACTTCTCTAACATCGGTGATTTAGATCTGTTCTTTTCAGGCTTAGCAGATTCAATAGTAGAATACATAGAACGTAAAGAATTTATGGAGGAATTTAAAAATGGCTCCGAAACCACCGCAGATTTATCAACCACCTAACCCCACAGATATTTTATATGACTTCACTACCCCTTTACGTGTTTTTGCTTACTGCAGAGTAAGTACCGATGACAAGGATCAAATTAACAGTGCTGAAATGCAGCAAAAATATTTCGATTCATTGCGTGCAATGCACAAAAACTGGATATCCTTCGAATTGTTTTCCGACAAGGGAATCAGCGGTACATCATTAAAAAACAGAACAGATTTTTTGAAAATGATTAATCTTGCTAAATCAGGACAAGTTGATCTGATTATCACCAAAGATGTATCACGATTCTCCAGAAACATTATAGATGCTTTAAGTATCGTTAAAGAATTAAAAAAATATAATGTTGCCGTTTACTTTTTAGCACAAGGACTTAACAGCTTAAACGAAAACGACTATGAAAAGCTTTCTGCCTTTGTTGTGCAAGCAGAAAACGAAAGTCGAAGCACTTCTAAACGTGTAAAATTCGGCCATCAGATGAAAATGCAGATGGGTGTTACTTTCGGTCGTAGAGAAATGCTTGGATATCGTATTGAGAAAAATGAAAAAGACGAACAATACTACAAGATAATAGAAGACGAAGCTGAAATTGTCCGCAAGATTTATGAATGGTTTGCTAACGGCGACGGAACCCATGTAATTGCGAGAAGGTTGGAAGCAAACGGTATAAAAACAGCAAGATATCGTAAAGGTTGGTCAAACACTGTAATTCTACGCATATTAAGAAATGAAAAATATGCCGGACACCTCCTGCAGGGTAAAACTTACACCCCTGATGCAATGTCGCATGAGAAAAAGTACAATAGAGGCCAATCATTTCAATGCTTAATCGAAGATCACCATGAGCCCATAGTTGATAAGGATTTATGGAACAAGGTACAAAACATCCTCAAAGACAAGGAACCGCCCGAAGAACAGAAAATAAAGCATTCAAACAGATATTGGCTTTCGGGGAAGGTTTTTTGCGGAGTATGCGGCGGAAGATTTATTTCTTGCACCAAGAAAAAGAAAACGACAACCTACAAAGCTTGGGTTTGTTTTGAGGCTAATGCAAGAGGCAGATATAAGGAAACTGAAATCAACGGTGAAGTTATTGCTCACGGTTGTAACAGTGGCGGAATGATCAATGACCGTCTGTTGAAAATGGCGGTACATGACATCCTGGAAGAAATCATAGAGCCTCATAAAGAACAACTCATTACACTTATTATGAAGGCGTACAGACAAAAGCACAAAACACCAAAGCCCCAAAAAGCTTTTGATGTAGCACAAACCAAAAAACATATTGATGAAACGCAAGAAGCAATTGATAGATTGCTTAATTTGTACACAAAAGGTAAAATTGAGGAAGATGATTATTCCAGACAATATGCTATTTTAAAGAATGAAAAAAAGGAACTGCTGGAAACTATAAACGAAGAAAAGGTTATCAAAGAAATAAAAATCAACGAAAAAGCCGTTGAAGATACCCTCAGGGAACGAATAAAATATTTATGTGACCTTAAGGATTCAGATTTTAATGACGAAGAACTCGGAAGAATCACTGAGAAAATTATAGTTTATCCGGAACACATAATAGAGATTCACTTAGTCGACATTAATTGGGTTTTCTTCCTTCATTTTAAAGCCAAAGGAAAACTGGATAAATACGAGGTTGAATTTACTGCCTACAACAGAGATGAAGCTATGGCAATCATCGGTGACAAAATCACAAATCGCCCCGGAGCAAAGAAAGTTTTTAAAAGCAAAACGACAAAAGAGGATTGACATTTATACAAGGAAAAATCCTGCACCTTTTTATGGGCGCAGGATTTTTCAGCATTCAAACTATAACTTTTTCAACAAATTTGCTTAATCATCATATATTTCAAAGTTGTAAACCATAGAACTACATTATACGATATAATATTATAAAAAAAACAACTCTATCCTTGAGTAGGAACCTGTAATTCCTGTATCAATGTATTTTTTTATCCCAGGCTCTCTATATGCTCCTTAACCATAATTTTTATTTTTAAGTTGAGACGATGATTTCTTTCTTTGATCGCTCCGTAGGTCAAGTTCATCTTATCTGCAATTTCCCTGAGGCTCAGCTTATCTTTGTAAACATATTTATATAACTGTTGTTCCGCAGGGTTGAGAATATCTATAATTTCTATATTAAGGCTGTCTATTATGTTTTCCGACACCTTACCTTCAAAAAGCACGTCGTCGTCAATACTGTAACAGTCGTACTGTTCTATATTCGCCTCATCGAAACAAATGTGGCGTTGCTTTCTTTTGTTCATTTCCGTGTACTTTTTCTTTATCAGATTGTTGGTTACGGCAAAGAGCCACGAGCTTGTGTTTGTGTGTATTTTACCCTCGAAAACATTTACGCACAGATAATAAAAGGCATCTGCAATTACATCGTCGATTTCATCACGGCAGCTGTTGAGCTTACGTTCGCACAATCTTTTCAGTTCATCACTATGCTGAAGCCACATTGTTCTACATAACTCCTGTTTGTCATCTATAACCTTCACAATACTTTCCTCCCCAGTCGGCACATTTCTCTGTTTTTCGACAATTTCATTATACCCGCCTCAAATATATTTGTCAACAATATATTTACAGTAAAAGTATTTACAACCAATATTATTTCTGCTATTATGTAACTGTCATTCGGAACACAACAAAAATGCTATAGCGAAAGTGGATTAAGAATGATAAAACATCATAAGGAATCGATTACTATGAGTCAGAATCAAGAAAATTTTAAAAGGGGGTGTGCAGAAGTTCTCGCCCTATACCTTTTAAGTAAGGAAGATATGTACGGCTATCAGATAACACAGCTTATGGAAGAAAAAAGCGGTGGCCGATTCACTATGCTTGAAGGTACTCTTTACCTCATTCTGTATAAACTTGTGGATGCCGGTTACATCAAGTCATATACAAAACTTGTGGGTAAAAAAAGAACAAGAAAGTATTATCATCTTGAAGATAAGGGCAGAGAATATCTCGACGAAATTCTTAACGAGTACGACGAAATAACTCTTGGCATTTCTCTCATTCTTGACCGTAACTCACACTCTAAATTAAGGGCCATAGAAAACAATAAGGTCAGCAACGATTAAGGAGCTTTTATGTGTACCATTGAAAAAGAAATAGAGAAATACCTTTCGGAAATTCAGAACAACCTTGTCGGCAGTAATAAGGCAAAGAAAAATATCATCAGTGAAATTGAAGGCTTTGTCTATGATTACGCAGAGGTCAAGGGTGTAAAGGATATTTCCGATATTTACAGTCACTTCGGTACTCCTGAAGAAATGGCACAGACTTATTTATCACAGTCTGATCCGAAGAAGATCGCAAAGGCTGTGAGGATAAAGAAGGCAGTGATTGTCGGAATCATTGTTGCTTTGCTGATGTTTGCTTTTATTATTATATTTGAGGCAACAAGTGCTAACAATGAACACAATGGATTTGAAAATTATGAAAAAATCACAGAAGAGACACACTATATCTTAGAATAAACCCCTTTAATAAACGATTAGGAGAAATCATATGAAAAAATTATTTAGCATCATATTGGCTATTATCTTAGTATTTTCACTCGGTATAAACACTTATGCTGTTACAGACACATCAAACACCCCCTCAAATGAAACAACCATATATTTTGAAGATGGTTCCTACATAATTGTTACAATTGCAGAAGATACAAACCAAACATCTACATATGCAACTCATGTTAAAACCGGTTCTAAATCTATGACATACTACAGTTCCGATGAGGAGCCACTTTGGGGAGCCACACTTAGAGGAACATTTACCTACACAGGAACTTCGGCCACTTGCACAGATTCAAGTATATCTTATTCAGTTTATGACTCAAATTGGAAAGTAAAATCAGCAACCACCTCCGAAACAGGTAATAAAGCATTAGGTAATATTATAGTGAAACGATATTTTCTTGGAATCACTACAAAAACCGTTGATTGTGATATTCAAATCACCTGCAGTGCAACAGGCGTGCTTTCATAACAAATACAAAGGCAATAAAAAAAACAACCGCTCGACTGAGCGGTTATTTTTTATGCAATTTACTCCTTCCGTCAACCTGACGGCTGCCACCTTCCTCAGGGAGGAAGGCAATTAACGGCTCCTTCTATGAGGGAGCTGTCCGTAAGGACTGAGGGAGTCTCGGCGGTGGGGTTAGCACCGCCGAGTTGGGCTGTTTTTCATTTTTCAGGGGTTAACGGCTTGGTTTTCACGCTAACCGTCCCCTGATTGTACTCACTGATATTTTTCATACGCAGGGAAAGATAAAGCCATATGGTTCTAATAAATTATACAATTGAGTTTTTTCGTTTTCCGTAAGCCTGATGTATCTATTTTTTTCTTCAAAGTATATTATTGGACAAGTATCCCGGGCAATACAGAAGGTTTGTTCATCGTCAAATTTAATAGATACGGCTTCACTAAAACCACAAGAAAGATTATCCTTATACAATTTCTTCCCGTTAAGAATAGTTTTAACAGACTCCATCTCTTTATCGCTCAACTGATTTATCGCATCAGTATTCCCATATTGAAAATATACCTCAGCTTTTTTTACCAAATCCATATTTACTTTATCCTGTCGCAAATAAATCACTCCTAATAAAATAACAACAATAACTATAATTGCACTCAATATCCAAATGATTTTTTTCAATAATTTCAGCCCCTCTCTTTCACCATTGTCCTGCATCACTTTTTGCAATATTTGCACCAAAAAAAATGTATCGTTTCTGATAATAAAATGTTTTGATAATTCCCCAGTCCCACGCTTTTCTAGCATAGTACTTACCAAAAATTTTAGAATACGAAACGCTTCCAGTACAAGCATATACTTTTGAACTTGTCAACTTTGCAAACATCCATGCCACATTATTGCCTTCGCTGCCAGCTCCGCCTTTGCAACTGAATAAATAAACACCTTTTTTAACTTTCTTGGAATTCAAACTACTAAAACTTTGTTTTCCCGAAAAACTAAGACTTTAGTCTTTAAAGTAAAGAAAACCCTTATCTCCGTGCAGATATAGATAAACATAATCGATTGTGCCGCTCATACTATTCCATGCATTAATAAAGTCTTGATTGCTTGTAACACTTATCATGTATACATTCTTGCTCTTTCTGTTATAGTATGGAGAATTCATAGCTTGAGCATAGAAACCACTACCTGGATTATTGTAGTAAATAACATAAGTTCTCCCATATCCGGTTGGATCAACATACATTATTGGATTGTTTCCACAATAGGCAAACGAATTGAAGCTAATAACCGTTCCACTAATTCCTATATAATCCACATCATCCGCATTTAAGAATCTTCCTGTTTCAGGGTCATAATACCTGCTCTGCAGATAATAAAGCCCTGTCTCGCTGTCATAAACATAACCACGATATCTG